>JBMLQF010000184.1:0-30604 GCA_049241705.1 Fluviicola sp. | reverse complement strand
AAGAACCGGTGTTTTGGAAGAATGGAATACATCAAGAAAATATCGAAATAGGAAGTGTGGTTGGCGACGATCAGGTAGGGTCCTTCAGGTAAAGGATGTTTTTTAATCCGCCACACATGCACCAGACACAGCAGACGTACTGTTGAACTCCATACCACATTGATCGGGAAGCTATACTTGCGCCATTCCAAACGTTGAAGGGTGATGAAGATGAAAGGATAAAAGAAAAGTAAAGTCGCAACGAACACGATACCAACCCACAATTTGTAGACGAAGCAGAGCGCACCTATCACTTTTCTCATGATCCAAAAATACGGTATTTTGAACGCTGTTCCAAGCCGTTTCAGTGAGTAAATCGGGGGAAGATTCTACAAATTGTGGTATTTTCGCACCAAAACAAGACAGATGGCACGTATTTTAACAGGTATTCAAAGTACAGGTACCCCACATTTGGGAAATTTACTTGGTGCAATTTTTCCGGCGATCGAGATGTCTCAGCAACCTGGCAACGATTCATTTTTGTTCATTGCCGATATGCACTCATTAACGCAAATCAGAAATGGAGAGGAATTGCGCGAAAACACGTATTCTACTGCAGCAGCGTGGTTGGCTAGTGGATTGAATCCTGAAAACACCACTTTCTATCGCCAGAGTGACGTGCCGGAAGTAACTGAATTGACTTGGTACTTACTGTGCTATTTTCCATTTTCCCGCATGGAATTGGCGCATTCCTTCAAGGATAAAAAGGATCGTTTGAGTGATGTAAATGGTGGGTTATTCACCTATCCTATGCTCATGGCTGCGGACATTTTGATGTACGATGCAGAGTTCATTCCGGTAGGAAAGGATCAGGAGCAACATATTGAAATGACGCGTGATGTTGCCAGTCGATTCCATGCTGTCAATGGTGAAACATTTGTTTTACCAGAAGCACGCATCAATGAAGAAACCAAATTGATCCCAGGAACAGATGGTGAAAAAATGAGTAAATCGCGCAACAACTTCATCGATATCTTTCTTCCGGAAAAAGCCTTGAAAAAACAAGTGATGGCTATCGTTACAGACAGTAAAGGCCTGGAAGACGTAAAAGATCCGGACACTTGCAATGTATTTAAGTTGTACGAACTTTTGGCCAGTCAGGAAGAAATTGCTGAAATGCGCAAAAATTACTTGCAAGGTGGTTTTGGTTATGGACATGCAAAAACAGCTTTATTGGACTTGATCTTGACGAAATTCGCTGCTCACCGCGAAAAATATAACCACTTGATGGCGAACAAGAACGAGTTGGACGACTTACTTGCTATCGGTGCGGCTAAGGCACGTTCAATTGCACAAGCCACCTTGAAGCGTGTTCGTCAAAAGGTTGGGTACTAGTTGTTTGCTATGTCAAACAAATATTTTTGATTCCAAGTATACCACAGAATAAATAATTCGTATATTTGAATCACTTATGTTACACCAACATAAACTACTCTTATTAAACCAACATGTTAAAGCTCCTCCTCCAAGGGGCTTTTTCTTTTTGTTCAAAATAGCATAAAACCATTAAAAATTAGACGGTTTTTCTGACTATGCCGAAGCAATTGTTATATTTGCTACCTACGACTGAAAAGACTCCTTATGTTAAAACACGTAATTGCTTTAGCCTCAATCATTTTGGTGATCGTTTCTTGTTCAAATCCGGATGAGGATCTAGCAAACAAAAAAGCTGTTGGTGGAGCACGCTACGGCGGTGAATTCCGATTCATGTCTCCAGAGAAAGTTGCAAGTTTACTTCCACTACAGGCAGTAGACCTTTACTCGCAACGCATGACCACACAGATCTTTGATCAACTATTGCGCTTGGATCCAAGTGGTAAAAATGTAATTCCAAGTGTAGCAGAATCTTACACCGTTTCCCCTGATGGTAAAACATACACCTTCAAAATTCGCAAGGGAGTTTATTTCCATGACGATGATTGTTTTGGTGGTGACGGTCGTGAATTGACTGCCGAAGATGTGAAGTTCACTTTTGACATGGCTTGCAGTGGATTGAAACTAAACGAAGTGAGCTGGTTGTTGGTAGAGCGTATCGACGGAGCATCTGCATTCAACAAAGCAACAAAAACAGCTTTCAAAGAAGGTGGTGTTAGCGGAATTAAAGCGGTTGACAACCATACTTTGACAATTAAATTAAAGCAGCCATTCTCTGGATTCGATAAAATTATTGCTTATTCTGGATTCGGAATTTTCCCGCGTGAAGCTTACGATACCTATGGCGATGATCTAATCAACCACCCTGTTGGTTCCGGACCTTTCATGCTAGAGGAAAAATCAGCAGAAAAGATCGTTTTAAAACGCAATCAGAACTACTGGCGCAAAGATGAATTCGGAAACCAATTGCCTTTCTTGGGTCGTATTATCATGACTTACTCTACCAACAAGAAAAGTGAATTATTAGCATTCCGCAACCAAGAGATCGATTTGGTAATGGAAATTCCGGCTGAGGAAGTTGAAAATGTATTGGGATCATTAGCTGAAGCACAGGCTGGTAAAACTGTGAAGCACAAAGTAGATTCTAAACCGTCATTCTCTATGACATTCATCGGTTTTGCTCACAAGAATCCAATCTTCCAAGATATCAATGTCCGTAAAGCGTTTAACTTGGCTTTAGACCGCGAAGAATTGGTTAATACCGAATTGATGGGTGAAGGTTATGCAATCACCAATGGAATGATACCGAATTCAGAATTCTTTGATGCCAGCAAAGTCAAAGGATACACTCCTGACGTTGCAAAGGCGAAAGCATTATTGGCAACAGCAGGTTATCCGGATGGTAAAGGATTTCCAATGGTTACACTTTACGTAAACGGAAACAAAGATTCAGATCGTCACCGTTTGGCAAAAGGTGTTGCAAAACAATTGAAAGAGAAACTGAACGTGACCATTCAAGTGAAATTGGTGAGCATCGAAGAACGAAACAAAGTAGTTTCTAACGGTACTGCAGCCATGTGGGTGAGTGGTTGGATCGCAGATTATCCAGATGGAGAAAGCTTTATGAGCTTGTTCTATGGAGGTAACATTCAAGACAACGCTAAATTCATCAACCCGTTCAAATACAAAAGCACTGTATTCGATGGTTTGTACGACGCTGCCAACAAAGAATTGGATGCAAACAAACGCCACGATTTGTTGATCAAATGTGACCAAACAATCATTGACGACGCGGTTGTAATGCCAATCATCTCTGACGATTTCATTACGATGATCAATTCACGTATTCGAAATTTTGAGACCAATGCATTGGAAAATTTAGACTTTTCTACTATTTTTATTAAGGAGTTGAAATAGTCAATTCCGATATGTTTAACAATTAATAGGCTCTCTGCTTGCAATTGAAAGGCAATCCAAGGCGGATTGCCTTTTTTGTTGCATAATCTACACTTAACATTCAGGAAATATCCTTCAGGTAGCTTTGTGTTCAAAGCATCATATGAGTAACATCCCGCTTGTTTCTGGACAAAATAAAACGCACATTTGTAACATGAGCTATATCAATAGAGAGTTGAGCTGGCTTTCATTCAATGAACGCGTGTTGCAGGAAGCCATGGATCCGATGGTGCCTTTGATCGAACGCATTCGTTTTTTAGGGATTTATTCCAATAATATGGATGAATTCTACCGTGTTCGAGTGGCAAACATCAAGCGCATGATCTCATTACACAACAAGAAAGTGGAAGGTTTCGCCGGAACACCACGTGCTTTGTATGACGAGATTAGGGCCGTAGTTGTGCGCCAACAAAAGAAATTTGAAGAAACTTATAACGATATCCTTGAATCACTGAAAAAAGACGGGATTCAACAACTTACAGAGAAAACAGTTAGTAACGCGCAAAAAGAAGAATTGCAGCACTACTTCAATGAACAGGTAATACATGATCTCGTTCCAATTATCCTGGAGAAGAAAACTCCGCTTCAGAAAGTACGAGACAAAGCCATTTATCTGGCGATAAAGATGGAATGGGACAGTAAACGCAAGGTGCGTTATGCACTCATCGAAGTGCCCACAACCATTCCTCGCTTCTACATTCTTAGATCAGAGGGTTCAACCAACTTCATCTTGATAGATGATATCATCCGACTGAATTTAAACAGTGTCTTCACCATCTTTTTATACGATTCCATTGAAGCATTTACATTTAAATTCACGCGTGATGCTGAACTAAACCTGGATGATGATGTGAGCATGTCACTCATTGAAAAAATGGAGAAGAGTATCAAACTGCGCAAAAAAGGTGAGCCTGGTCGCGTGGTTTTTGATCATCAAATGCCGGAAGACCTGCTTTCTGCCGTATTACGTTCACTGAACATATCCCGAACCATTAATTCCATTCCCGGAGGTCGCTACCATAATTTCAAAGACTTCATGCGTTTCCCCGATTTTGGAAAGAAAACCTATTTGTTTCCGGAATACGAAGCCGCAGCTCATCCAGATTTAGCCGAAACCCCGAGTTTGATCAAACAAATCCAAAAAAAGGACATTTTACTGCACTTTCCATATCAACGTTTTGATCACGTAGTCGATCTGTTGCGCGAGGCAGCCATCGATCCAAAGGTAAAAAGCATCAAGATCAATGTGTACCGAGTAGCAAATAACTCGCAGGTCATGAATGCTTTGATCAATGCTGTTCGTAACGGGAAACACGTTATGGTTGTATTAGAGCTTCAGGCACGCTTTGATGAGGAAAACAACTTGTATTGGGCTGAAAAACTAAAAGATGAAGGAGCGCAGGTTGTATACGGATATGAAAACCTGAAAATCCATTCCAAATTGATCCAGATCAAACGGGTCAGTAATAAAAAAGAGCAGTTAATCACCTATGTAGGAACCGGCAACTTCAACGAGCGCACCTCGAAGATCTACACTGATTTGGGATTGATTACTGTTGATAAACGCATCGGCACAGAGGTACAACATGTCTTTCATATGATGGAACATAGCCTGCATCGACATACATTTCGTTACCTCATGGTATCACCCATTAATACGCGGCGTAAATTGATGCAACTCATTCAACAAGAGATCAGCCATGCCAAAGCTGGAAAAACAGCACGAATACAAATGAAGATCAACAACTTGGTCGACAAAAAGCTCATTGATAAATTGTACGAGGCCTCAACTGCAGGTGTCGAGATCGATCTCATCGTTCGTGGTGTATGTTGTTTGGTGCCTGGAATCAAGAAAAAGAGTGAACGCATACGAGTGATCAGTATTGTAGACCGATTTTTGGAACATTCGCGTTTTATGATCTTTCACAATAATGGCAATCCGCATTATTATTTGACATCAGGTGACTGGATGGAACGCAATCTCGATAAACGCATTGAAGTCGGTTGTCCGGTGTATCAAAAAGATATTCAAGCCGAACTCCAATTACTATTCGACACCCAATGGAAAGACAATGTGAAGGCGCGGATCATCGATAAAAAGCAATTGAACCATCACGTTGAAACACATGAACCTCGCATGCATTCACAAGTATGGCTTCAAGCGTATTACCACGATAAAATGAAGGCATCCGAGTAATTACTCCTCTGACTGTAATTTTTCTGCGAATTCTCTGGTGATCAAAGGCAAGAAGATCTCGATCAAAACACCGCCGCTTTGACGCTCACGGATTACGTAACTGGATGCAGATTTGTTCATTTTGTTCAACAAGAACAAACGGTCATTGATCACTTTCGAAGCACGAGCAGAATCAACCGCTTTCAATCCTTTTCCATTGTCCTGAATACGGATGGCCAATTCATTATTGCCTAAAAGCGTGAAGGTGATGCGCAACTCACCTGTATGACCTAATTTATCGAAACCTTGCTCGACCGTACTTTCAACAAATGGCTGTAGGATCATAGTTGGAATGCACACATCCTTCGCATCAAGCTGGTCATCGATCTCAAAATGATAGGTGAAATCATTATTCCGTCTTTTCTGCTGAATTTCGAGGTACAACTTCAAGAACTCGATCTCTTGGTCCAGCGTCAGGAAATCATCACCGGAATGCTCCAACAATTGCTTGATCAATTTAGAGAACAAACCAACGCGCTTATTGAAGTCACTGTCTGAGGTGTGTTGTTGCAAGCCGGTCAAAGCAGCATAAATGAAATCCGGATTGATTCGCGCTTTATTCAAACGGTGTTGGATCTCCAGTTTCTTTTGACGCATTTTGATCGATCGTTGACGGAATACCATGAACAAATAGAACGCTAGCAAGGCAAAGATCACCCATCCAACCGTTATTAACTTGTTTCTCAAATCACCGATCTCGCGCTGCTTTTGCAAAAGTTGCTGATCTTGTTCGTATTCTGACGCTGATTTTTCGAGGCGAACACGGTGGTATTTTTCCTCCAGCTCATTATACGCCTTTTTACTCTCCAGCTGCTTCACGCTATCACGCATGATGCTTAAGTCTTCGTAAACCGTTAGTGCACGTTCATATTCACCACTCAATTTGGAACAGTTGTATAGCAATTCCAAGGCATTCTTCACTTTATACGGATTGTTTACCCGTGTAGCATTGAACCAAGAAGAATCTGCGTAATGATAAGCCTTTTCGTACTGTTTCAATTCCAGATAAATATCCGCCATGTCAGAAAAAATACCCTCTCTGTCAGAAAAATCGATCCCCGCTTTGGTAAACTGTAAGGCACTATCCAAGTATTGTAAAGCCACACGGAAATTGCGTTCGTGGTAAGCCTTATCCTCCATCAGGTTATAACCCTTGATGAACGACTCCTTATAACCAATTCTTTTTGCTAGACGCAATCCAAAATCTGCAGCAAAGTAAGCCGAATCAAGCAAAGCAGGATTGTTCGACGCCTGGGAATGGTAATAGTAACGGGTGGATAAACTAAACAAATGATCTACTTTATTTGGTCCGTCCGGAAGCTGTTGTACCAATGGATGAGCCGCAAACATGAAGTTTCTGGATTTCTCTTCATCCTTCAATTTCGACTGTGCCGTAGACAAGGCCAACAAGACTTTACTTTGCAATTGAAGATTCCGAGTTTTCTTCAATAAACTCAGGGCTTTTGTATAGGAATCAACTGAGAATTTGAACTCGCCTTTTTTGAGGTACAATTCCCCGTAACCAATATAATTCTCGATAAATGATGCACGTTGACAGCGCAGACTATCTAAAATAAAGCGTTCGCGTTCCAGGTATTTTTCAGCAGTAGTTAACTGACCTTTTGACAAATGGTATTCGGCACGCAGGTGGTGTGAAAATGCTTTGCAACGAGGGGCCGGCATCTTAGAAAAATTCCACGATTCACGCAGCAAATTACGCGGTTCAAAGCTTGAAACAGAATCGAAATCGCGTTTCTTAACAAACGATTCGATGGGATCACACGAACACTTGTTCTGTGCCTGCACAAATGGAGCAGTCAGACTCAAGAAAACGATGAAAACCCAATAACGCATGATGTGTTTCGAACTATGAATTTCAAATTTAGCAAATCTGCTTACATAACTCGTTAAAAGCAGAGAATCTTTAGCTGGAACAAGCCAAAACATGAAGAGGTCCTCTTGCGAAGACCTCTTCATGACTTGTGTTACTACTTATGCTACTCTGAGCTCACCTAAAAATTATACGATAATCCAAATGTCAATGGGTAAACAGCTGCTGTCTTATCGGTGTCAAACATTGGCAATACGTTGTAGTTTGCAAACACACCCCAATCTTTGTAACCCAACTTTACTGCGGCATCCAAACGGAAAGCGTTCAAGCCATAGGTTCCGCGGTTACGTACTTTAGCTTCGTTCTTATCCGATTCGATCACAGCTTTCGTGCTGGAACCGATACGCACCCCACCAATCACACCTGCAGCCAGGTAAAATCCTTTATCACCGTCATCTGAAGTACAGAATTCCAACATCAACGGCGCTGTAAGGTAGATTGCACGTAATTTGTTCTTCTTGTAATCATTCACTGAATCCGTAACTACCCACAAAGAATCCGCAGAATAGTTCAAATTGTATTGTTTCAACCCAATTTGCGTCCAGTTAAATCCTAAACCTGTCGTGATCCCCACATAATTCTTATAGATAGGAAATTTGTGTTCCAAAACGTTCAAGTTCCAGCTGAATGATTTACCCGGATCATTCTCCCACTGCGGATCATTAGGAAAGCTCGATTTCATACTACTGTTCAAAAGGAGTGTTGGACCAAACTCCAAACCTGCCCAATGCGCCTCAATAGATTCCAATTCCTCTTCATCCGGTTCAGCATTGATGGTATCGCCTTCCTCAACTTTCACCTCAGAACCTTTTGGTGAAATAACGATCACCTCACTTCCTCCTAATTTGAATCGCGTTGTATCCGGATCCTCTTGTGCATTCAAACTTCCCATCAGTAAAAATGCCAACACAATTGTCATTACTGTTTTCATAACTTTATCTTTTTCTAATTGTTTTCTGTTTCCAACCCTTCATCGGGTGTTTCAGTCGTAAGACCTTCAAGTCACATTTTTGTTACAGCCAGGATGCAATTTTTTTAAAATTAATTTCTATCTATTTGATTTTCTTTATGTTAATCGGATTAAAAAAATTATGATTGTCTGTAAACAACTGAACGAACTGCTATAGAATGGCGGTCAAACAGCTTGTGAAGCTGCGCTCAGCGTGTGCCAGAAAAAGCTATCTTTGCAGCCGATAATTTTTCGTTTATGTACAGATCACATACTTGTGGCGAATTACGCGCTACACACATCGGACAACAAGTTACACTAGCAGGATGGGTTCAACGTTCACGCGATTTGGGAGGAATGACCTTCGTTGACTTGCGCGATCGTTATGGAATTACCCAATTGGCCTTTAACTTGGAGGAAAATGCAGATCTGTGCATGCAAGCCCGCAAGTTGGGTCGCGAATTTGTGATCCAAGCCAAAGGAACGATCATCGAACGTGCCAGCAAGAATGCAAACTTGCCGACGGGAGATATTGAAATACAGGTGAGTGAATTAACGATCTTGAACGCAGCTAAAACACCACCTTTCACCATTGAAGATGAAACAGATGGTGGAGATGAATTGCGCGCGCAATACCGCTATTTGGACTTGAGAAGAAATCCGGTACAGCAGAAATTGATGTTGCGCAACCGCGTAGCATTGGAAACGAGAAAATATTTAGACGGACAAGGATTCTGGGATGTTGAAACACCTTACCTCATCAAGTCTACACCTGAAGGTGCACGTGATTTCGTGGTGCCATCTCGTATGAACCAAGGAGAATTTTATGCCTTACCGCAGTCGCCACAAACATTCAAACAATTGCTCATGGTTTCCGGTTTCGATCGCTACTATCAGATTGTAAAGTGTTTCCGTGATGAAGATCTTCGTGCTGACCGCCAGCCGGAGTTTACGCAGATCGACTGTGAAATGGCCTTTGTAGAACAAGAAGACATCCTAAACACCTTCGAAGGATTGGTGAAACACCTGTTCAAAACAGTAAAAGGAATTGAATTTGACGGCCCATTCCCACGTATGGATTATGCGGAAGCGATGGCAAAGTATGGATCGGATAAACCGGATATCCGTTTTGGGATGGAATTGGCCGATTTGAAAGCAGCTACAGCCGGAAAAGATTTTGTGGTGTTTGACAGTGCCGAAGCAGTGATTGGTATTGCTGTTCCTGGTGCAAGTGAATACACACGCAAGCAATTGGATGAAATTACCGAATGGGTAAAACGTCCACAGATCGGTGCTAAAGGTTTGGTCTATGTAAAATGCAACGCCGACGGAACCTTCAAAAGTTCTGTAGATAAATTTTACGATGAAGCAGCGCTGAAAGTATGGGCCGAATTGACTGGAGCGAAAGCAGGCGATTTGATTTTCGTGTTGAGCGGCGAATTGGATAAAACACGCAAACAAATGAATGAATTGCGTTTGCGCATGGGAACTGAATTGGGCTTGCGCGATCCGAACAAATTTGCTCCATTGTGGGTATTGGATTTCCCGTTATTGGAATGGGACGAGGATAGCGAACGCTACCATGCCATGCACCACCCGTTCACGTCTCCGAAACCAGAAGATTTCGATCTGATTGCAACAGAACCTGGAAAAGTTAGAGCAAATGCTTATGACTTGGCCATGAATGGTGTTGAGTTGGGTGGGGGATCTATTCGTATACACGACCGCGACTTGCAAGCACGCATGTTTGAATTGCTTGGTTTCACACCAGAGCAAGCACAAGAGCAATTTGGTTTCTTGATGAACGCCTTTGAATTTGGTGCGCCACCGCACGGTGGATTGGCCTTTGGTCTAGACCGTTTGGTGGCTACCATGGGAGGATCTGATTCAATACGAGATTACATTGCATTCCCGAAAAACAATAGCGGAAGAGATGTGATGATCGATGCTCCGGCTCCCATCGATGCAGCACAGCTGAAGGAATTGGGAATTGATGTGAAGGGATAAATCAATTTTTTAAATAACCAAGAAGGGTTTAATACAAAAGAAGGGGACGCGATGCATCGCGTCCCCTTCTTTGTTCATTTAATCAATGCATTGAACCTTTTCATCCCAACTATGTAACATTGTCAGAATACTTTTTTCATGAAAAACTATCTGCTTCTTGCCTTTTTGTTTTGCTGTTTAAAGCTTACTGCTCAAAATTGTCCCTTTGATCCTTACCAAAAGAAAGGCGGACTATATTACTTTTCTACTTTTTACCAAAACTACGACCCCAAACAAGTCAGAGAAGGAGTTTGTCAGAAATTGGCCAATGGAAAACCTTACGAATACCGCGAATTTAAGAATGGACAACTCCAAGTAGAACGCCAGTATAATTTTGAAACCGGTAAGGTGTATTCGGAATTTAAACGGGTGCGCAAAGATTCTACGATCGCTATTCTAACCTATAAGGATCAATCGGATAAACTGGAGCAAAAGAATATCTACTTTCTAAACAAAGAAAACAAGCGCTGTTGGAGGGATGAAGACTATCGTGCCGGGGTTTTGTATTCGGTACGTTATTTCCGCAATTTGACGCATCAAGAACTGCTGGATACTGGTTATCCGAAACGTCCGGACCACGTGATCGATGCGGAAGGATATAGCGATGTGAGCGTTCAATATGGTGAAGAGATCACATATTATCCAAACGGCAAGATCCAAACTATCAAGCACCACCAATTCATCATTACCGATTCTCCGTATTTGACACAAACCCAAACCGGTTTGTACGTCATGTATGCCGAAAATGGCGTGGAACTGCAACGAGGAAATTACAAAGACGGTCAGCCAAACGGTGAGTTTATATACCATCACATGAATGGCACACTTGCCTCCAAACGCTATTTCGAAAATGGCATTTCAGTTGGGAATTGGGTGGAATATTACGAAGACGGCACACTTTGGACGACCATTGCGTACGGAGAAGCATATTATTGGCCTACCGGACATGAAAAGCGCTATTCGAAAACCGGACAGCTCATCTATGAAAAAGTGATCGCAAAGAACGGTGTAGGCTATCACCATGAATTTTATGAAAACGGGCAATGGAAAGAAAAAACACTTTTTGATTACGGTCCCAATGAACGAACGGCTTTTTATCAGTGGTATCCAAGCGGGCAGTTGAAACAAAAGATCTTCCTTCGACCGCAAAACGATACGCTCTCGGCCCAATTCTATGAAGACGGTTGGCCGCAGTCGATCAGTATCTACAAGCCGGCACATCAATACAGTGAAAACCGCAGCTATTATACGAATCACCAACTGTTCACGCACGTTATTAGTTCACGAGAATCAGAAAAACTATTCCACGATAACAAGCAATATGCGCAAAATGGAGTTTTGCTGTTGAGAACAATGATCTCAGACAAAGAACGTAGCAATTTTGCCTTTTGGCCAAATGGCAAATTGAAGTCGGAAAAACATTATTTAAACGACACCCTGCAAGGTTTGTGGATCGAACAAGATAGTTCTGGCATCGTACAAAAAAAATGTCATTATAGTGGCGGTTTTAGGGATTCAACTTGTTTGGTTAACAAGCCTCAAGTTCTCCAGCCCTTGGAGCCTGGACTTCGAAAAGCAATAGTGCCTATGACTATAACAGCACTTTCAAAAAATTATTCTCAAAAACCGCTGATTCTAACTAAAAAGGATGTCGAAATACGCGCTAATCTGCTGAAACGAACACTGGAATACCTGATGACAGAACAGCCTAACTTCCAGTTACTAGTTGTAAAGGATTCCATTGATGAGTTTCGCTATCAACTCTCTATGTCCGAGTCCGTTTACAAACAACACGAACAAAAAATTGACAGTATTTTAGCCCTGCTCAATTTGAAAAAAAGATTCGCTAGAAATGGCGGGGGTTTTATTTTCCAATCATATCGAAGTGGAAATTATTATAATGGTCATTGGATTGACTCCGTATTTCAATCTGTGTTACCAGAATTCAGTGGTTATTTGCTTTTGGAGCGATCCAATATTGTGACCTATGACATGGACTACAAATGGGAATATAACCACCAGAACAGTGTGCTTTTTGAATATATTGTTGCCAAACAGATCTGGATCGTTACCATGAACGGAACACCCGTTGTACATTATACAGACGGATCCATGGAAGTTTTCAACGGACATGACATACCGGCTGTACCAGAATACCAATTGAATAATCACATTAAGTGGGAGTAAGACCTTACTTTGCCTGCTTGGTCAATCTCAACGTGTAATTCTGGGAGCTTTGGAATTTATCGCCGTCGTCTTCAAGCAAACGGATCTTGCTTCCATTCCAGGTAAACAATTGGATGCGCACTGAATCGCCTAAATGTCCTTGAGAGAGCATTAATTGCTTTTCTTTCGTTTTTTCAGAGCGCACTAACTGCCACTCACCGGTAGAAATGATCGTTGCGTCACCATCTTCAGAGGCATCTTTATACACTTCTGTCAAACGGTAAATTCCAAGTGTATCCCCTTTCAGAACAAGGCGTTGTTGAATGCCCGAACAATCAGCGCACGGGATCTTGCCTTCAAAAATGCGGTATCCGTTGTAGGTTTTTTGTTGGATGAACTTCGTCTCTGCTTGTTGTGTCAAGGTTGGACGTACTTCATTCGGACTGTGTTCAATACAACCCATCATGCTCAATAAAACAACCAAACCAAGTACCTGTTTCATGTCTGTAAAATTAGCCAATTAGCTCCAACGCACGATCAATTTTCCAATCGATTTCCCCGATTCGAGCAAGTCGTGTGCTTCCTCAAACGCATCCTCGTTGAATTCGTTACCGATCAGCGGATCAATTTCTCCATTTTTCGCCATCTCCACCACTTCGTGCATGCATTGTGTAAGCACGTGTTGTTTATTATCAGCAACCTTGAGCATATTCACTCCGATCATGCTTTTGGAGCGCATCATCAAACCAATTGGAATCACGAAGCCCATTCTCCAAACAAACCCTAAAGTGGTAAAAATTCCAAACGTTCCTTTTCCCAATTCTGATCCTCCAAACAGCACCAATCTACCACCAGTGCCCAACAAAGCCCAGTCTTTCTTAAAAGTACTTCCGGCAACCGGGTTGAAACTGGCGTCTAAACGCTCGGTTTTTAAAATATTTTGAACTGCCTGATCGTACGGTTCTTTTTTGTAATTCACCACCGCATCAGCTCCTAACTGTAAGCATCGTTCGGCTTTGGCGTCGGAACTCACTTTGGCAATAACAAATGCACCCCGATTCTTCGCCATTTGGATCAGCAAGTTTCCAACACCACCAGCTGCTGCATGGATCAAGACCCGTTCGCCCGGATAAATATTCGCGCTGCGGTGCAAAATGTAATGGGCCGTTACTCCTTGTGTGGCAAGTGCTAAGGCCGTTGCATCTGATAATCCTTCTATTTCTGCACAGGCATAAGCTGGAGTTACCACATGTTTCGCATAAGCTCCAAAACGACAAAAAGCAACCACGCGTTTTCCGATGAGCGTTTGATCAACTTCTGAACCAACAGCTTCAATCGTTCCCACTACTTCATAACCGATCACACAAGGCATAGGCGGAGCTTCACGGTACAATCCACGTCGCGCCATTACGTCGGCATAATTCAATCCGAAGGCAGCAACGGCAATTCGAACCTCGTGCTTTTCGGGATCTTTCAGCGAGATGGTCTGTTTCTGAAAGGCTTGACCAGCCTCTCCTTTTTTAATCAATACAAATGCTTTCGTTTGCATCATGTTTACACTCCTTTCACGATCAATACGATCTCTCCTTTTAACGGATGTTGTTTGATCCGTTCTAATACCTCCCCTGCGTTCCCGCGAATATATTCCTCAAACATTTTCGAGATCTCGCGCGCGACACACACCTGACGATCCGGACCTAACAATTCCACGCATTCTTCCAAAGCTTTTTGAATTCGGTGTGGTGATTCATAAAAGACCACCGTTCTATCCTCTTCTTTGATCGACAACCATTTAGTTTGTCGGCCTTTTTTATGTGGCAAAAATCCTTCGTAAACAAAGCGATCACATGGGAAGCCACTACCAACCAAGGCAGGAACAAAAGCTGTAGGACCTGGCAAACAAGTTACGGCTAATTGTGCTTCAACACAGGCCCGCACAAGTAAAAACCCCGGATCGGAGATACCTGGAGTACCGGCATCAGAAACCAGAACCGTGATCTCATTTTCACGAACTGTTTGTACACAGCGCTCCAATTGTTTGTGTTCATTGTGCGCATGAAAAGCAACTAATTGCTTCCCGGAAATTTCCAGATGACCCAACAATTTCTTGGTGGTACGTGTATCTTCTGCGTAGATCACCGCAGCTTCTTGCAGCATGCGAATTGCACGCAAGGTAATATCTTCCAAATTACCAACCGGAGTTGGCACGATCACCAATTGACCCATGAACTGTTTTTAGCGCGTTAAAACTACGTAATCCTGCAAGACCGTTCTTAGGAACTCCATCTTTTTTTGAGGTGTTTCCTCTAAACCGATCAGTCGTGCTGTTTCGTGTGCCAATTCAATTGCAAACTTGCGCGTTTCGTCGTTGGGATAGCGTTGTACCCTAAGAATGGTGTTTTTGATCAACAACATGTCCTCGTCGGAAAAGCGGATGACTTCCGGATACGTTGCAACGTGGTTATCCGTATTCTTGATATTCAACACATCAGATAAGGTGTAGGTTTGCGTGTCGCGCACACGGATCACAACAGTATCTGCCATGATGTCTCCCAAACGCTGTCGTTTTTCAGTAGTTCCGGAAAGAAGTAAGGCTAAAAATCCAAAACCTCCCACCCACAAATCAACCACGCGGAAAATCCATCTGGTAAAATATTCGCGTAAGCCTGCTGTTTCACCGTTTGACTTCACTACTCGGATTCCCATTACCAATTTTCCAAGGGAACGCCCATTTGTGAGGAACTCAATGATCGGGGAATAAAGCAACCATGGAATGCTGATCAAAAAAGTATTCAATGCCTCTGCCCCATCCATGCCCATGCCCGACTGGAACAAACTGATGTTCAGAATCACTGACATGATCATCATATAAATGAACAGGGTCAATATATCCAAAAACGACGCAACCGCCCGAACTGCCGGGGATGCAAGCTCATACTCGATCTTGACAAATTGTGCGGTTGTAAATGCAACTGTTTTCATAGGCGATAACGGGCTCGATGAAGATACGGAATTCTATTTCAATTGCAATTGAATTGGTAAATGATCCGAGTATCCGCCGTAATACTTGTTCCCGCCATAGGTCGTAGAAGGTTTTTTCGAACCATCGCTTTGCGTGTAGAGCAATTTCTCTTCATATACGATCTTGGCATCCTTCGTTGCAAGTTTGATCCCTTTTCTTCCTTTGTACAGGGAACGAGAAACAACAAACTGATCCAAAACACCCCATTTTCCTTGGTAAGAATGCGTTCCTTTTCCCGCTAAATGATCATCGTATAAGAGGTTATATAACTGTGCTTTTTTATCGGTCACAGGCTTTGCCCCCAAGGTTTGTTCCATGGAAATGTCATTCGGATGATCGTTAAAGTCGCCCATCAAAATGATATTTGCCTTTGGATTTTCCTTCAAGATCGCATCGATCTTTTCACGCGCCACTTGTGCTGCACGGATGCGTTTGATCTCCGATTCTTTTTCTCCACCGCGACGAGACGGCCAATGATTAACGAAGATATGCACCTGTTTCTTACCGTATAACTCGCCTTTCACATACAACACATCGCGTGTTTTAAAGTCGGGAATAGAATCGATCGTAACCGCTAAATTAGCAATCACTAAAGGTTTGAATCGGTTTTCATCGTAAAGTAAAGCGCAGTCAATACCACGTGCATCCGGTGATTCTTTGTGTGCCAAGCGATAAGTTGTTTCTGCTAATCTTCCGGTTTTTGCAAGATCGGTCAATACAGATCCATTTTCGATCTCCACCAATCCGATCAATAGCGGGTTTTCAGTCAAATTCATCGTTACAGCTTCCACGATATGCTCTAATTTCAAGCGGTAGCGTTGAGAATTCCATTGCAATTTACCATTCGGCAAGAAATCCTCGTCTTGCACATTCGGCTGATCGATCGTATCAAATAGGTTCTCTACGTTGTAAAACACGATCGAACGACCGGAGTAGGGCTCCAGTGTAATCTTTTTTTCCGGTCGATCATGTTCTTGCCAATTGCAAGAAATCCCTACAAATCCAAGTGTAATTATGGTAAAAACTAGTGTTTTCATATTCAATATGCTTCGTTAAATTGATCCAGTTCCAGCAAACAAGCTGCCAAAAGGTCTATGCTTGCCTGAATATCATCTTTGTGCGCCATTTCGATCACCTGATGCAAATGTCGTGTTGGAATAGAAACAGCTCCTGCAATAGAGCCTCCTGGCGACATGCGCTGAATTCCGGCAGTGTCCGTTCCTCCGGCTGTCAAGATCTCTGCTTGCCATTTGATGTTGTTTCTTCCGGCTACTTCTTTCATATAGCGCACCATGCGTACATCACAAATGGTTGACGCATCCATGATCTTTATAGCAGTTCCTTCACCCAATTTAGTGATCATTTCATGTGCTGCGGCTCCGGGAAGATCAAAAGCGATTGTTGTGTCTAAACCAAATCCAAAGTGCGGATTGATGGCCATGGCCGCCGCATTCGCACCGCGAATTCCGACTTCTTCTTGTACGGTAAATACCATATAAACGTCATTCGGCAAAGCCTTTCCTTTCAGTAGTCGCAACACTTCAATCGCTATGAATACAGCCAAACGGTTGTCCAGTGATTTGCAGTTGAAACAATCTCCCATCTCAATGAATGAGCGTTCGCGGGTTACGGGATCTCCGATCGAAACCAGTTCCTTTACTTTTTCAGCCGGAAGCCCTGTATCAATGAAGTAATCCGAGAGTTTAGCCACTTTATTGCGTTCGTCTTGTGACATCACGTGAATTGGCTTAGAGGCCATCACACCAATGATGTCTTCTTTGCCATGAACGATTACACGTTGTGCTGTCAAGGTTTTCGGGTCGAAACCACCCAAAGTCGTAAATCGGATAAATCCTTTATCATCAATGTGGGTCACCATAAAACCGATCTCATCCATATGAGCACCGATCATAGCTGCTTTATCTGATTTACCACGACGAATGGCATAAACATTCCCCATATTGTCCAGCTTTACTTCATCGCAAAGCCCTTCCAATTCGCGCAACACCACTTTTCTAATCGGCTCTTCAAATCCGGGAGCACCGGGAGCAGTGCACAATTCAGCTAATAATTCCTTTCGCATAGCTCAAAAATAACACTTTTCGTTTGGCACACTATTTCATTGGTGTTATCCACACATAAAGTTTTATGCCATTTTAAACTCAGCTTTTTCAATGAAATTAGTTAACTTCGATTTACTAAACCAGTAAAAGTACTACACGCATGAAAAATTCGCTACTTGCTTTATCAGTAGGTTTATTGCCTCTTATTGGCTGGAACCAAACACAAATTGGCAATGGAAATATGGAATCTTGGGGAGCTGTTTCTTCAGGAGAGGAACCAACTAATTGGAACAGTTTTTTATCCGCTGGCGGAAGTCTTAGTTGGGCTGGTGGTGACCAATGTGAATCATCAACGGATGTTCGCCCAGGAACCAGTGGAACCAAGTCAGCAAAGATCTTTTCAAACTCTGTTCTCGGTGTGATTGCCAATGGCAATTTAACTGTTGGGAAAATAAATATGGGTAGCGCGATTCCGTCTGATGCCGGAAACTATAATTCTTCGATAACAAACGATGCCAATTTCTCAGAGGCTATTACTGTTGACCCGGATACTTTGGTGTTCTGGGCGAAATTCGTTCCTGCTAATGGCGCTGGTACTGATTCTGCACGCGTCAGTGCTATTTTACATGATGCTTATGACTTGCGTGATCCGATTGATGGCGGTTCTACTTCTCACGTCGTGGCTACTGCGATTCGCAATTTCAAAACCGCAAACGGATGGATGCGCATTGCTGTGCCATTTAGCTACAGTGGACCAGCGTCTTCAACACAATACATCCTTTTAACGTTTACAACCAATAAAACGCCGGGTGGTGGAAGTGATAACGATCAATTATTCATTGACGATGTAGAATTGATTTACAACGGCAGTGGTGCTTCTGTAGTAGAAGAATCGTTCAGCTTGCCAATCAAAACACAAAACGGAGAGATTTCGATCGAAAACACCGAAAATGTAGCTGGTCAATACACTGTTTACTCATTGGACGGAAAACAATTGTTCCAAGGAAGCATTGACGAAAAAGCGGTAGTCTCTCAAGAGCAAATCGTGATTGTACAAGTAACTACGAGTGCAGGTAACTTCACCCGTAAAATGGCTGTTCGATTCTAATTTTGAACCCGCTTCGATTACTTCTATTAAGCTGTTTGTTCCCTTTTGGGGGATTTTCGCAAACAGAAACACCGGTGCGTATCCTGCTTACGGATGAAGATCGCCAACCGGCAATGAGTGCTTTTGTCTACTTATTGCCGAATAAAACACCGTTGATCGCCGATTCTTTAGGGCGCGTGGAGTTTGGTTTATCGGAAAAGACGACTCTGGTTTTTCGTTTTGCGGATTATCCTTCTGACACATTGGTCATGGACCCGAGTGGAAAATCGGCTATCGATTTCCAATACCAGTTTTCTTACGGGGAAGCCAACATTGAAGAAGTGGTTATTCAGGTCGGTAAATTCGATCACAAATTGGAAGAACAAACGGTTTCGTTGGAAGTGATCAAGGCATCCACCATCGAAAATCGAAACACGCGCAGTATTGAAACAGCGCTTGACCAAACTCCGGGATTAAACATTTTGGATGGCGAACCTCAAATTCGCGGAGGAAGTGGTTTTACGTTTGGCGTAGGATCTAAAGTGGCTGTTTTAGTGGACGACATGCCTATGCTTTCGGGTGATGCCGGCAGACCGGAATGGGGATTTATCCCGATCGAAAACATCCATCAAGTAGAGGTCATCAAAGGTGCAGCTTCGGTATTGTCCGGAGCCTCTGCGCTATCCGGATCGATCAACATTCGCACGGCATATCCCACGTCGGTTCCGCAATCCAAGATCATTTTGTATTCCGGATTCTATAGCGATCCGTTCAAACATTTTGCAAATTGGTACGATAAAGCACCGCTGATTTCTGGCGTAAACTTATTGCATTCTGTCAAAAAAGGAAATTGGGATTTGGTCTTTGGTGGTAACTTCAATTACGATCGTGGTTATATTGGTCCACCGCAAACAGACAGTCTTGTAATTGCCGACACCATCTCGAATTTTGCACCGAAAGACATGTACTCCATGCGGGCAAGAGCCAATTTCAACATTGCTTATCGATTCAAGCGAATTAAAAACCTGCAGGCTGGGTTAAATGGAAATGGTATGTTGGCGCAATCCAATATGGTCTTTGCCTGGTTGAACGACACCAGTGGCTTGTACCGCGCTTATCCGGGCGCAGTATTTTTGCAAGATCAAACGATTGGAAATCTCGACCCTTTCATAATTTATTCGGGAAAACGAATAAAGCACGCTTTGCGTACCCGTTTGATGCGCACGATCAATGACATGTCGGCGAACCAAAGCAATCAAAGCACCGTGCTTTATGGAGATTATCAATTGAAGACTTCTTTTTTTGATAGCCTGCCATTAGAAATAATTGGTGGCATATCCTCGCAATACACGCATTCTTATGCAAACATCTATGCAGGAAGCGGAAGCCCGTTCAACAACATGCTGAACATTTCCGGCTACTTACAACTGGAGAAAAAATTGACGAAACGATGGTTGCTTTCAGCCGGAGCACGCGCTGAACATTTTGCTTTGAACGATAGCATTACCGCATCACAACCCATATTGCGCTTTGGAACCAATTACCAATTTGGTAAAGCCACTTTTCTAAGAGCATCTTACGGACAAGGGTATCGATTTCCAACCATTACAGAACGCTATATAAAAACAGGAGTTGGTAATTTTGGTGTATTCCCCAATCCAGATCTGAAACCTGAATATAGTTGGAATGCCGAAGTGGGTGTGAAACAAGGATTTAAAATGGGAGATTGGATGGGGTTCCTGGACTTGGCTCTCTTTTACCAACGTTATGAAAACACCATCGAGTACATGTTTGGTATTTGGGATGTTGCAAATCCCGTTTCATTTGCCGGATTCAAATTCCTGAACACCGGAAATTCTGAGGTAAAGGGAATTGATGCTTCCATTGCGGGTAAAGGAAAGGTTGGTAAAAAAGATGTGTGGGAGTTTATGGTAGGCTATAATTACCTGTTGCCTCAAACCTTAAATCCGGATTACGTGTATGCTGTTGACGATTTCAACCGTCAATTCAGTTACAATTCCACGTCTTTAGATTCGGCATCTCGAGTTTTGAAATACCGTTTTTTACACAACATCAAAGCAGATCTCAACTTTACATACAATAAAAAGTTCGGCATCGGAATTACAGCTAAATACTTCAGTAAGATCATCAACATGGATCGCATCATCAAGGAATTCGAAGACTTCACGATGCAAGCACCTTATATCCAAGACATCCGCTACATGGACTTTTTTGCTGCCAACCGCAAGGGGAATTTAGTGATCGATGCCCGTATGTCCTACGAACTGGGAAAAAAACACAAAGTAGCCTTGATCAGCACCAACATTTTTAATCGCAGTTACTCTTTAAGACCTTTGAAGATCGAATCACCCAGAACGATCATGTTGCAGTACACATTCCGCTTGGGCGAAGGCTAGTCGCGCGTGCCAAAGGAATAACCAATACCAACTCCGCCTCCTAAACTCCAGTTGACGCCGGCAACTTTTCGTGTTTCCAAAAATCCTTGAAGGGTCCAATTGTTTTCCATCCAATAACTTGTCTTTACACCAAAGGAAGCCCCATAGCGTATGTAGAACTTATCGTTATTTCGATTCTTCATGAAATCCACACCAAGGATGTTGGCATAAGGCGAAAACTCCCAATTAAAGCGATAAGGAATGTGAAAACTTGCTCCATCCGGTGCGATAAGTGCCAGAATACCTAAAGCCGTTCCCCAACCACCCAAATTGAAGAATTCATTATCCGCACTGCTAATTAACCCGAAAATGATCAATGGAGGACCCAAAAAACTTCCTGCAGAAGAATGCCAGTGTGAAATGTTATCCCTTCTTCCGATTCGTTCGAGGTTGTAATTCAGACTGACACGTTCATGTACACGCCATTCACCGCGTGCTCCAACTCCCCAGTAGGTTGTAGAGTCGACTGCTCCAGTATGATAAACGCCACTAATGAGCCATTTGCTTTCTGAAAGCTGGGCAAAAGTGGTTTGTGTACATAAACAGAGGATCAGGAAAAGTAGGCGCATACACATCAATTTCAGAACGAAGTAAGTAAATTTGTAGGAAATTTCCAGATATGCTACGCGTAATTCTTGTAGGGTTGATTTTTGTGATCGGAGTGTTCATTGCCTATTTCATGACCAAACCGAGAGAAGAAAAACCCTTGAAAATTTACAATCCAATTGACATTCAACCGGAAATGGTGGATCGCGACTTGGTTCGACAAGGATTCGGGCACACGATCGGCACTTTTTCATTCACAGACCAAAGCGGAAAGGCATACGGCTCCGAACAGTTGAAAGGGAAGGTATACGTGGCAGAATATTTCTTCACAACCTGTGGTACGATCTGTCCGAAGATGAACGCCCAAATGCAGCGTGTACAGTCTGCCATGAAAGATCAAGCCAATTTCCGCATTGTCAGTTTTACCGTTGATCCTGAAACCGATACGGTAGCGCAGATGGCGCGTTATGCCAAAGCACATGGTGCCAACAACACAGTTTGGCATTTCCTGACCGGTAAAAAAGAAGATCTGTATCGCTTGGCACGTCGCAGTTTCTTTGTGCTTAAACCAGCCGAAGCCTCCAATCAAGGGGATGTTGGATCGGATTTCATTCACACGAACTATTTTGTATTGGTGGATCAAGAACGACAAATTCGCGGTTACTATGATGGAACGGACAGTCATGAAGTGGACCAACTGATTCATGATGCAAAACAGCTTTTGGAATCCAAGTAGGGCGATCATAAATTAACCCGCTGCATTTATTGACGCGCTGAGTCAGCAGATTTTCTCGCTATATTGCGCCAGAATTCTGGACTTATGCAAACTAACAAATCTTCAGTAGGTGCTTTTGCAACCTTGGTGAGTGTCTTTTTCTTTTGGGGATTCGTAGCCGCCTCCAACGACATTTTGATCCCTGTTTTTCGTGAACAATTGCACCTTGAGCAGTGGCAAACACAAATGATCAACTTTGCTTTTTATGTGGCCTACACCGTTGGGTCGATCTTGTATTTCGTGTTATCACTAGTAATGAAACGGGATATCTTGAGCCGTTTGGGTTATAAAAACGGTATCGCATTAGGCTTGGTCATTTCTGCTTTGGGAACGTTGTTATTCATTCCTGCAGCAAACAGCGAATCATTCGGGATCATGATCTCCGGATTGTTTATCGTAGGCTTAGGATTCTCCTTGCAACAAACGGCTGCTAATCCGCTTGCGATCAATTTGGGGGATCCATCCAAGGGGTCTCAACGCCTTAGCTTAGCGGGTGGGATTAACAATATTGGAACAACGATCGGACCTGTTTTGATCTCCTTGGCCATTTTCGGTTCAGCAAAAGGTGACAGCAGCAGCATCGGTATTGAAAGCATTAAAATTCCGTATTTGATCTTGGGAGGAGCATTTTTGGTAGCTGCGTTGTTATTCAAATTATCATCCATTCCAAATCATTTGACTACCGCGGTTCAAGCTGAAGAAGAAACCAAATCCGGATCTGCAATTCAATATCCGCAATTATGGATGGGAATGATCGCCATTTTCATGTATGTGGGCGTGGAAGTAGCTACGGCAGGCAACTTGGGAGAATATTTGAAGCAAACAATGGGCATGAAGAGCGAAAATGTTGCGCCTTATGTCAGCTTGTTTTGGGCCAGTTTGATGATCGGAAGATGGACATCTGCTGCCGGCGCATTCCAGACAAGTCCTGCAACACAACGCGTGTTGGGGATTGCCCTACCTTATCTTGCTTTCGGGTTGTTCTTACTGATCAATGTCCTGGTAAAGAATGATGTTACACCCTTCTATTATTATCCGTTTGTGATCTTGGTGTTGATCGTAGCGGATCTACTTTCCAAAGGAAATCCGGCTCGTCAGCTTTTACTATTCTCTTTCTTGGGAATCATTTCATTGTTTATCGGAATGTTCACAACGGGCATTGTTGCAGTTTACGCGTTTATCAGTGTAGGCTTGTTCTGCAGCACGCTTTGGCCATGTATTTTTACACTGGCAATTGCTGGTTTGGGAAAACACACCAATCAAGGGTCCGGATTCTTGGTAATGATGATCATGGGTGGCGGAATCCTTTCGTTGGTTCAAGGAGCCTTGGCTTCGAATGATTTATTGGGTATTCGATTCAGTTATGCAGTGGGTGTCGTATGCTTTATTTACCTCGCATTTTATGCCATTCGCGCAGCAGCAGTTTTGCGCAAACAAGGGGTTGAGGGCTATTAGAAATCAGGAAAAAATGATTCAATTCCCCTGGAGTTGATCACCATAGAACCGTTTTTTAACTTTTAATTATTGATTTTCAAATAGATAATTCGCAATCTAAATTCAGTCTAAATAAGAACCCTTTTTCCAATTGGTTTGTTATAGCGATTAAATTTGCGGTGTTTGATAAAATTTAACTTAGTATGAGTAAATCAGCGATCTTAAAATCGTCCATTGCCAAAAAATATTGGATGGCATTGACGGGTCTATTTCTTTGCCTGTTCCTGGTAGGTCACCTACTGGGGAATTTACAGCTTTTGGCTACAGCAGGTGAAGATGCAAAGCGTGCTTTCAACGAGTATGCTTATTTCATGGGACACAACATTTTCATTAAAGTGATGTCTTACCTAACGTACATTTCCATCATTTTCCATGCGGTTGATGGTTTGATGTTGGCAGTACAAAACAAAAAGGCGCGTCCTCAGAATTATGCTTACAACAACCCGGGAGCAAATTCAAGTGCAGCTTCTCGCTACATGGCGATCTTGGGAACCTTGATCTTGGTGTTCATCGTAACGCACATGGCTAATTTCTGGTACCGCATGAAGGTTGCCGAAGATCTGCCTTTGCACACAAAAGAGATCACTGTTCCAGGAAATCCAATGATGGGGATGGCAGAGCAAAAGATCAATTTGTACTTGACAACTTCTGGTGATTACATGCCTGCAGATCAGGTGGAGGTTAAAGACAAAACACAATTGTACGCAAAAGGTGTTGATGTTAAAATGGGTGAAGGTTATAAAGATTTGTACACATTAACAGTAAACTTCTTTAGCAAAGAATCCGAAACGGGATTGATCGCAACCATTTTGTATGTATTGGCCATGGTCGTGTTGTCATTCCACTTGTGGCATGGTTTCGCTTCAGCTTTCCAATCACTTGGATTGCGCAACAAGCGCTACGCACCATTAATCGGTCGTTTAGGGCAAGCGTTCTCCGTTTTGATCCCTGCTGCATTCGCAGTGATTCCTATTTTTCTGTACTTACAATAACAAAAAACATTTCGAGATATGTCTGTATTAGATTCTAAAATACCAGCTGGTTCGATCGCAGAGAAATGGACCAATCATAAAAATCATTTGAAATTGGTTGCTCCAAACAACCGTCCGAAAATTGACATTATTGTTGTAGGAACAGGTTTGGCAGGAGCATCAGCAGCGGCTTCCTTTGGAGAGATGGGGTACAATGTAAAAGCATTTGCTTTCCAAGACTCACCTCGTCGTGCGCACTCGATTGCGGCACAAGGAGGTATCAACGCAGCAAAGAACTACCAAAACGACGGTGACTCAATTTACCGTTTGTTTTACGATACGATCAAAGGAGGTGACTACCGTGCCCGCGAAGCAAACGTGCACCGTTTGGCTGAAGTTTCCGGAAACATCATCGACCAATGTGTAGCACAAGGAGTTCCTTTCGCACGTGAGTACGGAGGTTTGCTTGACAACCGTTCATTCGGTGGTACACAGGTACAACGTACATTCTATGCAGCGGGTCAAACAGGACAACAATTGTTGTTGGGTGCTTACTCAGCATTGTCTCGCCAAATTGGTTTGGGACGTGTTCAAATGTACAACCGCCACGAAATGTTGGATTTGGTTGTTGTTGACGGAAAAGCTCGTGGAATCATTGCTCGTAACTTGGTAACAGGTGAATTGGAGCGTCATTCTGCTCACGCGGTGATCTTGTGTACAGGAGGTTATGGAAACGTTTACTTCTTGTCAACAAACGCCATGGGATCCAACGTTACTGCAGCATGGAAGGCACACAAACGTGGAGCGTATTTCGCGAACCCTTGTTATGTACAGATCCACCCGACATGTATTCCGGTACACGGAACAAACCAGTCCAAATTGACATTGATGTCGGAATCTTTGCGTAACTCTGGTCGTATCTGGGTTCCAAAGAAAAAAGAAGATGCAGAAGCAATTCGCGCAGGTCGTTTAAAGCCAACACAAATTGCTGAAGAAGATAGAGATTATTACTTGGAGCGCCGTTACCCAGCATTCGGTAACTTGGTTCCTCGTGACGTAGCGTCTCGCGCTGCCAAAGAGCGTTGTGATGCAGGTTTCGGAATTGAGGCGAACGACACGAATGAAGGTGTTTACCTTGATTTTTCATCAGAAATCATTGCAAAAGGAAAACAAGCAGCCTATGCTGCAGGGGATCACAACCCATCCGATGCGAAGATTGAAGAATTAGGAAAAAAATGGGTGGAAAGCAAGTACGGAAACTTATTCCAGATGTACGAAAAGATCACCGATGAAAATCCATATGAAACACCAATGAAGATCTATCCGGCTGTTCACTACACGATGGGTGGTTTGTGGGTAGATTACAATTTGCAATCAACAATCCCAGGATGTTTCGTAGCTGGAGAAGCGAATTTCTCAGATCACGGAGCTAACCGATTGGGTGCATCAGCATTGATGCAAGGTTTGGCAGATGGATATTTCGTATTGCCTTACACAGTTTCTGATTACTTAGCAGATGATATCCGTACAGGTAAAATTGCCACAGATGCACCAGAATTCTTAGAAGCTGAGAAAAACGTACGTGACCAGATCGAGCGTTTCTTGAACAACAACGGAACGAAATCAGTAGACTACTTCCACAAGAAACTTGGTTTGATCATGTGGAATAAAGTAGGAATGGGACGTAATGCGCAAGGATTATCTGAGGCCATCGAAGAGATCGCAGCATTGCGCGAAGAATTCTACAAAGATGTATTCGTTCCGGGCGATGCCAACGAATTGAACCAAGAATTGGAGAAAGCGCTTCGCGTTGCAGACTTCATGGAATTGGGTCAATTGATGGCACGTGATGCTTTGGAGCGTAACGAGTCTTGTGGTGGTCACTTCCGTGAAGAATACCAAGATGCAGAAGGTGAAACGCTTCGCGATGATGAAAATTACAAGTATGTTGCAGCTTGGGAATACAAAGGCATGAATGCAAAAGATTCCAACTTGCACAAAGAAGCCTTGAATTACGAATTCATTAAAATCGCAGCACGTAACTATAAGTAATTAGGCAATAGTAAACAGGCAATAGTTTTAAAATGAGTATCAACTCTTATAAAGAATTACTTATCTGGCAGAAAGGGATAGATCTTGCTGTAGATGTGTATTCTTTAACTAGAGACTTCCCTGAAACGGAAAAATTTGCACTGTCAAGTCAAATAAAACGATCAGCATCATCAATTTCTGCAAATATTGCTGAAGGATATGGAAGACAATCAAGTAAAAGCTATAGCCAGTTTATTAAAATTTCCAGAGGTTCATTATTTGAATTGGAAACACATCTAATACTTGCTGATCGCTTAAATTTTATAGCTGATTCAGAGTTATACGATAAAATTAAAAACCAAATCCTTGAAGAAGGAAAAATGCTTAACTCCTTCATCAAAAAATTGGACGATAAACAATAACTATTTTGATTAGGTACGGGCCTATTGCCTCTTGCCTATTCGCTTAATAACTAAATTATTATGGCATCAAAAACAATCAATATCAACCTGAAGATCTGGCGTCAGAAAAACGCCAATGCTAAAGGAAGTATGGAAACGTACAAATTGGATAACGTTTCTACTGATAGTTCATTCCTGGAGATGTTAGATCAATTGAACGAACAATTGGTAAACGAGCGCAAAGAGCCGATCGCTTTCGATCATGACTGTCGTGAGGGAATTTGTGGGATGTGTTCATTGTACATCAACGGGGAAGCGCACGGTCCGGATCGTGGCGTAACTACTTGTCAGTTGCACATGCGTAAATTCAAGGATGGTGAAACGATCTACGTGGAGCCGTGGAGAGCGAAAGCATTCCCTGTCATTAAAGACTTGGTGGTTGACCGCTCATCATTCGACCGTATCATACAAGCCGGTGGTTTCGTTTCTGTGAACACTTCTGGACGCACTATGGATGCAAATGCAATTCCAGTTCCAAAGGCAGATGCAGACAAAGCATTCGAAGCAGCTACTTGCATCGGATGTGGAGCATGTGTTGCAACATGTAAAAACGCTTCTGCAATGTTATTCGTTTCTGCGAAAGTATCTCAGTTGGCATTATTACCACAAGGAAAAGTGGAGGCTCAAAACCGCGTATTGAACATGGTGAAGCAGATGGACGAAGAAGGATTCGGAAACTGTACAAACACCGGAGCTTGTGAGGTTGAGTGTCCAAAAGGAATCTCTTTGGAAAACATTGCACGCATGAACCGCGAGTATTTAAAAGCAATGGTTACAGCAGAGTAAAATTTGATTTTTATAGACCAAAGCCCGTCGGAATATTTCTGGCGGGCTTTTCTTTTTGAATCAATTATCAAGTAATTTTATGCTTACATTAAAATTTACCTTGACATATAATTTGGATTTTGACAATTCATTTCCGTATCTTTAACCCATCTTTAAAATTACTTATGTTATGAGAAAACTTATACTTTCTTTAGGATTGGTATTGACAGGGTTCTCTGCGATGTCTCAGGTTATCTTCAATGTTGAAGCACCTGCATCTATCGGAGGATTCTATGACTTTACCAGCAATGGTGATGGTTCTTCTTGGGGACTTGCTAACTTGGCAGGTGTTCAAGTACTTGACACTGTTATGCTAGCAGACGACGGAGTTCCGGGTGTTGATAGCTATGGTGTAGATTCTTCTACGTATGCTTGTAGTGGTTCTACAATGAATGACTTGACAGGTAAAATCGCTTTGATCCGTCGTGGACAATGTGGTTTTGGTGTTAAGGCTTTGAATGCACAAAACGCTGGTGCAGTTGCAGTTATTATCTGGAACCGCGATGAAACTTTGGTGAGCATGAACGGTGGTACTGAAGGAGCTTCAGTTACAATTCCGGTTATTTTCGTTCAAGCTTCTACTGGTGATGCTATCGTTGCTGCAATGAACAATGGTGATGATGTTGTTGCATTCATCGGAGATAAAACAGGATACTTCGGTGATGATGTATCTGTATTTGACAACAAAGTGTTGCGTGCAGAGTTCGGTGCTAAGCCATTGGCATTGGCTCAAAACAGCACTGACTTGACAGTTCCTTTTGGAGCTTGGGTTTACAACTACGGACAAAACGACCAAACTGGTGTTGCTATCAACACTGTAGTTACTCGTGATGGTACACAGGTTTACAGCCAAACTTCAACTACTGCTAACATCCTTTCTGGGGACTCAGCTTACTTCACTACTCCTGCTTTGGCATTGTCTTCTTACTTGGCTGGAGAATACACAGTCTCTTACAACGTTACTTATGGTGTAACTGATCAGTTCGCTGCTGATAACGTTTCTTCTTACATTTTCAACTTGGGTGACCTTTGGTCTTTGGTTCACGAAGATACAGCTACAACAGTTCACGTTGATGGATACTACCGTGCTAACACATTGCCTACTTCTCAATTCGAGTCTTGTATGGCATTGAAAGATGCAAATGCTAGCCGTGTAGCAACAGACGGAGCTTATTTCGGTGGATTTGCAGTTGGTGTTGCTGATACAGCTACAGTTGATTTGACAGGATTCGAAGTTGCACTTTCTATTTACGAGTGGAACGATGCTGACATCACACAAACAAACGGTACTTTCGATGCATTGAACGAAGTTGCTACTGGTTCTTATGTATTCCCAGGAGAAGATGAAGAAACAACTATCTTCATTCCAATCGAAGATGCAAACACAGGAGATCCATTCTACCGTTTCAACGACGATCAAACATACTTGATCTGTTTGAATTCATTCGAGCCTAAATTGTACTTGGCTTTCTCTACAGCTGATGTTTACGATTACAACGTGTCTCAAGATGACATGCTACGTTTCCCATTGCGTAACGACGGTACTACTTGGTCAATTGGATTCGGAATTTCACCTTCTTTGGCTTTGCACACTGCAACTGATTTGAACGTGAACGAGAACTTGGTAGAAGCTGCTGCTTATCCAAACCCATCAAAAGATGTTATCACTGTTAAAGTGAACGCTTCTGGAGATGCTACATTGACAGTAACTGACTTGGCTGGTCGTACAGTATCTGCTGGTTCAGTTAAAATCAACAACGGTCAATTTACAACAAACGTAGCTGGAATGAACGCTGGTACTTACGTATTCTCTTTGGAGTATGCTAATGGTACTTCTAGCCGTTTCAACGTTGTTGTTACAAAATAATCGTTAGATAACTCAAACGTCTTAACCCCGGTTGCTCGCGCAACCGGGGTTTTTTATTCAATAATTCTCTCATGAGTTAATTGAGTCATCCGAAATGACTATACGATCATACAGTTATTCATTGACCGCAATCAAATGTTTTTATTGAATGCACTACCCTAGGAATACTCGTGTTCCTAATATTGCCGTTCACGGCAGAATATAAGTGGCTTGATGAATGGACACATCCTATACGCTCCCTGTTAGATATATTATACTCTAGGCAAAGCGATTCTGATCGTCGTTCCCTTTTCCGAGGTGGCCTTAACAGAAATGTTTCCTCCGTGGCTTTCTACGATTTGTCTAACCA
>JBMLQF010000183.1:0-6654 GCA_049241705.1 Fluviicola sp. | reverse complement strand
GTGTTAAATTTTTGCAAAATTTCTAAAGCTTGGTTAAAATGGTCTGCTATTTGTTTCATGGCGCTCAACGATGATTGTTTTCAAAAATAAATAATTCCGGCGACAGTAATCGTTTTAGATAAACTTGTTATATTTGAAATTCGGAGATTTACTCCCTAAACACAACAACAACTATGAAGAATATTCTACTAGCAGCTTTCTCTCTTGTGATTGGCCTAAGCGCATTCGGACAAGATGATTGTTTTAAAAAGCTGGAAGATGCATTTGCAAAACGCGGTTCTTACACAGTAGCTGACGAAATGCATCGCAATGTGATCATTAGTTTTTTCACTCCTGATGGAACTGAATGTCGCTCTGGAAAAGTACGTGTGGAGAATGGAACAATCGTTTCGATCTTTTTGATGTTTGATGACAATACGTATGAGTTGTACGAGAAGAAATTCTACAACGCGAAGAAATTGCAACCAACGATCTCAAACGGTATTTCAGAAATGATCTATACATCAGACGGTGAGAAATTCCGAGTAGTGTTCATTGAGAAATTGAAACCAAAACAAAAATCTTACAAACAAGCAGATCTTCCTACTGATCTGTAAAAGATATCTCCTCGCAAATTAGCGGGGAGTTTTTATTTTAAATTGTTTCTATCATCATGCAAGTTGCTTGGATCACAGGTGCATCATCCGGAATTGGAGAAGAATTGTGTTATCAATTGGATAAAAAAGGATACCACATCGTTTTGTCGGCGCGCAATGAAGGCGAACTTCAACGTGTGTTGAGCAATCTTTCAGATCCCTCCAAACATCTGATACTACTTATGGACCTTGGCAACATGACAGAGGTCGAACTATTGGTGACTCGGGTGATGGAACGTTTTGGTGCAATTCATTACGTATTCCATTGTGGTGGTATCAGTCAACGAGCAACGGCAGCAGAAAGCTCTATTGAAATTGATCGCAAGATCATGGAAGTGAATTATTTTGGCACGGTAATCCTCACAAAGGCCGTGCTACCGATCATGCAACGTCAAGGATTTGGACACTTTGTTCCGGTCTCGTCTATCGCCGGTAAATTCGGATTTTATTTACGTTCTGCCTACAGTGCATCCAAACATGCTTTGCATGGTTTCTTCGAAAGCTTGGCATTGGAGGAAGCAAAGAACAACATCCATGTAACGATAGTTTGCCCGGGTAAGATAAACACACCGATCTCTTTACGTGCGATCAATAAAGATGGAGAAGCTCACGGCGTCATGGATCACAACCAAGCTACGGGAATGCCTGTTGACGTTTGCGTTACCCAATTACTCAGTGCTGTAGCTGCAAAAAAACGTGAGGTTTTGATCGGTAACAAAGAGATCAAAGCAGTTACTTTAAAGCGTTTTCTACCTGCCATTTTCTGGAAAGTGATCGCTAAGCAATCGGCAACCTGATCGATAAAAAAAGCCGTTTCATTCGAAACAGCCTTTTTCAAATATCGGTTCTGCCTTGTTTACAACAGGCCTTGATCCATCAAAAATTTTGCAACATTCATTTCGATGCGTTTGTTGATGTTCGTGGTATCCACTTTTTCAAAGCTCTTCCCGGTGATCTTTTCATACAACTCGATGTAGCGATCGGTGATCGTTTCAACGAATGAATCCGGCATTTCCGGCATAACTTGTCCTGTTAGACCCTGAAAGCCATTTTCAATCAACCACTGACGAACGAACTCCTTCGACAATTGTTTTTGAGGTTCATCCGCATCTTGACGAGCCTGGTATCCATTTGCATAAAAATATCGGGATGAATCCGGTGTATGGATCTCATCGATTAAAATCACTTCTCCGTTGCGAATACCAAATTCGTATTTCGTATCTACTAGGATCAAACCGCGCTCTGCAGCCATTTCGGTACCTCGTTGAAACAGTTTACGGGTATAATCTTCCATTTTCAGGTAGAGGTCCTCTGGAACAATTCCTTGACGCAATATCTCTTCTCTGCTGATATCCTCATCATGCCCCTCCTCGGCTTTTGTAGCAGGCGTGATGATCGGCTCCGGAAAGCGGTCGTTCTCTTTCATTCCCTCCGGTAAAGCAACACCACACAACAAACGTTTACCTGCTTTATACTCGCGAGCAGCATGACCAGCCAAATATCCACGAATTACCATTTCTACACGAACAGGTTCACACGCATACCCGATCGCTACAGTTGGATCAGGTGTGCCTAACAACCAATTTGGCACAATATCGCGTGTTGCCTCCAAGAACATGGTTGCAACCTGATTCAATACTTGTCCTTTGTACGGAATTCCTTTAGGAAGAATGTGATCAAACGCCGAAATGCGGTCAGTTGCCACCATCACCAAAATGTCATTTTCCAAGGTGTACACCTCGCGTACTTTTCCACGGTAAACACTTTTCTGTCCCGGAAATTTAAAATTCGTACTTGTAATTGTTTCGCTCATGCTAGTCATTATTTCGTTGATGTCCCCTTCTTGGGTGCTCATCGTCATTATCTTGTTTCTTTTTTTCGTAAGCTGCTGCTTTCTCTGCTGCCTCTGCTTTGTCAAAAGCATCGATGATACGTTTCACCAAATTGTGACGGATTACATCACTCTGGGTCAACCTTACGATCCCAATACCTTCCACATCATTTAAAATATCCAGGGCATAAGCCAAACCGGAACGCTGACGATGCGGTAAGTCGACCTGAGACATATCACCTGTTATTACGAAGCGTGCTGTTTGTCCCATACGAGTCAAGAACATCTTCATTTGCATCACAGTGGTATTCTGCGATTCATCCAAAATGACAAAAGCCTTATCCAGTGTTCTACCACGCATGAAGGCTAATGGCGCAATTTCAATTACACCAAACTCGATCATGTCTGCCAACTTCTCCCCTGGGATCATATCGCGCAAGGCATCGTACAAGGGCATTAAATATGGATCCAGTTTTTCTTTCAGGTCGCCCGGCAAGAATCCCAAGTTCTCCCCTGCCTCAACAGCAGGACGGGTCAAAATGATCCGTTTTACCTCTTTAGCTTTCAGTGCGCGAACTGCCAAAGCAACAGCTGTATAAGTTTTTCCGGTTCCAGCAGGTCCAACAGCAAAAACCATATCGTTTTTATTAACCGCTTGCACCAACTTGCGCTGATTCACCGTTTTGGCCTTGATCTTCAACCCCTGGTTTCCATGAACCAAGATCTCGGACCCATCTGAAGACAGCATCGCGGATCCATCATCCAACATGAGGTTGTCGATGTTATTCTCCGTCAATACATTGTATTGGTGAAAATGTGCCAGGATCAATTCGAATTTGCGTTCAAATGATTCCATCACTTCAGGATCACCTGCTATGGTCAATTCATTGCCACGCGCATTGATCTTTAACTTTGGAAAAAAGGAACGAATGTGCTTCAGATTGGCATTGTTCACACCGAACAATTCTGCTACATTCACCCCTGTTATCTGGATTTTCTTCTCTGTCAATGTGAATAAATCTTTTGATACTACATCAGGATTGATTGGATAACCCTTATTTTTGGCTCAAATTTACATAATTTTTCGTGCCATTTAGCACCTGTGAATAAGATGGGGATCATTACCTTAACAACGGATATGGGAACAACGGACTACTATGTAGCAGCGTTGAAAGGAAGTATCCTGCGTGAAAATTCCGCTATTCAAATCGTGGATATTTCTCATGGTGTTAAACCTTTTGATATTGTTAATGCCAGTTATTATGTGCAATCTGCCAGTAGAGATTTTCCGGAAGGCACCGTTCATATCATTGGAGTTGACAGCGAGCCCGTAATTAATATGAGTTCAGGATCTCTTCCTGCGGTTATGTACTGGCGGAAACAATATTTTATCGCTTCAGACAATGGATTATTCGCTTTACTGCTAAAGGATGAAAAACCTGAAGGATTCTGGCACATTGATAACGTGCTTTCCAATCCAAATGCCTTTCGTTTTCCTGTCAAGAACATTTTTGTTCCTGTTGCCGTTCATCTTGCTTCTGGAAATCCGATCGAAAAAATCGCTTCACCAGTGGAAAAATGGCGAGTTGCACATGCCTTCAACGCGGTCATTGAAGAAAATCTGATCAAGGGTACCGTCATTCACATTGACCATTATGGAAATGCTATCACCAATATTCATCAGTCATTATTTGAGCGATTTGGCGATGATCCATTTACAATTTATTTCAGAAAACGCGATTATTTCATCGATCAAATTTCGCAAGCGTACAACGACGTTGCACCCGGGGAACGGCTAGCCCTTTTCAACGACAATGGACTTCTGGAAATAGCGATTAACAAAGGAGCAACGGGAGGCGCAGGCGGTGCAGATGCTTTATTCGGTCTTCGGATAAATGATGTTGTGCGGGTGGAGTTTACACCTCGCGGCTCGGCTAAAACAATCGCTTCATTATTTTAAACTATGCTTACACGAATCGTTAAACTTACTTTCGAAGCAGATAAAATCGTCGATTTCATGGCGTATTTCGACACGATCAAAACACAAGTATCCTCTTTCGAAAATTGTTATGGAATGCGATTGCATCAAGACTTGAAGCACCCAAATATCATCTTTACTTATTCGCTATGGAAGGATGAGGCTGCTTTGAATACCTATCGAGACTCCGCACTATTTCAAGGCGTATGGTCAACGATTAAACCTTGGTTTCATGCCCGTGCTGAAGCATGGAGTGTGAGCACTTATTATGAAGGAGGCAGTTTTTAACCCAACCAATTTTAACCGATTGCGTTCTGTATTATCGATTCGGTTGATGGAGTTGGTTGTAGTTCGTATCTTTGAACACTTTTTAAAAGCATGAAGGCATTATACTGGAAAGAGATCAGAAGTTTTTTAGGCTCCATTGTGGGCTACATCTTTATTATCATCTTTTTGATTTCATCAGGGATCTTTCACTGGATCGTTTCGCAAGACACCAACTTGCTCATGGGGGAAGAAGTGGATTTGATTCCATTCTTCAATTTATCACCGATCATCTTTTTGATCCTGATTCCTGCGATCACTATGCGCATGATCGCAGAGGAACGAAAAAACGGAACGATCGAATTGTTATTCACTAGACCGATTACTGACTTTCAGATCATTCTCGCGAAGTACCTTGCTGGCGTCACTTTGCTGATTATCGCATTACTTCCCACGCTTGTTTATTACTACAGTATGGTTTCTTTGGGTGTCGAGGCTGTGGATGAAGAAGGACTTAGCAAATCCGTTATTGATGAAGGTGCCACATTCACATCCTACCTAGGTTTATTGCTATTGGGATCGGTATTCATTGCGATTGGTGTCTTCGCCTCAAGTATTACAAGCAATCAGATCGTCGCCTTCATTCTAGCTATGTTCTTGTGCTGGTTCTTTTACGATGGGTTTGAACTATTGGGATCATTTAACTTGATGGGTGATTACGATTTTATATTTCGATATATCGGTTTAACTTCTCATTACAGAAGCATCATGAAAGGTGTGATCGACACCAGTGACATCATTTATTTTGTTGGAATGATCGTGATCTTCCTGGCTGGTTCCTTAACCGTTGTTAAATCTTTGAAGCGTTGATCCCATGAAGAATCAGACTACAAAATCAAACAAGGTATTCAACTGGGTATTCCTCTTCATCATTTTAGGGGTCGTTGTGTTCTTGAATATCATCGGGACGTTCATTTATTCGCGTATTGACATGACCGAGGATGAGCGCCATTCCCTGTCTGGCGGAACGATCACGTTTCTGGAGAAAATGAATCCGGAAGATGCAGCACGAAACAACAAAGAGGATAAAGTTGGCCGTTTGTACATCAAGATCTATTTGGAAGGCAAATTACCAGCTGAGATCAAGCGTTTTCGAAATGCAGTGGAAGACAAATTGATCGAATTCAAAGAGATCGCAGGTGATCGTATTGAATACGAATTCATCGATCCTACAGATGGAAGTGAAGCAGATGAGTCAGCGTTGAAAGAACGCCTGTACGCCATGGGACAAGGTATTTTACCCCTCGACATAGCGTACAATGAAGATGGCGACATGAGTCAAAAGCAGTTCTGGCCTGGGGCAGAGATCGACTATGCTGGCGCAACGAAAGGTTATGTGCAGTTGTTGCCGGGCTCACCGCAAGGACAGCCTGTTCAGTTAACTCCAGAATTTTCCGAAACAACGATTCAAAATTCCATCAACAACTTGGAGTACATGCTGGTTTCAGCCCTTAGACGTGTCATTCAAAAACAAAAACCACGCATTGCCTTTCTACATGGTCATGGAGAATTGAGTTATGCAGAAACACAACGCATTCGTTCTTTGATCGATGATTATTACATCGTGGAGGACATCACCTTGAATGATTCACTAGCGGCACTGGACAATGTTAAAGGAGTTGTGATCGCAAGACCAAGAGTTGCATACACAGATAAAGACTTGTACATATTGGATCAGTTTGTCATGCGCGGAGGTCGATTGATGGTCTTCATGGATAAACTGGATTTCCCGATGGACACCCTGATGATGAAGGGAACAGTTCATACCACTCGTACCAATTTAGGGTTAGACAAATTGTTGTTTGACTACGGTATCAAGATGAATGACAATTATGCCATAGATACGCGATGCGGTCCGATTGCGGTACCATTTGCGAAAGAAAGTC
>JBMLQF010000182.1:0-3768 GCA_049241705.1 Fluviicola sp. | reverse complement strand
GCTACCTCTCGGCTGTGTTGCAACAAGTTCTGTCCATAAGAAGAACGATATTTCATACGTCCAACCATACGCATCAACTCTGGATGCAATCCATGGATACCCAAATCGATACAAGTACGACGACCTGTTTCCGCGATCTCTTCGTCTAATTGACGCTTCGTTTTAGAAACCACTTCTTCAATACGAGCAGGGTGAATACGGCCATCCGAAACCAATTGGTGCAATGCCAAACGAGCGATCTCGCGACGAACAGGATCGAAACAAGAAAGGATAATTGCTTCCGGCGTATCATCTACGATGATCTCAACTCCTGTTGCTGCTTCCAAGGCACGGATGTTTCTACCCTCACGACCGATGATGCGTCCTTTCACCTCATCTGAATCAATGTTAAATACGGATACCGCATTCTCAACTGCCTGTTCAGATGCAACACGCTGAATGGTTTGAATGACGATGCGTTTCGCCTCGCGATTGGCATTCAATTTCGCCTCCTCAGTAATTTCCTTGATATGGGCCATTGCTGCAGTACGCGCTTCATCCTTCAATGATTCCATCAAGAGATTTTTCGCGTCTTCCACAGACATCCCTGTAATCTTGGTAAGCTCTGCAACACGCTTTTGATGCATCTTATCCAATTCCTGATGTCTTACTTCATTCGCTTGGATTTTCGCCTCTAGTTCGCTTTGCAAACGCTCGGTTTCTTTTTCCTTTTTAGCAACTTCCTCCATTTTTTGAGAAAGCGATTTTTCTTTACCTTTTGCTTTATCCTCAATAGACTGGATACGACGCTCGCGGTCTTTTACCGCTTCTTCGTGTTCTTCCTTCAATTTCAAAAAGCGTTCCTTGGCCTGCAGGATCTTGTCTTTTTTCATAGACTCTCCTTCCAATTCTGCTTCTTTAATGATCTGTTCCTTTTTTTTCTTTAGCAAGGTCGATTGGATCACAAAGGTCGCTAAACCACCACCGATCAATCCTATCAACGCTCCTATAATTACTTGTACCATACGAAAATTAGTTAATAAAAAAACCCACCGCTTGCGGGACTTATTGCGCAAACAAGTGGGTAAATGAGTCGAAGGAATTCCTGTTTATACCAATCCTTCCAGATCTTCTGCTAATTTTTGCAAGGCAGCGTTTGTTTCACTGAAGTCGGCCGAAGTAGCCACAGGCGCTGTGCTTTTAACACCTTTGGTCGACAACTGTAAGGCCGTCATAGCCAACAAATCTTGCATATCTCGGACAGCAAAGTTTTCTTGCAATTGTTTGATTGCACGGTTGATATCATCCGCTGCACGCTGTACCTTTTCCACCTCCGTTTCTTGAACGGTTAGCGGATAGGTTCTTCCAGCTACAACTACTTTCAATGATACCTTAGCCATTTGCTATTTTTAATTGTTGAATGCAGAAATCAATCTCTTTTACCAATCCGTCTATCTCCAGGTCATTAATTTTAACCGGAGTAACAGACTCTTGTTCGCGTTGTTCGGTCAATTTTGATTGCACAACATTCAATTCAGTTTGTAGTGACTGAATCGAGCTTTCTTGTTGCTCAACCAATTCATTCAGACGAGAAATCTCTTGCAACATAGACGACGATCGCTCACGCTCAGTCACCAATAACTGGTGTAACTGGCGCGATTTCGCAGCAATACGTTCTATATGATTTTTGATTTCCGGCGTCATCCGACAAGCATTTGTACAAAATTAGCAGCATAAACCATTAAAACAACAATTTTAATGGCTCATGTTTGTAAAACTGCAAAATTTTATCGTTTAAACGTGACGTTGCTATTCGCTCCTGTGTCCCCGTTTCGCTTCAAACGCATCAAATCTTTCTTGATCTCAACTACTTGCCAATCATCAGCCAAGTATTCTAGACCACCTTCCGCTAGGAAACTCAAATACAAAATCGCAGGATCCTTATTCAAGCCAACTTCCCAGGAACCACTCGATAAAAAATTTCCGGGACCACGAACAACGGCACCCCCTTCTTCACCAAAACCAAAGGTATATCCTTCATAATTCTCCAAAACCGATTCACCATCGATTGTAAAAGAAGTAAGTGTCCAAGAACCATCAACAATCAATCGCTCCACTTTGCGTGGTGTTGTGTATTTCGAACAGCTGTTGCCAACAATGAGTAGTAGCGCCACAACTGCAAATAACCATTTTTTCATTTGCAACTTGATTTTTCGCAATAATACGTCATTTTATTCATTTGGTTGCATTTTCAAAGAAATTGTACTGAGCAAGGTATTCGCACCTTTAAAAACGACGTTTACCAACTGAACGCCAGCTTGTTGCTCTTGAATCGCTAACCAGCCATTTTCCTCGGCCAATACCCGAACTTGGATTAACTCAAATCGCGTTTTTGATCCCGAAATCTCTTTAGCCGAAAACACGTATTTTTTACCTTCAAAATCCACCACAGCATCAACAGGTACGGCACTTAATTTTTGCTCTTCCAAATGAATTCTTGCCTGAACATAGGTCCCTGAAAGTAAGTCGGGTTGTTCTGTATCCAAATGACAGTGCACCTTCACACGACGATCCGTTCCGATAGCTTTTCCAATCAGGTAAATTTTCGCTGAATAAGGTTTATCCATGCCATTTACTGTCAATTCAACGCGCTGACCCAGACGAATGAATGGGATATCTTTTTCAAAAACGAATAATTCAATATGTGTATGTTTCGTATCAATCACCTCCATTAAAACCTCGGAAGGTCCTGCATATTTTCCAACTTCCGCAAACATCCCTGTTACAACCCCATTGAACGGTGCTCGAACCGGAACTTTTCTCACAAATTTCCCTTGTTGAACGGCAGCTACACTCAATCCTGCCAACTCAAGTTTAAGTTTTAACCCCTCAACTCGTGCGCGACCGCTCTGGTAGCTCGCCTGCGCCAACTGCAAGGCTTTTCCACTATTCGCTCCTTGAGTACCCAGCTCTTTTTGGCGTTCATAATCCGCTTTCAAGTACTGTAATTGACTGTAAGCATCCATGTAATCTTGTTGCAATTGGATTAATGCAGGGTCTTCAATTGTCATCAACACCTGACCTTTCTTCACATTCATCCCATCCAAAACACTCACAGAAGATACAAAACCACCGAATGGAAAACTGATCGCAGTTTTATTCGTTGGAGGGATCTCTACACTACCATTCACGACGATCGTTCCACCCATGAGCTTTTGTTCTACTTTACCCAATTCGATGGCATTGCTATGGATTTGAGCCTTGCTCAATTCAACAACAGTTGATTTGGTTTTCGGTTCCTCTGAGCTCTTTTCAGTATTCGTGGCTTCGCTGCTGCAACTTGCGATAAGTAATAGCAAGAGGCTATATAAAATGCTTTTTTTCATCACTTATTGATTTAAATAATTGAATTCTAGTAATAATACGTTTGCCAAACGGGTTCTTTCCAACTGGAGTAATTGCATTTGGATCCATTGTTCTTTCTGAATAAGAATCCGGTCAACGGTTAATTCTCCCTTCTCGATCGCAAATTGCAATTGATCTTGGATTTTTTGTGCAGTTGGCAAGGTAGTGCTTTCCCACAGCTGCTGATGATCGTATAAGATCTGCCATTCAGCACGGATGGCATTCAATCTGTTCAACAATTCCAATCTTCGCTGCTCGGCAGTATTGCTGGCCTGCTTTACCGCAAGTTCTTGTTGCTGAATACGGCTATTTTCAGCGCGCATGAATATTGGTATGGAAACACCGGCTTGTACTCCCTGGAAACGGTCGCCTGCAGTAAAACTC
>JBMLQF010000181.1:0-18586 GCA_049241705.1 Fluviicola sp. | reverse complement strand
CTCCTAGTCACACCTATACTGGACCTGGATTCTATGACATCGATTTGTTAGCCATCTCTGCTTTTGGTTGTCGCGATTCGATCACACAGCAGATTGAAATACGGGTGCCTCCGATCGCTGATTTCACATTAGCTCCGGATTCAGCATGTGGGCCGCTTACGGTAAATTTCGTGGACCTTTCAAGTGGACCTTCACTCACATACAATTGGAATTATGGCAATGGACAAACAAGTTCATCAAATGCTCCTTCAACTCAGGTGTACAATGCAGGCGTTATTTCCGACACGATCTATACGGTAACTTTAACGCTTACCAATTTCTGTGGTACATACTCCCATAACCAAACGGTTGAGGTAATGCCTAGTCCAACGGCCATCTTCGGCACCAACACAAATATTGGCTGTTCTCCCTTGACACTAGACTTTGTAAATAACTCTGTGGGACTGCCTGATAACTTCTCTTGGGACTTCGGAGATGGAACTACAGGTAATCAATCAAATGCTACGTTTCAACATATTTACACAACAGGAACGGAGGATACCACTTACTTTATTCAACTGATTGTAAGTAATGAATGTGGCAGCGATACCGTTACACATTCCATCACTGTGCTTCCAAATCAGGTCAATGCCTTCTTTAATGTGGATGCGCCATCTGGATGTGTGCCACACACAGTCAATTTCACCCAATTCTCTCAAGGAGCTACTTTTAGTGCTTGGGATTTTGGGGACGGTAACGGCGCAACGACTTATAATGCCACACATACATTTACATTACCGGGAACCTACACTGTATCGCTTTTCGCGAATGATGGTTGTGGCTTCGATACTACCACCACGATTATTACAGTCTTCCCATCCCCTGTAGTTGATTTTAGTTCAGCACCGGACTCAGTTTGTATCAACGAATTATTCACCTTCACGAATTTAAGCACGAATGTAGCTAGTGTTACTTGGGATTTTGGTGATGGAACAAGTTCGCCGCTATTCGATCCGCAACACGCTTATGCTGCGAGTGGTACGTATCAAGTTACTTTATCAGGTGTGAGTCAAACAAATGGTTGCGTTGGCAGTATTACAAAACCGATCGTTGTAAGTGTGAATCCTGTGGCAGCTTTCACACCAAATCCAAGCAGCGGGTGTGAAGATCTGTTTGTACAGTTCACCAATCAAAGCACAAGTACGGATTTTGTTGCCTGGGATTTTGGAGATGGTAATTTTTCCACTTTAACATCGCCATCACATACGTATGTCAATCCAGGAACTTATACTGTAAAACTTTACGTAGAAAATGCCAATGGATGTTCCGACAGTATCGAACAGATCATCACTGTATATCCGAATCCTGTGGCCGATTTCACCTTTGACGTTTTGGATCCTTGTGTTCAGCCGAGTGATGTGAATTTCAGCAATACCAGTTCTGGGGCCATGAATTATGAATGGAATTTTGGAAACGGAACCAATTCATCATTGACCAATCCTAGTACTTCCTATTCTACCCCGGGAACTTACACAGTCTCTTTGATCGCTTCAAGCATTCATGGTTGTAAGGACACCATTATTGAAACGCTGACGATCTATCAGCAAGCGCTTGCGAATTTTGTACTGCCTGACGACTCCCTTTGTGTGGGCGAACCAGCAACATTCATCTCAAATTCTCAATTCGAGAATTCAATTGTTTGGGATTTTGGAAATGAATTTACAAGCACTGAATCTACGGTGACTTATGAGTTTCCAAGTTCAGGTATCTACAACGTTACTCTAATTGCCTATGGAGACGGCGGCTGCAACGATACGTTAACGGTATCTACACCGATCGTTATTGTTCCTAGTCCAATAGCAGGTTTCAGTTACGTAAATGAACAAGCACCGGATCCATTAAGTGGGACGGTGAATTTTACGAATGAAAGTACCGGTCAAATATGGAACTTCTGGGAATTTGGAAATGGCGATACTTCTTCGTTGTTAGATCCAATTTATCGTTACAATAATTACGGTGAATTTTTAACCACTTTGATCGTAGGAAATGAGTATGGCTGTACAGATACCACTCAGCAACTGGTTTTAGTAGATTTCTTCTATGGCCTGTATATACCAAATGCGATCTCTCCGGGTCATGGTGACTTTGAGGTAGCCAATTTTATCCCGAAAGGTGTTGGCTTGAAAACATTTGAATTGTTGATCTACGACGATTGGGGGAACTTAATTTGGTCAACCACGGCGCTAGATGCAGACGGAAGACCAACAGAACATTGGGACGGCACCTATCTAGGAGAACCGGTTCAACAGGACGCTTACGTATGGAAGTGTACAGCCACATTCATGAATGAAGTGGTTTGGGAAGGTAAAGAATATAAACGTGGTGTGTTAAAACGCTCTGGAACAGTCACTGTAATTCGATAAGATCATGAAACGAAACCAATTATTGAGTATCATCTTTTGTGGGTTATCGATTGTAGCCTTCTCACAAGATCCGAACTACTCCCAATTTTACAACAATCCGATCTATTATAACCCGTCAATGACGGGGCTCAATAATGGTATGAGTTTTCGATTGAATGCTCGTAATTTATGGGGACCTATTCCAGGAAGATTCAATACCTTTTCAGCTGCCTGGGATGCTCAAACGGTCTATAAAATGGGATTGGGTGCGTTCGTATATTCCGATGTAGGAGGTGAAGCGCTTTTGCGCACAAATTGTGGTTATTTGACGTATTCTTATCGTCCGATTGACACCAAAAACTTTGTCCTCCAAGCAGGAGTAGCCGCGGGCTTTATCAATAAATCGATCGATTGGAGCAAATTGACTTTTTCTGACCAATTGGACGAAACCTTGGGAGAAGTAAGGCCATCAGCTTTCGCGCAGCCAAACTACAACACGGTTCAATACGCCGACTTTAGTAGTGGACTCGTCATGCGCTTTAATGGATCTCCCAGAAAAAGCAGAAGTTCATTTAAACGATTCATGGTTACACTCGGTGGATCTGTGCATCATCTTTCGCAACCGAATGACGCATTTTTAGGTGATAAAGAACAGCTACCATTAAAATTTGTTGGTCATTTGCACACCTCATTTTTGTTCAATGAATTGATCCTTCAACCTGGTGCCATTTACGAACAGCAAAATGAATTCAAAACCTTTTCTGTGGGTCTAAACTTGATCAATCGTCCGTTTACATTTGGAATGTGGTTACGCAACCGTACTGCGGCCTTCAGTGCGAAACAATACGATTCTTTCATTGCTACCATGGGATTGAACTTACCTGACAAGCGACTTTTTTCATGGCGCGTAATGTATAGTTTCGACTTTACAGTATCACGCTTAAAAACAAGTTCTTATGGATCACATGAATTAGCATTGATCTTTGATCTGGAAGATAAGATCTTATTTAAGGGAAGACAAAGTAGCAAGAATGCACGCCGAAGATTCCAATGTCCAAAGGATTTTAGTGGATATCAATAAGGAGTTGGGTTAAGAAGGGGTGTTTAATAAAAGTCAGAATGTTAAATTTTGGATCATGGTTCGGGAATTCCCTAATTCCCTCAACAGCACGACACCCCCTTTTAATCAATAAAAACAAGCATTATCTCAAAAAAACACAGTCTATAAACTGTAGTTTATTTAACGAATCAATTCAACACACCGTCTTACCATTCCTGGATAGAACTATTCGAGCTCCAAGCATCAACAGCGCTCCAATTATCGCTCCAACAAACAAATACAGCCATGTGCTTTCCCACCAGGCTTTTTCAATCGTAAATGATTGTGCATTCATTGCTGTCTGCATACCACTGTATGGATCGAACAAGCGCACTTCAACAAGGTAGGTCCCCGCATCCAAATGTGGGAAACTGATCTTCTCAGTTTGAGTGGAAATCGTATTCCAATAACCACTCTCCCCTTTTTTATACAAGCGATATTGAAGCACAAAACGGTGAATATTGTTCAGATCGACCACTTCCACGGGCACAATGACCAGACGCTCGCCCGCTTCAAAAACGATCTCTCCGGTATTGGATTCTTTTGGTGTAGTTCCAATCAATTTCCCCATAACCAGATGCACATCACTTACTACAGGTTTACCCCAAACATATTTTAAGAGTCCAATTGGTGTGACTAAATAAATCTGATCTTGATAAACTGTAAAATCGAGAATTGACAGACCGTCAAAGCCCATGACTGATGCAAGTGAATAAATGGGATCATTGATTCCTTTCGTACGGTAAACTCCTTTATCAGTAAGGTAATACAACCAATCTCCAACGGCCAATAACTTCTTACAAACAACGGTATTGCCCTTACCTCCCAAATGACGTGAACGCAGCACGCGACCATTCTTTATCTCATGCAACATGTTGTCACTTGTCAAAACAAACCAGCTATTCTCCAGAAAAGTAATCTGTATGGCATTCAACTTTTTCTTATAGTGCGTGATCTCCAATTTCTTCAACGAATCATTGAACCAATACAATCCAGCATCGGTAGCTACCAGAAATTCGTCCCGTTTCTTGTTAGTTGCAGCTTGAAGGATAGATACATTTGAAAGCAAGGTGCGCACTTTCTCTCGCTTCTTAGGTTTCATCCAACGTTCCAGAGACATCGCTGGCCACCATTGTAAAACAGCTCCGGTTGCCTGAATCCAGGAACCATCTTTTAATTGAAATACTTGCTTTAAATTTTCAGTTACATAAACGTGGTCATCATTAAAGGTATGTACGCCATGTTCTGTAAAGTAAAATCCACCTTGTGCATCTACATGCAACCAATTCCCTTCATTGCTGGCCAATTGTCCTTTAGTCTGAACTGTACCACGCTGGATCGAATAGATCTTTCCATACAGATCCGTAAAATAGATGGATTCTCCCCCGCTGATAGATGTAACAGGTTGGTTGAACAACAATTGGTGCTTACCGGCAGGAATTAAAAGCAACCCTTTCGATGAAGTAGCTAACCAAGTGTTGCCAACCTCATCCAAATAAACGTCATTGACCTTGGTACTGAAATTCCAAAATTCAGCTTTCGTTGCCTTAGGATACCGATACACATATACCCCACTTGTGCTGGTAACATACAACTTCCCATCCAACAACTCGCCCTTTCCAATGTAACCTGATTCCTTGGAACTTAATGATCCTAGAATGCGGAAATCACTACCATTGAAACGATAAACCGTCTCGTATTTCATCTGTTCCGGAAGGATGAACAATTCTTTTTCAAAACCGATCAATTGTCTCCCTTTGTTGTTTGGTAGCGACCATGCTGATTCGTTCTGTATATCTACGATCTCACCTGTATTCAATAATGCATATGCAACGCCCTTGTAGGTAGTCACAGCATTGGCTTTCACTTTCTTATCTGTGAATGGGATCTCGCGATTCACTTGAATCTTGTTGTTTTCCAGATCAATTTCAAAGATTTCAGTCTTGGAATTCGCCAACATGTGATCATCATACAATTCGATGTGCTGCAATGACACATTAAGACCGGCGATTTGAAGCAATTTCCAACTTTCCCCATTGTAGGTCAATAATTTCCCCGTTTTCGTCAATCCGATCAAGCGATCACGAAAGAGCACAAACTCGATGATTGGATCTCCCTTAACACCTGCAACAGGAATTTCTGAACTCTTATACCCATTGAAACGGAAAACTCCTCGGCTGGTACTAATGATCATTCTACCATTCGCATCCTGTGATATTGCAAAGATCTCCTGATCATCTGGAAAGGCATCAACCGACAAGTAGAAAGGCGTCTGCCCCATTGACCATGATGCAATGAGTGACAGGCAAAAAACCAGACATATCCGAATTATATGTGACTTTCGAACCATTTCCACAAGCTTTCATTCGGAACAGGAGCTTCTACAGAAACCAATTCTTTCGTTGTCGGGTGTTCAAATTCCAATTTTCTCGCATGCAAAGAGATCGATCCATCTGGGTTTGGTCTTTTAGCACCATATTTCAAATCTCCTTTGATAATACAGCCTATATGTGCCAACTGCGCTCGAATTTGATGATGTCTTCCTGTTTCCAATTGCACTTCCAACAAGGTATATCGGTCTGAACGCTTGATCTCTTTATAAGACAAGCGCGCCTCTTTCGCGTCTTTCTTTGGAACGTCAGAAACGTAGGTTTTATTTTGTTTCTCGTTACGAGTAAGATAATGTACCAAACTTCCGCTCACCTCTTTCGGTGCTTGCTCTACAATGGCCCAATAGATCTTCTTTGGATGCTTTTCTGCAAATTGTTTGTTCATGCGCTCCAATGCCTTACTTGTTCGGGCAAAAGAGATCACTCCACTTACCGGTCGGTCCAATCGATGGATCAACCCACAAAAAACATTACCTGGTTTATTGAATTTTACACGAATGTATTCACGCACCTGTTCTACCAACGGAACATCTCCTGATTTATCTCCCTGCACATTGATACCAGCAGGCTTGTTGATCAAAACAAGATGATTGTCCTCGTACAGGATCCAGTCTGGTAAAAAAGCGGTCATCGGATTAATATTGTTCTTGCTCGTTCGGGAAATCGCCGCTCTTCACATCTTTGATATACTGCCCGAAAGCACCCATCATTTGCTCGTACAAATTGGCATATTTACGCAAGAAACGCGGACTGAATTCATTATTGATGCCTAACATGTCATGAACTACCAATACTTGTCCATCAACACCATTTCCTGCTCCGATTCCAATGATCGGAATGGATACATTCTTGGCAACTTCAGCTGCCAGCTTAGCCGGGATCTTCTCCAAAACGATCGCAAAACAGCCCGCTTCTTCTAACAACCTAGCATCTTCGATCAAACGCTGAGCCTCAGCATCTTCTTTAGCACGAACCACGTAGGTCCCAAATTTATAGATACTTTGCGGTGTCAATCCCAAGTGCCCCATTACCGGAATTCCAGCTGTAAGAATACGTTTGATGGATTCGATGATCTCCTGACCTCCCTCCAATTTCACTGCGTGTCCACCGGACTCTTTCATGATTCGGATCGCATTCGATAAGGCCTCTTTGGAATTTCCTTGATACGAACCAAAAGGCATATCGACAACTACCAAAGCTCTTTCAACAGCTCGAACTACCGATGAAGCATGGTAAATCATTTGGTCAAGCGTGATCGGCAAGGTTGTCTCGTGTCCAGCCATTACGTTGGATGCGGAATCACCCACCAGGATCACATCAATCCCTGCAGAATCAATGATGCGCGCCATGGAAAAGTCATAGCCTGTAAGCATGGAGATCTTTTCCCCACGATTTTTCATTTCCTGCAATACGTGTGTGGTAACACGCTTCACGTTCTTATGAACTGACATACCTTCAATCTTGCGGTCGCAGAGACCAGTTTCGTGCAAAAGTAGTGCTTTCTGTTTGATTAGTTGATATTGCTCGCATGCCGTTCTAGGAGAACCACACATCATCAATGATCGATTTACCAGCTGTTTGATTCACCCGTTCAATGATCACCTGTTTCCCATGTTGTAATTCATCGCGCATTACGGATGAATTGAGTGAAATGTAAAGCACGCGATTATTGATCTTCAGAGAAGTGGTACGAAACGCAACGGCTTTTCCCATTATTTCCTCCCATTTGCTCAAGACTTCCATTTCCAGCAATTTGCCATCTAGCTGATAAGCCCGCATGAGTTTATCCACCAGATCTTTCATCGGGGCTGCTTCGCCTTGGCGTTTATGTTCGTTCCAATCGTTACTCATGGGTCTGCTCGTCAAATAACACCAAATTCGGTTCTACTCCAATGGCTTGAAAAATACCGCTCACTCGGATCTCATCTGTGTCTGTCACCAATACCTGCCCGAAGGTGTTCTGGGAAACCAAGGACATCAACTGTGCTACGCGGTAATTGTCTAATTTATCAAAAATATCGTCTAAAAGCAAGATGGGTGTCACTCCCAAACGTTCTTTCAACCAATCAAATTGTGCTAATCGCAAAGCGATCAAAAAACTTTTTTGCTGACCTTGAGAACCAAATTTCTTGATCGGTTGCCCATTAATCAGAAATACGACATCGTCTTTGTGCGGACCGACAGTAGTATATTGAACACGTGAATCTCTTGGAAACGCCTGTTGTAGTAAATCCAGTAGGTCTGCATCGTGTAAAGCCGATTCGTAGGTCAATTCCACTTGTTCTCGTTGCTCCGAAATCCATTGATAATAATGTTGAAACAACGGTACAAAGGCAGCGATGAAGCTCACCCGTTTTTCATGAATCGCTTTTCCGTAACGAGTTAACTGCTCATCCCAGATCTCAAGTGGTTCCCGCTGAAAGATCCCGATCTCATATTGATGTTTCAACAAGGCATTGCGCTGTTCCAAAATCTTGTTGTAGCGCTGAAGGTCATCTAAAAACGCACGGTCGAATTGGGCTATGATTCCATCCATCCATTTGCGTCGAACTTCCGAACCATCAGAGATCAAATCGGCGTCGTAGGGCGAGATCATCACTACCGGAAATTGACCAATGTGATCTGCTAAACGCTCGTATTCTTTCTTGTTCTTTTTAAAAACCTTTTTAGAACCGATTTTTACACCGCAATAGATATTAAACTGCTGCTCATCCTTCACAAAATCTCCTTGGATGACGAAAAACTGTTCATTGAAACGTACATTCTGACGATCGATAGGATTCAAATAAGAACGGCACATGCTCAAATAATGAACCGCGTCAAGCACATTGGTCTTCCCCGCTCCATTTCTTCCAACAATACAATTCACCCCATCGGTAAAATGGAATTCAGCGTCCGCATGATTGCGAAAATTGACCAAATTCAAGGATTGAATGAACATAAAACAAAGGTACACTTCCGCAAGCAATAAGCATCACAGAAAATTAAGATTCAACGATCTTTGGCCGAATAATTGTAAATTCGTTCTCTAAAATTGCAAGCCATGAAACCAATTCTTTATATCTGTTTTTTGATCGCTACCGTTGTCACATCCTGCCGTGTGCAAGAAGAGGTTATTCAGAAAGAAGAAATCCTGTTGATCAAACATGGATATACCTTTGGTCGTTGCGTTGGATATTGCAATAAAGAAACTACGTATAGTCAGGCTCAAGTACGTCATGTACAGTACAACCGAGACACCTTGAACAATCCGCCAAAAATTTCTGAAAAGAAGATCTTAGCAGAAGATTTCAAGGCACTTTGTACGTCCGTTGATCTGAATGCTTTCCTGCAGTTGGAAGAACGTATCGGTTGTCCGGATTGTGCAGACCAAGGAGCAGAATATGTGGAAATCATTACATCAAAGCAAACCAAGCGTGTCACTTTCGAACCTGGAAAACCTGTTCCGGTTTTGGACTCATTATTGGTGAAGTTGCGTGCAGGAACCATGCAGATGGAACGCAGTAAAATGACGGTTGACAGATAATTTCACCTGTTCATTGAACCTTTTTCAATAAGGCGTGTACGGGGTTGAAAATTAGCCCTATGAAAGTTCTTATTTCCGTATTTACCGTCCTTTTCGCTGTAGCGAGTTTCGGACAAATGACTCCGGCCAAAAGTTCTAAAAAGATCCAGATCGCCATTTTATTTGATACGTCGAATAGTATGGATGGGTTGATTGAACAAGCCAAAGCAACGATCTGGCAAATTGTAAATGCCGCGTCAAAACTGACGATCGATAACGAAGTTCCTACCTTAGAAATTGCGCTTTACGATTATGGCAATTCTGGAATTACAGACCGACCGAACTACATCCGCAAACAATGTGATTTGATTTCCGACCTGGATTCCATTTCGGGTTTACTTTTCGGACTGCGTACAAACGGGGGAAGTGAATACTGCGCTGCCGTGATCGAATCAGCAGTAGCTGAGCTAAAATGGAGTACCGATCCACAAGACATGCGCTTGATCTATATTTCCGGAAATGAAATGTTCAATCAAGGTCCGGTCAACTATCTTACCACTCTGCCAACTGCGGCGAACAAAGGATTTTTCATCAATACGATCTATTGTGGACCTTACGACCATGGTGTAACAGAACTTTGGTACGATGCCGCTCAAAAAGCTCAAGGAAACTACTTCAACATCGATGCGTCGAAAGCTGTGGCTCACATCAACACCCCATACGACAAAGAAATTCAACAGTACAACGACTCTCTGAATTCTACTTACATGGGTTATGGATCCAGCGGTTATTATCGTGCGGAAAAACAAAAAGCTGAAGATAGAAATGCTTATGGGAAGGGTGAAGCTGTGGCAAGTGAACGCGCAATGGCCAAATCAAAGGCCGCTTACAAGAATTCCGAATGGGATGTGGTTGATGCAGTGGAGGAGAAAAAATTAAACCTGGATTCTTTAAAAAAGGATGAATTACCGCTTGAATTGCGCGACAAAACCAAAGAGGAACAAGAAAAGATCATTCAGGAAAAGGCAGAAAAACGCAAGAGTTATCAAGAAAAGATAAACACACTGGCAAAGGATCGTGAAACCTACATTACGGAAGAACGCAAAAAGCAAGCTGATGCCAATAAAGAACAAAATTTGGGTTCTACCATTATTCAATCGATGAATAAAAGTGCTGAAACCAAAGGATATAAAGTAGTGGAATAATTGATCCGACACTACGAATGAAGCGCACTGTTACATAAACGGTGCGCTTTTTGCTGCAAAAAAACGATATGGTTATTTTACCAATTCACCATATGGTAAATTGGTAAATTTTCTTCGAAAATGACACCCCTATGCGACGTTACTTTGTACTACTTACTTTATTTTATGTTTGCAATTCCTTCAGTGTTCTAGCGCAAGATTCAACTACCATCAAAGTCTTATTCCTTTACGGTTCCAAACCTAAAAAAGCATTTAAAGACGTAGAATCCGAATGGTTTGGTGGCATTTTGGGTGGACATGTAGGTATTCAACTGGACTCGACAACCGTAATCGATTTCATGCCATCAGGACCCTTTCATAAATTTGCCCATAAAACAGATTTTAGTAGTGATTTTGTAACACACGATCCTAATAATTTCTTTACCCTTTTCGGTTCACCTACTGATAGTGTTAAACATATGACCGTAAGCATACCGATCTCAGCCGCACAGAAAAAGGAATTGGACAGTATTGCCAGTGCATATCTCGAAAACACCCCATACGATTACGCCTTTTTTGGCATGCGTTGCGGAGCTGCCGCATACGATATCTTGAGTCAAATTTACATACTCAAACAATATGGTCACAGACGTACTTATATGAAAATTTTCTATCCCCGAAAACTGCGCAGACGGTTGGTCAAACAGGCAAAACGCAAAAACTGGAACATCGAACAACAAGAAGGTGCGTTTCGCAGGAAGTGGGAACGGGATTGAGACACATTTGCGATCATTAATTACTTTTAAAGTATGAATCAGGCTTTTGATTGGAAACATGTTTTGTTAAATGTATTATTGAGTGCTTTATTTTCAGGCACTTATGGATTCATTGCAGGAATTACTGAAGGAAATGTATTCATCGCTATTTTCGCTTTTATTGTTGTATTCATAAATTCGATCATTCCACTTTTTATAATTTCAATGTTAAACCAGTTTCTAATAAGACGATTTAACTTTAATGGAATCATTACCAAAACCATTTTATTTGGATCTTTGTTTTCGCTCATTTCCTTTGGCCTTCTTGGACTTTATACTATTGTCGAATACTACGGTTTGAAACCTTTCAACCTTGAAAATCCAAATTTTTCATTTTGGGATTTATGGAATGATGACATATTGATTTCAATCATCTATGGGTACGCCATGACATTATCATCTTCTTTTTTTTATATACGGAAAGAGCAAAAAAAAATAAGATGAAACCAATCGTATCTTTCAACGCTTCGATAGAAAAACTCGATTATTTGAACTATTGGTTCGTGCGCTTATCCGAGGATATTTTGGCTCAATTACCTGGTCGCACGGAAAAAGGGGATTTCAACCAACGCTTGATCATTCGCTTGGACGATCAAATCGAATGGCAAGCAGGAGTATTGGCCTTGGGAGAAGGCGAAGGATTGATCACTGTCCAACGGCAACGTTTGAAAGAACTCGATAAAACTTTGGGTGATACCGTACAAGTTTCGCTACGCAAAGACGAATCGGAGTTTGGTACAGAAATCCCTGAGGAAATCGCAGAATATTGGGTGCAAGTTCCGGAATCTAAAATGCGATTTGATCAGCAAATACCGGCTATGAAGCGATATATCCTCAATTATGTAAACGCCGTTAAATCACCGATCAAAAAAGCCGAGCGGACCCATCTATTGCTACATAATTTATGTCGATCGAAGGATCTGAACCCCTACTTTCGCTTCTTGTTAGGAAAGGAAGATTGAACCATTTTCTGGATCAAAAACGCACTTTGTTTTGGGGATAATTTCGCTACTTTTGTCGCAAAACATTGAACTATGCGCGTCTATTTGGATAATGCTGCAACGACTCCTTTAGCACCTGAAGTGGCAGAAGTAATGATCCCTCTTTTGCAACATGAATTTGGAAATCCTTCTTCTACCCATTTTTTTGGTCGCCAAACGAAAGCATTGATCGAAACTTCCCGACGTAGCATCGCGAAATGGTTGAATTGTTCTCCTTCTGAGATCATTTTTACCTCAGGAGGAACAGAAGCGGACAACATCGCTTTGACCACTGCAGTAGAAAATCTAGGTGTGAAACGCATCATTTCAACAACGATCGAACATCACGCAGTTGGTCACACGGTAGAATTCTTAGAAGCGACTCAAGGCATTGAAGCAGTTTGGTTGCCTGTAGATGCTCAGGGACACATCAACTTGAAGGAATTGGAGAATTACTTGAAAGATGGTAAATCAACGATCGTTTCATTGATGCACGCTAACAATGAGATCGGGACTTTGTTACCCTTAAAACAAGTTAGTCAACTTTGTCGCAAATACAACGCCTATTTTCATTCCGATACGGTTCAAACCATGGGGCATTATCGTTTTGATCTGCAAGATCTGGATATCGACTTCATTACTTGTGCTGCGCACAAATTTCACGGACCGAAAGGGATTGGGTTCTTGTATGCCAATAAACGCATCAAAGTAGCTTCTTTGATCCATGGAGGCTCTCAAGAGCGTGGATTGCGCGGAGGGACAGAAAACGTATACGGAATCGTTGGTTTGGCTAAAGCTTTAGATCTGGCAAATGAACACGTAGAAGAACATCAAGCTCATGTTCAAGGATTGAAGTCTTACATGATCGAACGATTGATGACGCTTTTCCCGGATGTTACGTTTCATGGCGACACAAGACCTGAAAGTAGTTTATATACGGTTTTGAACGTGTGTTTACCAGCAACTGAAAAAGCAGGGATGTTGCTATTTACCTTGGATCTGAAAGGTGTTGCTTGTTCCGGTGGTTCGGCATGTACTTCTGGTGCAACGAAAGGATCACACGTATTGGAAGGCATCCATGCCGACATGTCTCGACCGAATGTGCGCTTCTCGTTTTCACGATACACCACCAAAGCTGAGATCGATTTCGCGTTGGAGCAATTGGAAACGATCTACGAAAAAGCGCTCGTTTGATCAAACCTTTTTAATTCTTCGGTATCTTAGAGGTGTAATTTTCCAAAAATGAAACACCTTCTACTTATTTTGTGTCTGACTTTTGGCGTACAGAAAGCGACGAGTCAAACCTATTTCCCTCCTCTAGTTGGAAGCCAATGGGACACCATGGCGCCACAATCTTTGGGCTGGTGTGAAGATTCCATCACACAATTATACGACTGGTTAGAAACTTCGAATTCAAAAGCATTCATCGTTCTCAAAAACGGGAAGATTGTGTTGGAAAAATACTTTGGCACCTTCACTGTAGATAGTTTTCACGTTTGGAATTCTGCTGGTAAAACACTCACCGCCTACGCAGTTGGAATCGCTCAACACGAGGGTTTCTTGGATATCAACGAGCCAACGAGCAATTATTTGGGAACCGCTTGGACTTCATGTACACCAACACAAGAACTTGCCATCACCATTCGCAATCAATTGACAATGACATCTGGACTAGATGATGTCACCGATTTTTATTGCACGGATCCCGCTTGTTTAACCTACGTGGCCGATGCTGGAACTCGTTGGGCTTATCACAACGGTCCCTACACCCTACTCGATTCTGTTATCGAATCAGCAACCGGAACCAATTTAAATACCTGGGTGTATCAAAAAATAGGATCTAAAATAGGAATGAACGGATTGTTTGTGCAAAATGGTTACAACAATGTGTTTGTTTCAAAACCCCGAGCAATGGCACGCTTTGGGTTACTTCTATCGCAAAATGGCTTTTGGAATGGAACTGAGGTGTTGAACGACCCTAACTACTTAAATGAAATGCGGACTCCATCTCAAAATTTGAACAATGCTTACGGTTATCTTACCTGGTTGAATGGACAATCATCTTTTATGTTGCCGCAATCTCAATTCGTTTTTAATGGTTCGATCTGTCCAAATGCCCCGGCCGACATGTACGCTGCATTGGGGAAAAACGGACAAATCATCAATGTGGTCCCATCATCTGGCATCGTTTTGATTCGCATGGGAGAAGATATGGGAAATAGCTTGGTTGGATCTCAATACAATGATACCTTATGGCAATACATGAACCGATTGTCGTGTAATTTGAGTTTAAATGAGAATTTAGATGAGCTGGAGATCTATCCCAATCCGGTAGAATCGTATTTTCTTCTCGAAGGTTTGAAAGCAGAGGATCATGTTCACATTACAGATCTAAATGGCAAAGAACTGACCTTCAATACTTCCGGAAATCGCATTGATTGTTCTTACTGGGCGCCAGGTATTTATTTAGTACATATTAACAGAAATGGAACTTCGGTTACCAAGAGGATCGCGATAAATTGAGTAAATTCGCTGTGCTAGCATAAGAAAATGTCCGCGGTGCACAGACACATATTGATCATGAGTTCCTGGTTTCCAAACAGATTGGATCCACACGTAGGAAATTTCATTCAGCGTTATGCTGCTTTGCTGGCTCGTAATTACGAAGTTTCTGTCATTCATACCATTGGAGACCGTTCCTGCAAACGCATTGAAGTAGATGAACAAATGATCGATGGCGTGCGCACAGTTGTCGCCTATCATCCTGTTCATAAGACGAATCGCCTGTGGCATTGGTGGTCACAACGTCAAGCTTTACGCGCAGCCATGAAACGTGTAGATGACGTAGATCTGTTGTTTGCGCATGTACTTTTGCCGCGTGGTTTGCAGTTCATTAAAGCCAAGCACTATTACAATTGTCCGCTTCTGGTTCTGGAACATGCTTCGTACTACCGTCCGGAAATGCGCAAGAAGATCTCGCAAGTTCAGCGAACCATCATGAAGCGAACCAGTTTGTATATCAAACAGCTACTGGCAGTTTCCGATGTATTGCGCAAGGACATGAAACCCTTGTTTCCTACAACACAGATCGAATTGCTACCAAATTTCGTTCAGTTAGACCTTTTTCCTTTGAATCCGGTAAAGAAAGAGAAACGACGCAATTTTGTTTGCATCTCTACTCTGGATCCGTTGACCAAGAATCCGGAAATGTTGTTCAAAGGATTTCAATTAGCTGTCCAGAATGAACTCAAGTCTTCGGGAGCTTGTGATTTGAGTTTAACGATCATCAGCGACCAAAACACCGACAAATGGCAAACCTGGGTTCGGGATCAGGATTTAGAAGCTTACATCCGTTTCGAAGGACCGTACGATTGGAAAGAGATCGGAGCACGCATGCAGGATTTTGACGCCTTAATCCTCACTTCTGATTACGAAACATTTAATATTGGTTTAGCCGAGGCTTGGTTAACAGGAATGCCGGTAATCGCCACTTCTGTGGGGATTGCACATGAACTTCCGGAATTTTTGGGTAGACAAGTTTCTAAGAAAAACGATAAAGAATTGAGCCAGATCATAGAACAATTTGCCGCAGGAAATTATAACTTTGAACCTGAAAAGATCAGGCAACACGCATTGCAATATGGAGACGAGCACGTATTGCAACAATTGATCACATTATTTGAACGCTATTTTGATTATCATGACTAAAAATGATGTTTACAAGCAGGTGATGCTTCACCTCGAAGAAAAATTGACTCGTCTGGATGCAGATATTACATCTCTCGAGAACGACATCGCAGTTGACGAAAAAAGTACAGCTGGGGACAAGTTTGAAACGGCTCGTGAAATGGCCCAACAAGAGATTGACCTGCTTCAAACACAAGTTCAAGAAGTGCGCAGATTGCACGCAATTGCTAATCAATTCTCAGAAATGGAAGTTTCTTCTGTGGTAGAATCTGGGGCTGTGGTAACGCTTGCAGACATGCACTTGTTGGTTGGTCTTCCGGTAGGTCCAGTAACCCTAAACGGAGTTCATTATACAGGTATTGGAGCAAACACGCCGGTTGCGCAACAATTGTTGGGTAAATCAGCTGGAACAGCAATCGAATTGAACGATAAAGCTGTTGCAATCGCATCCGTACTGTAACATTCTGCTTCTTTCGAATTTAAGGGATATGCGAATCATTCTAGTATCCTGCGCTCTGTTAGTTGTTTCCTGGTTGATATCCTGGAAGCGACCTGACAAATTATGGCCAAACACGAAATCCGTTCCGGGGATTGTCTGGATCGATACCGATTGGGGTGTAGACCAAACAGACGTAAGTAATTTCCATTGGTTGGAATACATGTACTGGACCAAACGCGTGTATGGAAGCAATTCCGAGGAGTACAAATCCATTCTACCAGATACGTCCTTGTGGTTGGAATTAGATGGTCGTTACCACGATTTTGAAACAGATTATTTGCGTTCCCCAAAGTACCGGGATTTTCCTGTTTTGGGATTAACTTACCAACAAATGCTTGGATATTGCAAGTGGCGTTCGGACCGTGTATTTGAACATTTCTTATATAAGAATGATCAATTGGACTGGCGCATCACCGAGCATCCAGATGATATCATTAGTATTGAGCGTTTTATACGTGGTGAATTAGCCGAAATTCGCAAACCTGAGATCATCAAACGTTTCCCGCAATACTCGCTTCCAAATAAGCGCGAGTGGACAGCAGCCGTTCAATACAATGACCTTCAGATTCAAAAGCTAAGTCAAAAGAATAAAGAACGCTTAAATCAAGCCAGTCGTTCACCTTACGATTTTCCGTTCCCGGCCAAGGTGCATCCTTCTCTAAAAGGAAACACGAGCAAAGTTCTCCTATTGTTACACAGCAATGTAAAGAAACAATTAGACGAGGTAACCTGGACTACGGGAGATGCATGGATGCAAAGCCGTCAACTTGCTCCGGATGACACCTTTAAAAATCAGGTCGATTCAACCAGTTTGAGCGTAGGATTTCGCTGCGCATTTCACTGGAAAGCCCGTGAATACTGAATCCTTTTAGTTGGTGTTAAGCCAATGTTAAGTTGCTTCATTTTATTTTAAAATAACACTCATAAAGTCATAATACAACTGTTCTTTTTCAGTAACCTATCCGCGGTTACTTTGCATCAAATTAATGTATGCTATGAAAAATTTACTAACAGTTGTTTGCCTCGTTTTGGCCGGAGTTTTATTCGCTCAGGACAAAGGAAATGCGGTGATCAAAGGAAAAATTTATGAGGAGAGCACTGGTGAAGCATTGCTTTCAGCTCAGGTGGAATTGATCCCTACCGAAAAGAAAACATTGACAGATTTTGATGGAAATTATGAGTTCACAGGGTTGAATGCCGGAACATATTCCTTGAAGATCTTTTCAGCTGAATTCCCACAACGCATTTTGGAAGGGATCGAATTGAAAGCTGGACAAGTGCTAGAGATCAATTACGGAATGGCACAAGATGATTCGATCGGTGAAGTGATCGTTTACGCCAAGAGAAATGAAGCAACAGACATTGGTCTTACTCTGAAGCAAAAAGAAGCAAATGCCATGATGGACGTGGTTTCGGCGACGGCCATTGCACGTACACCGGCAAAAACGACCAGTGACGTGATCAAACTTTCAAGCGGTGCGTCCATTCAAGAGAACAAATTTGCGATCATTCGTGGTCTGAACGACCGTTACAACGCAGCTTTCTTGAATGAAGCTCCCCTACCAAGTTCCGAATCGGATAGAAAAGCCTTCTCGTTTGACATCTTTCCTTCCAACATGTTGGATAATTTGATCATTTCAAAAACAGCAACTCCGGATATGCCCGCAGAATTTGCCGGTGGTATTATTCAGATCAACACAAAGAGTATTCCTGACAAGAACTTCTTTTCCTTTTCTGCAGGTGGTGGTTATAACACGATGACAACCTTTAAAACACAACAAAGTTATCAGGGAAGTAAAACAGACTGGTTAGGAATTGACAATGGTTCTCGCAGTATGTCAAGTGAGATACCGGAATATGGATCTTACCCTTTATTGATTTCAGATCAGGCATCATTGGCGCAACGATTTTCTACCAATTGGGCCTTAGTTGACAAAAAGTTTTCTCCTAACTACAGCTTGCAAGCATCTGGAGGTTTCCGCACCAAGTTAAAAGAAATGGATTTCGGAGCAATCGGAGCATTGACATACAGCAGATCATTTACAT
>JBMLQF010000180.1:0-3247 GCA_049241705.1 Fluviicola sp. | reverse complement strand
CTGAGGTAGAAGCATCACCGATGGTTCCAAATGCAACCTCATTCCCGTTGTTTGAGAATTTCTTGAATGCCTCCAGGTCTTTCAATGTTGGATGTTCGCGGTAAATTTTAGAAGCTTGAGCCAAGCCCAATAGACGAGGCATTTGTCCAGCCGTTGGAGAAATATCTGATGAACTATTCTTTTGTTTTGTCAAATCTTTCCAATTGCCATTCTCGTCCAAATTGCGAGTGGAGAAATGTCCACCCATTTGACGACCAGCAGATTGTGGTTCAACTGCAACGTCTGTATGCGCATACAAACCAGCGAAGTATTGACGAACATTGAGCTGACCAATGGCCATCATCAAGGTCTGATCGCGGTAATAACCTGATCGAAAATCTCCGTCACGGAATTGCTTGGCAAGAGCGATCTGTGCCAATTCCTTCCCATCACCAAAGATTCCAAACTTTGCCTTACCGGTAAGCACTTCTTTTCTTCCGAGTAAAGAACTTTCACGAGACAAACAAGCTAAACGATAGTCGTTCAAGACTTGATCACGAAAAGTTTGAAAATCTAATGCTGTTTCTACTTCTTGGGGTGTGTGAGATGCCATAAACGTGCAAAAATTTGATGCACAAATATAGTCAAAAGCAATGAAGAAATGTGGTTGCTTTGAATAAAGAAAATGGGACAAATGTTGAATTTGTCCCACTTATATTGAATTCAATTAATCGTTCCAACTTTCGAACGGGGAATCAGCGTAAAAGATCCCGTTTCGCTCTACGGTGTTGAGTTGTTGTTCAATTCCGTTGATATACAGTTTTTTACCTGTAGGAACTTCAACGACGATCTCGACTTCCTGGTCGCGTAAACCATCTTTGCTTGGGAAACTGAAATATGGATCAACCCAAAGTTTTTGTCCTTCAACCAGCAATTTGTGTTCGATGTGATTACTGCGTCGAAGCGATGTCTCGCGATCCGTTCCATTAGCGCTTACATTTTGGTAAACATGGAACAGGCTGTCGTTTGATTGTTTGTATTTTATGTGTACGCCATGCTCTTGGATTCTACCATTTTTCATGTGAATGAAATCAATTCCGCTTGAAGTGAATACACGTTGCTGTTTGGTGAAATGTGGAAGTTCCTTGATGTATAGTGCATCGAATTTACCACTGATGTGTTGCATTTCTACTTCTGAATTTACTGCGAAATCACGACTGTTTTGCACGCCACTGATAATTCCTAACGCAATTCCTATTCCGATGATTGCAGGGAATATGATGAAGTTTACAGTAAAGAAACGCGTTTTTTTGCCTAGCAATAAGCGACTTCCAATCGTAATTGCGAACAGGGGAGAACCAAAACCGATCAACAAAATTGACCACCACATCGTGATAAAGCCGCTATCATGTGGAGCAACCAAATGCAAGAATTCATAAAGGGAAGCGTATTGTTGATCACCCGTTGTTGGGAAGAAATCGATTACACCTGATGTAATGAGCGTAAAAATTGTTAACCAAAACAAAGCACCAATGATCATGAAGACACCGAATACTTTACCGATCAAACCGAAAATTTCCTTGACGCGATTAGTGATATGGTCACTGTTGCCTTGGAATTTTTTCGCTGCCTGAATTGAATCGTCTTTTAGTCGGTGTGCAGCGCGTTCAATTTCTTCCTTTAAGGTGTCCACAGTTACCGGTTTACCGCGCATTTGAAGTCTTTCTGAAGGTGTCTTCGCGTTCGGAATAATGATCCAAAGAATGATGTAAAGTCCCACTCCAAATCCCATGAATCCAAAAAGGACAAAGATGATCTTGATCAAAACAGGATCTACTCCTAAATAAGCTGCCAAACCAGAACAAACTCCGGCTACAGTGCTGTTATCCGTGTCACGGTATAAGCGTTTTTGACGATCAGAGTCACCTGTAGCTTGTTGGTAACTGCGCATGTTCTCATTTTCATTAATGGCAGCTTCTTCGCTAATTTCTTCAGGTTCACCAAGAGAACTGATCGCTTTTTCGATGTCAGCTAAGTCAACAACTTTTCGGGTTTCACCTAAATAACTGTGTAGCAATTCCGCGAATCGCATTTCAATGTCCTCTAAAATGTCGGATGCACCGGTTTCTGCACCCAAAGATGCTTCCAGTTTGGATAAATAGTTTTTCAAGCGGTCGTAAGCATCTTCTTCGATAGTGAATAATTGGCGACCTAAATGTATTGAGAGCGTCTTTTTCATGACTCGTGTTTTTATGATTTGGTTAAAGTGTCAACTGCGTGTTGTAATTCATTCCAGGTATTCGTTAACCCTGCTAATGTTGTTTTTCCATTTTCGGTGATCGCGTAATATTTGCGCGGTGGACCCGAAGTTGATTCCTCCCAGCGATAGGTGAGAAGTTCCATATTCTTTAAGCGCGTTAACAATGGGTAAAGTGTTCCTTCAACCACAATTAGTTTTGCTGCTTTGAGTTGTTCCAGGATCTCAGAAGGGTAGGCCTCCTTTTTGTCCAGAATACTCAGAATACAGAACTCGAGGATTCCCTTTCGCATTTGAGCTTGTGTATTCTCGATGTTCATACAGTACTATTTATGACACAAATATATGTTAGAATAAGTACTATGCAATACAAAGTACTATTTAATTTTGTTTTTTAACATTTATTTGGATGTTTGGTGTTCGTGATAATGTTGCTAATATCAACGAATTTAGATAGATGCGTTAACGTATGGTGGCGTCGGGAGCTTTTGAATACAATGCAGATAACAAGGAAGTGTTTAAGATGTATCCAATTAATTAAAATAATTAATGGTTATTATAAACAGAACTTATCAGATATACGTTTCAATTAATCGCATCCGGCTTAATTTAGTCTGAGTAACGAGTACACATGTTGGGTAAAACTTTTTTTTGGATTAAATCCAGGTCTAAAAGATTCTGGAAAAGGCTGGTGTTTTGGACACTCGCAACCCCCGTCTTATTATTTAGCATCGTGTTAACTATCGTCTATGTAAAGCAAGATGCGATCGTGCAAGAGGTTTTGACACACTTTAACCAAGATTTTGAAGGGAAGATCGCAATTAAGGAAAGTCATATTAGTCCGTTTGCTGCCTTTCCATATATTTCGATTGATCTTGAAGGGCTGAAAGTTTATGAAAGTAAGGACCAGAAAAAAGTGCCCTTGGTTTCAATTACCGATTGTTATGTGGGCTTTAACGTTTACGATCTATTAAAGGGTGATTACACGATCAAGTCTATCTCGGAAACCGT
>JBMLQF010000179.1:0-36318 GCA_049241705.1 Fluviicola sp. | reverse complement strand
GATGAAAAACAGTTTGTCCATGACTTGCGATTGCATCAACTTGATCTCTAGGGATGTTTTTTTTCTGTAAAAAGTCGCAAACAATTTGTCCGAAAAAAGAACCTAAATCGTGGTCCAAGGACACGAATTGTGCAGCACTCAAATTCGTTACGTCGTGCAGCGCATCGAGTAACTTATCAGAAAATGAGAAGGTTTCGCAGGCTTTTAGTTCGAAAGTCCAATGTGCGTTATCGTTTTTCTGCAGCTGTGCGTAAACGACATCCACACCATCCAAAGAAGTGCCTGACATCAATCCGATGATTTTGTATGTGCGCATTGCAAAAAAAATTAAGTTTTTATAGGTACATTTGTCTGTTAAACAAATATAGAATAAACTCCGATACTAATGAATTTCGAATTGACAGAAGAGCAAATGGCGGTGCGCGATGCGGCTAGAGATTTTGCTCAAAACGTGTTAAAGCCTGGTGTTATTGAACGTGACCGCGACCAACGTTTTCCAGCAGCAGAGATTAAGCAACTAGGTGAGCTTGGTTTCATGGGAATGATGGTTGATCCAAAGTATGGAGGTGGAGGTATGGATACCATGTCCTACGTCCTTGCTATGGAGGAAATCTCTAAAGTAGATGCTTCGGTATCTGTTTGTATGTCTGTAAACAATTCTCTTGTTTGTTGGGGATTGGAGAAATTCGGTTCTGAGGAGCAAAAGCAAAAGTATTTGGTTCCTTTAGCTACAGGTGCAATGATTGGTGCTTTCTGTTTGTCTGAGCCAGAAGCTGGTTCGGATGCTACTTCACAGCGCACTACAGCTGTTGATATGGGTGATTACTATTTGTTGAACGGTACGAAGAATTGGATCACGAATGGTTCATCTGCTTCTGTTTATTTGGTGATCGCACAAACGAATCCTGAATTGGGACACCGCGGAATTAACGCGTTGATCGTTGAGCGTGGCATGGAAGGATTTGTAGTTGGAGCGAAAGAAGATAAATTGGGTATCCGCGGAAGTGATACGCATACCTTGTTGTTCAATGATGTAAAGGTTCCGAAAGAGAATCGTATCGGTGAGGATGGATTTGGATTTAAATTCGCAATGAAAACCCTTTCTGGTGGTCGTATTGGTATTGCTGCTCAAGCTTTAGGTATTGCCGCAGGCGCATTTGAATTGGCAACAGCATATTCTAAAGAGCGTAAGGCTTTTGGAAAAGAGATCTACAAGCACCAAGCTATTGCTTTCAAATTGGCTGATATGGGAACTGAGATCGAGGCTGCTCGTTTGCTAGTTTATCGTTCTGCTGCTGATAAAGATGCAGGTCGTAATTTTGACCAATCATCTGCAATGGCGAAGTTGTATGCTTCTAAAGTCGCGATGGAGCAAACAGTAGAAGCTGTACAGATCCACGGTGGATACGGATATGTAAAAGAGTATCACGTGGAGCGTTTGATGCGTGACGCGAAGATTACTCAGATCTATGAAGGAACATCTGAAGTACAGAAGATCGTTATTTCAAGAAACATTCTTGCTGATTAAGTATTGAATATAAACTGAAAAAGGCTGCTTCAAACGAAGCAGCCTTTTTTGTTATAAATACGGTATTACTTTTTCAAGCGCAATTCCACGTGACCCTTTTAATAGGATCAACAAGTCTTCAGGAGGATTTTGTTCCAAGTGCTCTATCAACGGATCGGTAGATTTTAAGAAAATGGCTTGAGGATGTTTTCCTTTGTGTTTTAGGAATTCCTCGCCAATAAAAAATCCACTTAATCGCAGGTTAATGGTTAATTGAACGATCTCATCGTGTACCATTTCGGCATCTTGACCCATTTCGCGCATATCTCCTAAGATGAAGATCTTTGGATGGTGATCTATCTGCGCAAAACTGTTTAGAGCAGACTGCATTGAAGTTGGGTTGGCGTTATAGCAATCGACAATGAGGGTGTTTTTAGCTGTTTTAGTGACCTGTGAACGGTTATTTGTCGGAGTATACTCCTGAATGGCTTTGGAGCAATTATCGCGACTTATTCCAAAGTGTCGTCCAATACAAATCGCTGCCAGGAAATTGACGTAATTATATTCTCCGATCAATTGTGTTGTGATCACATCGCTACAATAACTTCCTTCCGTCCATTGCATCTCCACGAAAGGAGATAAGCGAATTAGTTTTCCATCAATACTGCCGCCTTTTCCGTAGGTGCTTGCTTCACTGTTTTTAGGTAAGTTCTTCAGTAGAATCTCATCAGCTGCATGAATGAAAAAATGACCATTATGAGAGGCCAAATAGCGATACATTTCAGTTTTCGTTTGGATCACACCCTCTAAAGATCCAAATCCTTCAAGATGTGCTCGGCCAATATTGGTGATAATACCATGTGTTGGTGCGGCTATTTCAACTAATTCTTGTATGTCACCTGGTTTATTTGCTCCCATTTCAATGATAGCAAGTTCATGGGTCTCATTTAAGTGGAGTAGGGTAAGCGGAACCCCAATATGGTTGTTCAAATTCCCTTCCGTGAAAAGGATTTGCTTTTCGGTCGAAAGCACTGCTGCAATCAATTCTTTAGAAGTTGTTTTCCCGTTACTCCCTGTAATTCCCAATACGGGAATACTGAATTGCATCCGGTGGTGGTGTGCAAGATCTTGAAGTGCACGTAGTGTGTCTTTTACAAGGATCGTTTTACCAGGTATAGCGAATTCACTATTATCGATCACGGCGTAACTAGCACCTTTTTCGATTGCTTCTTGCGCAAAGGTGTTTCCATCGAAATTAGCTCCTTTCAAACAGAAGAATAAACAGCCTTCTTTGATCTTACGCGTGTCTGTAATTACGCCTGAGCTGTCAATAAATGCGTTGTAAAGTTCTTGTATCATGATTTACATAAAAAAGCCCATCATTCAGAGAGTGATGGGCTTCAGCAAATTGTTATGCTTATCTTTTCTTTTCTTTCTTTCTACCGTAGTTCATTCCTACTGGAGATCCGACACGATCCATCGCACAACGGAAACCGATTGTACATGTTGATTTGTCTTCATCCAAGAAGCGGCGTGACCCAGCATTCAACCAGTAAGCACGGTCTCTCCATGATCCTCCTTTGTAAACACGAGACTTATCAGAGATCAACGTAGAAGGAGCAGAAGTACTGTAGTCTGGCTTCAATGGTGTTCCATCAGGTCCAAATGCTTCGTATTGACTTTGATACATGATCAAGCTTGGGTCCTGACTTGCTTGATTGATCTTGTTCTTCACATCGTCGTTATCGTAGTAGATTGAACTTTCGATGTCGCCGTCCAAGTAATCAATGTAATCGTCCTTACGGTAGTTCAAGCGACCAATGTTCTCTTCTTCAACAACATTGCGGTACTTCAATTTACCTGGTGTGTTCATGATGAATTCAGAGAATCCTTCACGCAACATAGTGATTACCTCGTAAGAGTATTCTTCGTCTGGACCGTTGCGAACTTCATCTGCAAATAATCCGTCGAAAATCTCATCTTGAACCAACTGTGATGCTTCGATATCGTACTTCTCGTTTTTCAAGTCAATAGCACGGTCTAATACACCATTCAATTTTGCGATCAAAACCAATTCAGCAGAGTCTTTTACTTTGTTGTGAGACACATAGTATGGATCTGGAGCATAACCACGGTTGGCTTTCAATTCCATGTTGTTTCTTGATTTCACATTCAATGCCATACCTTGAGGAATGACTGTATCATTCGGGTCATGGTTCGCAGCAGATACTCGCTGGAATCGAACACGCTCAAACTCGTTCAAGTATTCTTTCATTCCGTGTACATCGTACACAACTTGAGCATTCTTGTTGTCAGCAATTCCCTCGTTGTTCAATTGTTTTGTTTGGAAAACGTTTCCACGGAACGGGCGGAACTCATCGTAATCCTCAGAAGTCAACGGACGATAAACATCCATTACCCACTCAGATACGTTACCTGCCATGTGGTAAAGACCGTAGTCATTTGGCCAAAACGATTCAACCGGAGCTGTAACGTCTGCACCATCATTCAACTGTCCTGCAACCCCCATGTAGTCACCACGTCCGCGAACAAAGTTCGCACGAATAGCTCCTTGGAATTCTTGATTGTCTTGACGAACAAAGTGTCCGTTCCAAGGGTATTGACGACGCTCAGTAATCACCTCAGTACCTTCAGTAAGGTTACCGATCAAACCAAGTGCAGCAAATTCCCATTCAGCTTCAGTTGGGAGTCGGTAGCGCGGTAAAAGAATACCGTCTTCCATACGCACGATGCGTTCACCCAATTTTTTACCATTTCTATTTGATGGATCCAAATCTTGCAATTTGTGACCACCCAATTCTTCACTTTGTTCAAACTGACCAACTAAATAAGCGTCCGTGTTGAATGTCTCTGCATCCGCTGCATCAACATCGAATCCTAGAACACCTTCACGAATAAGGATGTACTCGTTAACACGGTCAGTACGCCATTTACAATAGTCAGATGCTTGCAACCATGATACACCTACTACAGGGTAATCACGGTAAGCAGGGTGACGTAAGTAATAATCAACATACTTCTCATTGAATGCAAGTGGGCTTCTCCAAGACAAAGTGTCTGGTAAAGCATTCTTGTAAACCATGGAATACTGCTTGTACGATCTACGGATCCAGTAAAGGTATTCTAACCAGTGAAAGTTAGTAACCTCCGTTTGGTCCATGTAGAAAGAAGAAACAGTTACGCGCGCTGGACGGTTGTTCCAGTCGAACATAACATCTTGTTCTACCATACCCATGGTAAAAGTACCACCTTCAACAAGGATAAGCCCTGGTCCAGTTTCCTGATCCACGTAAGGCACCTTTTGAAAACCTCCTTGGGCTACGTTGTTGTAATCCCAACCCGTTGAAGTTGAGGCTTCCCGGCTACACGAAGCGAGTGTTAAGCCTGCGAAAGCGATTGCCAAAAAACGCATCATCTTCATATGCTTGCTTTGTTTTTTCATAATTTGGGAGTCCAAAGTTAACTTTATAAACGGATTATCAACAAAAGGTTACAAAAAAAGTTAAAAGGAAGGACACGAAATAGTTCGGAAAGTTTTCACAGCAGGCTTACACTTTGTGTTGATGCCGAGTGATACTTCGTGAGAACCACCTGAAACCCCATTATTCAATCTAGAAACAGTTACGTCATAGCTATAACCAACCTTAAACGTTCCTGTATTAATACCAATAGTCAAAATGAATGCATCTCTGTTACGGAACCAAGCACCTGCATTGAAGCTACCATACTTAACGTAAGTACCAATGTTGATCTCTTGGAAACCTTGTTGATATTGGTAGATAATGTTTGGCATAATGGAAGTAGAGTTGCTGTACTTACTCTGAGAGCCTAAAGGAATCTCTGCGCCAATGTGTCCAGTGAAACGCATAGGCATTGGAGAGTTACCAATGATCACCGATTCATTCGGTCTGTTCAAGTGATGTGCAGCAAATCCAAAAAAGAAATGTTTCGAATATCCTACAAATCCTGCTGAAGCATCGAAGAAACCGCGAGATCCACCACGACGTTGATCACCAGTACTGTAGATGAAACCACGACGAGGATCGATCATGTCTCCAAACGTAAGTTTGTCCCAATCCAAAAATTTCTGATACCAGGCAGCGCGAGCACCGAAAAGCATGGCAAATTTTCTATTTACCTTTAAATGGTAAGAATAGATCAAGCCAAGCATAGATGTATTGATGGTACCTTTTCCTTGTTGGTCATGAGTTGCTAATACTCCAAAACCTCCAGAAATATTCTTGAAGTATTGGTCGTAAGAAGCACTGTACGTAACATAGTTACCAGAAAGACTCGGCCACTCATTACGGTAGTTCAAGGAAAAACGTGGACATCCATGAGATCCAGCAAAAGCGGGATTCAAATACAGTGGGTTGGCGTAAAACTGGGTGAATGTTGGATCCTGAGCCATCAAGTTCGATGTGCTTAACAGACAACTTAATATCACCAAAAATTTAACATTTTTCATTCGATTCCGAATAATTTTTAGCGTGTTTCGGCTTTTAGGACCAATATTACGAAAAAAAAAATCATTGGTTACAATTAAATAACCGAATCGCGAAAATAAAAAAACATTGACGACGTTTTGTTGAACAAATCATTTGTTTTCGAAATTTGTAATATGGAAATCAATTTAAAAGCAACGCGATTTATTAAGTCCATTTTTATTGTCCTACTGATCGTTGCCTTCAATGCTGTTGTTTCGTTTGCTCAGGAAACAATAATCACCGTAAATTGGAATGATCCGATTTCAGTGGCTGACGGAGCCTCGCAACGACTTGTGCCAAGTGTTGAAAATCAGGAGTATCAAAACGGGCTTCCATTTGTGAGTTGGCAACAAGCAGTGAAAAAACAAGCTTACACAATTTCCAATGTTGTTTTCACTACAAGGTCCTTGGAATTGGAAGATCAATATGTGCTTGATACTTATGGTTTTCAGCTATCTGATACCTTGTCGTATGCTTGGTCAATTGCTGAGGATAAAGGAAAATATTACTCCAGGTTTGGTTTCGTGCCTTACGTGCGCAGAAATGGTGGGTTCGAACGGGTGACAGAGGTTCGTTTTCAATTAGTTGCAACTGGTTTTATTGCTTCCGGTGTTCAGGAAAAAGATTATGTTGCCAATTCTGTTTTAAGTTCAGGAACCTGGTTCAAGATAGCTGTTAAAGAAGATGGTGTTTACAAATTAGATAAAGCATTCTTTGAATCAATGGGTTTGGATGTGGCAACCTTGAATCCACAGACCGTAAATATTTATGGAAATGCAAATGGTCGTTTGAATGAAGCAAACAACGCTCCGTTTATGGACGATCTTGCAAAAGACGCTATCGTTGCAATTGGTGAAGGTGATGGCGTATTTGACGATGGAGATTTTTTCCTGTTTTATGGTGTGAGTCCGCATAGATGGGATTACGCTACAGCTAGTGGTTTTGAAAGAAATCAGCATATCTATTCAGACGAAACTGTGTATTTCATCCGAATTGATGACGCTAGCGGCGCCTCTCGCGTAACAACTTTAAATGATGCAGCTGGTGCTGCCACTCATATCGTAAGCAATTACGATTATTTTGATATTCATGAATTAGAGCGAACGAATCTGGTGGGTGGCGGACAGCGCTGGTATGGCGAGTTGTTCGATGGAGAACTTTCCCAAAACGTCACTTTTTTAGTGCCGAACATTGTGACGAGTAGTCCTGTAACGGTACAATATGCCATGGCAACAAATGCTGTAACTACCGGAAATTCCTTCCGTTTCTATTACAATGGTAGTTTGCTTCAAACGCAGGCAATGTCGGCTGCGAGTTTGGATTACGCCAGAAATACAGGGTCTTTTACATTGAATCCAACAGGAAGTTCGTTGACATTGAATCTACAGTTTAATCGTGTTAATGCTTCCGTGAAAGGTTATTTGGATTTCCTTGAAATAACTGGTAAGCGCAATCTGGTATACAATGAGTTCTTTCGTTTCCGTGATGTGATTTCGGTTGGTGTTGGAAATGTGGCTCAGTATCAGATTCAGTCCACCAATTCGGCACTTTCCGTTTGGGATGTTACGAATCCACGTAGCCCGAAATTCATCAGCACTACTTTTGGCGGAAATCAATATACCTTCAAGCAAGGTGCGGATTCATTGCGTGAATATATCATCTTCGGTGAGAATGATTATTTAACCCCGCTTTTCAAAGGTGCTGTTGCCAATCAAAACTTACACGCATTGCCACAACAGGAATATGTTATTGTTACGCATCCAAATTTCTTAAATCAAGCTACGCGTCTGCGAGATTTACATGTTGCGAACGGAACAGTTACAGAGGTCGTTACAACCGAACAGGTTTACAATGAGTTTTCATCCGGAATGCAAGATGCTACTGCGATCAAGCGTTTCATGAAAATGTTCTACGACCGTGCCAATGGAGTAGCGGCCGACCAGCCAAAAAATCTGTTGCTCTTCGGAGATGCAACCTACGACCCAAAAAATCGCATGCCAAACAACAATTATTTTGTGCCAACATACGAGTTCTTGTATTCGGAGGATCATATCGGAAATATGGTGACGGATGACTTCTTCGGGATCTTGAATGATGCCGGTTCAATTGCAGCAGGAGATATGATGCAGATCGGTGTAGGTCGTTTATTGGTGTCGAATCAGGAGCATGCCGTGCAACAGGTTGACAAGATCGAGCACTACATGAAGAATGGATCGGATCTTTTCACCGGCGGATCAAATGCATGCTGTTCTGGAGATCAGGGTTCTACATTTGGAAGTTACCGCATGAATTACACGCTGATCACCGATGATGATGATGATGGTGAAGCGGGATATTTTGTCGTTCAGGATGCGGAGCCAATTTACAATATCGTGAAAGCGGAACATCCAGAGATCAATGCAACAAAAATTTATTGTGATGCCTACACGCAATCTTCCGGTGCTGGAGGAGAACGATATCCAGGAGTATTCACTGCAATAACGGATAAAGTAGAGAATGGTAGTATGATCATCAATTACATTGGTCACGGTGGAGAAGTAGGAGCTGCGAAAGAACGAATCATAACCATTCCGCAAATTCAATCTTGGTCAAATATCAATCGATTGGGCTTGTTCATTACTGCGACTTGTGAGTTTACACGATTTGATGATCCGGAGCGTGTTTCTGCCGGAGAATGGGTTTCATTGAATCCAACAGGAGGCGCAATTGCCTTAATGACAACGACTCGCTCTGTATATTTCAACGTGAATTCCGTAACGATTGAAGCACTTTATGAGAATGTGTTTGATCGCGATGCCAATGGAAATCGATACACGTTTGGAGAGATCATGCGTTTGACCAAGAACTCTTCGGGGATCAACAACAACCGTCGTAGTTTTAATTTGATCGGCGACCCGAATTTGAAAATTGCCCTTCCTCAATACGTTTTGGTTGCGGATTCTATCAATCATTTAGATCCGGATTTACAGGTGGACACCGTTAGAGCCTTGAGTAAAATGCATGTTGTTGGTCACGTAGAGGATCTTTTCGGAAATGTTATGACAAATTTCAACGGCGTTGTTTCTCCAACTATTTACGATAAGATCAAATTATCACAAACCCTTCAGAATGAACCTTCTGCTCCGCTGGTTCAATTTGAGGAACAAAACAATGCGCTTTATAAAGGGAAAGCAACTGTAAAGAATGGGTATTTTTCGTTCGAATTTATTGTACCTAAAGACATCAATTACAGTTTTGGAAAAGGTAAGATCAGTTTGTATGCGGAGAATGGATCTGTTGATGCTGCTGGCTTTGATACTTCTTTCATTGTTGGAGGGATCGACACGAATGCTCCGGTAGACAATCAAGGTCCGGAAGTTCAACTTTTCCTGAACGACGAGAATTTTGTGAACGGTGGAATCACCAGTTCTTCCCCATTGTTAATTGTGAAAGCATCGGATGAGTTTGGGATCAATACAGTAGGAAATGGTGTAGGTCATGACTTGACGTTGATCCTGGATGGAAATACAGCATCTCCAATCGTTTTGAACGATTATTATGTTGCCGATCTGGACTCCTATCAATCAGGTGAAATTCAGTATAATTTGCGTGATCTGAGCGTGGGACAGCATACTGCTGAGGTGAAAATTTGGGATGCCAACAATAATTCAAGCCTGGCGCGAATCGAATTTACGGTTAATGATGCTTCAGAAGTTACGATTGACCGCGTGCTGAATTACCCAAATCCGTTTACTACGAAAACAACTTTCTTCTTCGAGCATAATCAGTCTTGTTCATCTTTGAATACTCAAATTCAGATTTATACGGTTTCTGGTCGCTTAGTTCGAACGATCAATCAAGAGGTGCCTACTGCGGGGTTCCGCATTGAAGGGATCGATTGGGATGGTCGCGATGATTTCGGAGATCAATTGGCAAAAGGCGTTTATGTTTACCGTGTTTCTGTTGAGTTACCTGAGGGTGGGAAAGCTGAAAAAATGGAAAAGTTGGTTCTTTTACGATAGGAAGGCAATAAAAGATAGAGTTTTACGTATTTTTGTTTTCTTCAAACACAAATTAGGAATGTTTAAGTACAGTTTTTTAGCAATTTGTTTCTCCTTCCCATATTTCTTGTCTGCACAAGGCGAGGCTTCCGTAACTGATGAAAAGTTACAGCTAAATACGATCACCACATCGATGCCATTTTTGGCGATCACACCAGAATCAAGAGGTGGTGGAATGGGTGATGCTGGAACTGCTTTAAGTGCAAGTTCTACCAGTATTTTTTGGAATACGGCCATGTTGAACTTTGCTGAAGACCGTTCTGAATTGAGTATTAGTTACACTCCTTGGTTGCGTAAACTGACCAATGACATCAGTCTTTCATACTTATCCGGTTATTACAAACTGAATAACAGAATGGCTGTTACCGGTGCTTTGCGTTTCTTTTCTTTGGGTGAAATTACATTTACAGATGCTTCAGGAAATTACATCCGCGACGACAAGCCAAGTGAGTTTGAGTTGGCCGGAGGATATGCGTTCAAGCTTTCTGAGAGATCCAGTATTGGGGTGAACGGAAAATTTGCCTATTCGAATTTAACAGGTGGATTGACCGTGGCCGGAGCTACAACAAAACCAGGTGTTGCCGGAATTGCTGATATCTCTTATGCTTACAACAACGACGATGTACGTTTAGGCGGTGTAAAAGGTACCTACACCTTTGGTGCTACCATCAACAATATTGGAAACAAGGTTTCTTATTCTGAATTATCGAGAAGAGATTTTATCCCGATGAATTTGCGTATCGGGAATGCTTATACCGCCAAGTTGGATGAATACAACAAAGTAACTTTTGCTTTGGATATTCAGAAATTGTTGGTACCAACGCCACCGGTTCGAATGTTGGTAGGTGGAGAAAGTACAATCGTTGCAGGAATGAATAACGATGTCGGTGTAATCTCGGGATTGGTGCAATCTTTTTATGATGCACCCGGAACCTTGGCAGAAGATGAGAATGGAGATTACGTTCAAAATGCAGATGGTACATACCAAATCGTAAAGGGATCTAGATTCAAGGAAGAGATTACCGAGATCAATATTGCGGCAGGAATGGAATATTGGTATGCCAATGTATTCGCTTTAAGAGGAGGATTTTTCTATGAAGCACCGAATAAGGGAGCTCGTCAGTTCTTTACATTTGGAGCGTCTTTCCAATACAACATTTTTGGAATTGATATTTCCTACCTGGCAGCTTTGAAGCGTGATAATCCCCTTGCAAATACCTTGCGTTTTACCTTACGTTTTAAGTTAGGTTCTAAGAAAACAGCAGGAGGCGAAGACAAACCTGAATAATGGATATCCGAATTGGTTTTGGGGTAGACGTTCATCGTTTAGAAGAAGGTCGCGAGTTTTGGTTAGGAGGGATTCTATTGCCTTCAACTTTTGGTGCGGTTGGTCACTCGGATGCTGATGTATTGATCCATGCAATTTGTGATGCCTTGTTGGGAGCATTAAATCTGCGCGACATTGGTTATCATTTTTCGGATACGGATCCACAATACAAAGGCATTGATTCAAAAATCTTGTTGAAGAATGTGATGGACCTGATCCGCGAAAAGGGATTTGGAGTTGTGAACGTAGACGCAACAGTGATCCTTGAAAAACCAAAGGTAAATCCGCATATTGAGCAGATGCAACAGGTTTTAGCTGATATATTAGAGATTTCCACCGACCGCATGTCTATCAAAGCAACAACTCACGAAAAAGTAGATTCTTTCGGAGCCGGTGAAGCTGTAAAAGCCTATGCCGTTTGTTTGCTTTCAAAAAAGGACTAAACATTTCAAGACTTTACCTCATACAACCACCGGAGGTTGTATATTTGCATCATAATTAGGAATTATGAAAGTTAATCCACAATACACGACCAAGGAACAACTATTGGAATTGTACAACAAACCTTTGTTGGAATTGGTATTCGAAGCAGCGACTATTCACAGACAATACCACAATCCGCGTGAAGTTCAGATGTCTTCTTTGTTGAGCATTAAGACCGGTGGTTGTCCGGAGGATTGCGGTTACTGCCCACAAGCGGCTCGCTATCAAACAGACGTTGACGCACATAAATTAATGTCGGTTGATTCTGTGATCGAACAAGCTAAAAATGCCAAAGCGAACGGTTCTTCACGTTTGTGTATGGGTGCAGCGTGGCGCGAAGTGCGCGACAATAAGGATTTTGATTCGGTAGTGGAAATGGTACAAGCAGTGAATGACTTGGATATGGAGGTTTGCTGTACCTTGGGTATGTTGAATGAGGAGCAAGCCATGCGTTTGAAAAAAGCTGGTTTGTTTGCTTATAATCACAACTTGGATTCCTCAAAAGAGTTTTATGGCGATATCATTTCTACTCGCGAGTATGAAGATCGTTTGAATACCATCGAAAATGCACGTAAAGCTGGAATTACTGTTTGTTCCGGAGGAATTATCGGGATGGGTGAAGCGGTTGAAGACCGTATTGGTTTGTTGATGAGCTACATGGCAATGGAAACGCCACCTGAATCTATTCCGATCAATGCATTGGTTGCTGTTGAAGGTACACCTTTAGAAGATCAAAAGCCGATCGAACAATGGGAAATGATCCGCATGGTTGCTACAACGCGTGTGGTGTTTCCCGAATCAGTGGTCCGCTTATCCGCTGGACGAACGAAAATGTCTATGGAAGCTCAAGCGCTTTGCTTTATGGCGGGAGCAGGATCAATCTTTGCAGGAGATAAATTGTTGACTACGCCAAATCCGGAGTTTAACGAGGATAAGGAAATGTTTGAGATTTTGGGATTGATCCCGAAAGCGGCATTTGCGGATGGTGAAAAACCAGTTTCATATCCGGATGAAAAGATCATTGCGCGCAAAGAGCAAGAAGCGAAACGTGCGCAAGAATTGGCAGAAGCAAAAGCAAATTCCAATTTCGAACCGCGTAAAATTGTCGTTTCAGACTAATGGAACCGTCATTTCGTAAGAAATTATCAGATAGAATGGCAAAGGGGAGTGTACGCTCCCTTTTGTCGTTTGAAGACGGCATGATCGATTTTTGGTCCAATGATTATTTGGGGCTGGGCAAAAATTCGGAGACGATTCAAATTACATCGGCTTCAGGTTCGCGTTTGATCTCTGGAAACACCCATAGGATGGAGGAAGTGGAACGCGAACTGGCCAGTATTTTCGGTAGTGAAGCTGCTTTGATCTTCAATTCTGGCTATGACGCGAATCTGGGATTTTTTGGTGCCGTTCCACAACGCGGTGATACGATACTTTACGATGAATTGATCCATGCTTCCGTGCGCGATGGGATCCGGTTGTCGTTTGCACGCGCATTCTCGTTTGCCCATAACGATATGTCCGACCTCAAAAAGAAGTTGGATCAAGCCAAAGGGACGGTTTATGTTGCCGTTGAATCACTCTATTCCATGGATGGGGATTTCGCGCCGCTGTTGGATCTTATCCAATTGTGTGAATCTACCGGAGCTTACTTGATCGTTGATGAGGCACATGCCGGAGCTGTGTTCGGGAAACAGGGTGGTGGTATATCCGAAGACCTTGGTTTACAAGAACGTATTTTTGCTCGTTTGTACACCTTCGGGAAGGGCTTTGGTGCGCATGGAGCTGTTTGTTGCGTTTCGGAAGAAATGCGAACTTTTCTGATCAATTTTGCTCGTTCATTCATATACACCACGGCTATGCCAGAGGCCTTGTATGTGCATCTTTTAAACCAGGTGAAGGCTGTTGCTCCGGAACTACAGCGTGAACTTCAAGAGCGGATCTCAAGTTTTCGGGAATTACTTCCAAACGAAAGGAGTTCAAGTCGATCTCCAATCCAAATGATCGATTTCTCAAGTATGGACCACTGTTTAAAAGCAGCTGCTGAATTGCGCAATTCTGGATTCGCCGTAAAAGCGATCTTACCACCGACCGTTAAAGAAGATCAATGCCGCATTCGCGTTTGTATACATGCCTTCAATACTAGGCAGGATATTCAACGATTGGCTGAATTGTTAAAACGATTTATTTAATCATTCAAGGAAAAATCTAAAACGCCATCCCATAAACGCTTTCTATGTGCAAGTGCACGCGTTACATAATCTGACGCTTCGGTCCATTTAATTGGATCATCTTCACACAACAAACTAACCATTTCTAATGCTAAATGACTGTGGTGGTCTCCGTCGACTTCAATGTGTCGTTCTAGGTAATATTTGAAGATCTCTAGTTTCCCACTGGTGCTGTCATTCAATTTTGAGACGATTGAAATAAACATCCCCGGAATAAGGTCTTCCCTGCCGAATGTAAAGACGGCAGCCATGATATGTGGTTTATTCGTATCGATAACTTCAAATGTGAATCGAACAAAATCTTTGGTACTCTCAGGGATTTCTAGATCAATTAAAGCTTCATTTACTGATTTTCCCGCACGCAATGAATCAAGAAATTGGTCCATGGCCTTGGTCGCCGCTCCAGCCTGATTCATGGCTTGAAGATAGAGTTCGAAATGACTGATGTTTCCCTCTGCCTGAAAAGCAATATCCGATTCTTCACCACACACAATTTCATTGATCAAAAAACGGGTCTTCGGGTCTCCAACAGGCATCCAGGGAACTTGAGTACAGGTAAGTTTATTTTGTAAAGCTTTCAAAAGCGACATGAAATCCCAAACTGCAAATACGTGTTGCTCCATAAATTGCCTTACAGCTTCCAGATCATTGATCTCGTTGTAACAGGGATGCTGTTCAATAGCTAATTTGAGTGGTTGAATACTGTTCTGAATTTGGTCAATGTATGCTCGTTTCATGGGGTTGTTTTTTGCAAAAGTACGTTGAACATCCGGTATTGGATTCGATAAGTTCGATTTTTTTTAGTAAATCCATTTAGCTTAGAAATGCTTGAATTTACTGGGTTTTAAGCCTTAAAGGGTGTAGATTTGCACTATGAGATCGTTCATTTTTCTTGTTTTCATTTGTTGTTTTGTTTTTGCTGGTGCATTCGCTCAACAAGTTCCTCTGCGCGCGGTATCGTACAATTTGTTGAACTTTCCGGACGGTCGTACAGATTGTGGTACTTCAAATATCAATTTACCCAATCGCGTGGACACCTTACGCAAGGTCATGCAGTATTTGAAACCGGATATTCTTGGAGCCTGCGAAATTCAATCGGAAGCTGGCTGTGATAGTATCTTGTCGAGAGCATTGAATGTCTTCGGTACACAGCATTATCAGCGTGCACTTTGGTCTCCCAACAATTCAGGAGACATCCACAACATGTTGTTTTTTAATTCAGATAAACTGGCTTTGAAGGAGCAGCGGGCCATTTCAACTTCGGTTCGAAAGATCGATCAATACATCCTCTACGTTTTGGACCCAACTCTTCCTCAACACCACGATACCATTTTCATAGAAGTATTTATGTGCCATTTGAAAGCCGGAAGTGCAAGTGCTGATCAAAATGATCGAGCGGATCAAACTGCGGCTCTTCGAACAGTATTAGCAAGTAGACCAACCAACAGACATTTAGTCGTTTGTGGCGATTTGAATACCTATCGCAGTTCAGAGGTGTGTTATCAAAATTTGATAGCTACGGGTGCAGGACAAATGAAAGATCCGATCAATTCACCGGGAAACTGGACGTCCAATTCGTCATTTACCGGAATACATACGCAATCTCCACGCAGTTCGGGGTCATGGGCTTGTGGAGCTACCGGCGGCCTAGATGATCGCTTCGATCATATCCTGCTTTCTCAAAATGCAATGACAGGATCATTGTGTCAATATCAGGCTAATTCCTACAAAGCAATCGGAAATGATGGCGCCCATTACAATCAGAGTCTGCTTACTGGTGGCAACTCACAATACCCTGATTCGGTTGTCCGCGCCATTTTTTACCTATCGGATCATTTGCCGGTGAAATTGGATCTGTTGGCAACCATTCCGTCTCAATTTGGGTTGAATCTTACCTACACAGTTCAAGCTGCTGGTTGTGCCACAAATGGTGCAGAAGTTTCGATTCTCCCTTTGGCAGGTCAAAGCCCGTTCACGTTTCAATGGGATGCTGCAGCAGGTGGTCAAACCACACAAACTATCAGCGGAGTTACTGCAGGAAGTTATTGCGTTTCGGTCACTGATGCTTTAGGAAATGTAGATCAGTTGTGTGTGGAAATACCTGCGTTCAACGTGATGCAAGTTTCTGCATTTTACAACAATGCCTCCGTGGGATGCGACGGATCTGCATTTGTAGCAATTTCAGGAGGTCAGGCGCCATACAATGTGCAATGGAATGATCCGAATAATTCGACAACAGAAAGTATTACGGACTTATGTCCTGGAACTTATACCTGCACGATCACGGATGCAAACGGTTGTGTTTTGCAAGAGGTAATTCAGATTGGATCGAATACGAGTGGTTTGTTTGAAACAAGTGAGCTTGATTTCATACTGTTCCCAAATCCGAGTCAAGGCATTTTAACTTTACAGGTCAATCGATTGGACAACTTTCAAATGCAGGTGACGATCTTTTCAACCGAAGGGAAAAAGGTTCAGGAATTACCGGTGTCTTTCCATGAAGGAACAGCTTTACTGAACTTGGAACAATTACACCAAGGAACTTATTTGCTCCTAATGGGAACACAGGTTAAACGCGTGGTTTTGAATTAATCTCTGCCGTTTCCGGGAATCGGGTAACACAAACAGTACTTTTCAACCGGTTTTGCAAGTGCGGAGATGTTCAAGTTGTCCGAAGCTTTAGAAACATCCATGATCGTTCCGTTCTTCATCAACAAATTGATGGTTTGTTTCACTTGGCTGTAGGCATTATTGGTTAGTAATTCGGCATAAACGAAGTACTTGATCTCATCATCATTCAGCTGGTACTGATTGCGAACCATTTCTTGCTCAAATGTAATGCGGTCCGGGCTAAATGGTTCTTTTGCGATCTCCACTTTGTGCAATTTGCGATTTACCAGATGTGACGAAAGTATGGATAGCACTTTATCCTCATGGAATTGCCAAACTTTAATGGCACCCATGATATCGTAATCATCCAAATGGGCAAAAGTTGCTAGTACGTTCGGATCGTTCTGGAAATCTGTGTCGCGAACGTCTTTCGACATGAAATAAAGCAGGGCAGGAGAGCCAAAAAGCGTTTCTCCTTTGTTTACCAATTCTTTCGCACGGCGTAAGATGTTGATCAGCATAAATTCACCAGATACGACCGTTTTGTGCAGATAAACTTGCCAATACATGACTCTGCGTGCCACCAGGAATTTCTCGATGGAGTAGATTCCTTTTTCTTCCACAACCAATTGATCGTGGAACACATTTAACATTTCGATGATGCGCTCCGTGCCAATGATCCCTTCGGAAACTCCTGTAAAGAAACTATCACGTGTCAAGTAATCTAGGCGATCCATATCCAACTGGCTGCTCACCAATTGATGCAAGAACTTTTTGTGATACGTGTTTGAGAAGATCAATAAAGCACGTTCCAGATCGTCGTGATTTTGTGGAAACTCCTTCTTCAAAGCTTCAATGAAGTGCACAGAGATCTTTTCGTGCGAAACACCATTTACGATGTCGTATTCTAATGCGTGACTGAACGGACCGTGACCGATATCGTGTAACAAAATGGCGATCAAGGCTGCGCGTTCTTCTTCGCGACTGATTGGATGTCCTTTTTTACGGATTACAGCAATTGCTTTTTCCATGAGGTGCATGGCCCCGATCACATGGTGAAAACGGGTGTGTAGCGCGCCGGGATAAACCAAGTGGGTCATTCCCAATTGCTTGATTCGTCTCAATCGTTGAACGAAGGGGTGTTCTATCAAGTCAAAAATAAAATCATCCGGAATTGAAATAAAACCATAGACCTGGTCGTTGATGATTTTCTTCTTATTGTTTCGATGAGTATGTGTTCGCAATTGAATACTTTTATAATCCGTACTCAAAGCTAATTAATCTTTAGGATATGCAAGCAAAGATTCTCTGGGCAGATGATGAAATGGAGTTCTTGAAACCCCATGTACTTTTTCTGGAGTCAAAAGGTTACCAGGTTGAATTGATCAACAATGGATCGGAAGCCGTGGAGCGTTGTCAGGAAAACAACTACGACATTGTATTCCTCGATGAAAACATGCCGGGTATTTCCGGGTTAGAAGCTTTGGCGCGAATCAAGGAGATCCAGCCGCAATTGCCGATCGTGATGATCACGAAAAGCGAGGAGGAATCCATCATGGAAGAAGCAATCGGAAGTAAGATCGCTGATTATTTGATCAAACCGGTCAATCCAAATCAATTATTGCTCTGCCTGAAAAAGAACTTGGACCATCGAAAACTCGTTTCGCAAAAAACCAATTCCAATTACCAACAAGAATTTCGTCAGTTGGGGATGCAACTTTCTTCCAGATTGGATGCTGAGGAATGGAAGGACGTTTTCCGCAAATTGACTTATTGGGAGTTGGAGTTCAAAGGGCTTCAAGACCAAGGAATGCGCGAGATCTTGAAAGCGCAGCAAAAAGAGGCAAATGATCTTTTCTGTCGCTTCATCGAGAATAACTACGAAGACTGGTTTACAGGTACTGAAGAAGGACCTGAAATGGTGCATGAGTTGTTGCGCAACCGTGTATTCCCGCTTTTGGATGAGCCAGTTTACCTCATTGTAATCGATAATTTGCGTTACGACCAGTGGCAAGTTTTGAAACCGATCATTGCGAACTACTTTACAATTGAAAAGGAAGATATCGTTTATTCCATTTTGCCTACGGCGACGCATTATGCGCGTAATGCGCTTTTTGCAGGAATAATGCCTTCGGAGATTGCCAAACGCTTTCCAAATCATTGGTTGAATGAAGAAGATGAAGGCGGAAAGAACATGCACGAAGCTGTTTTCTTGGAAGGAAACTTGAAACGCAACGGAAAGCAGATCAAATGGAGTTATAACAAGATCACCAATTTGGATGCTGGGAAAAGGTTGTTGGATCAGTTCAACCAATTGAAAGAGAATCAATTGAATGCAATCGTTTATAATTTTGTGGACATGTTATCTCATGCCAGAACGGAAATGGATATGATCAAGGAATTGGCTGCTGATGAGGCTGCTTATCGATCGTTAACGGTTTCCTGGTTCGAGCATTCGCCTTTGCAGGAGATCTTCAAGAAAATTGCTGCTGTCAAAGGAAAAGTGGTAGTTACTACCGATCACGGAACTGTGCGTGTGACGAATCCGGTGAAAATTGTTGGAGATCGTTCCACCAATTCCAATTTGCGTTACAAAACAGGACGAAACCTGAGTTACAAGGATAAAGAAGTATTCACGATCCGTCATCCAGAAAAAGTTGGCTTGCCAAAGTCAAGTCTTTCCAGTGAATTCGTATTTACCCGCGAACACGATTATTTTGTATATCCGAATAATTACAATCATTTCGTGAACTATTACAACGATACCTTCCAACACGGAGGAATCTCTATGGAAGAGCTTATGATCCCATTTGTAATTCTTTCGGCCAAATGAAAAACTGGGTAGCACATTCTACTGTTGATCTGCCATTTATAGCCAAAGAATTTCTCGAATACATCGGGAATAACCGGATTGTGGCTTTGAATGCTCCCATGGGTTCCGGGAAAACAACCTTTACGAATGCGATCTTGCGCGCAATGGGTGTTGAGCATTCGGAAGGTTCACCAACGTTTGCCATCATTCATGCCTACAATTCGCCGTATTATGGGGAAGTCTATCACATGGATGCCTATCGCTTAGATGATCTGGAGGAAGCATTGGATATTGGCATGGAAGAGTTTTTCTATTCCGGGGCCTATTGTTTCATCGAATGGCCGGAAAAGATCGCCGCACTTTTGCCAGAAAACACCGTTGAAGTGACCATTGCGGTGAACGAAGAAGGCGATCGGGTCTTGAGCGCAAAACTACCCTGATTTTTAAACAATCGGCTTTTATAAAAATTAAGCCCTGCGGCTGACTCGTTTCGTCTAAATTCTGCTATCTTCGTAAGAACCGGCAAATCCAAATACCATGGTGAAGGATCCAGAATTGTTAAAGCAGTTGTTGAAAGAAGGGAATATTCTTCCAATGGAAGAAATGCTCGAAATCTCTAAGAAAAAAGGAAGTTTGTTAATCGGAATTCCTAAGGAGACCAGCTTTCAGGAGCGTCGTGTTCCCTTGGTTCCGGAAGCAGTTTCTTTCTTGGTGGCAAACGGACATCAGGTGCGTATCGAAACCGGTGCGGGAGATCCAGCGCATTTTACAGATCGCGAATACAGCGAAGCAGGCGCAGAGATCGCCTACAGCTCTAAGGATGTCTTTCAATGTGATATCATTTTAAAAGTTGCTCCACCTTCGGAAGAAGAAGTGGACCTGATGCCCGGTAATCAGACCTTGATCTCGGCTTTACAATTGAGCATTCAGCCAAAGAATATTTTACAAAAACTGATTCAAAAGAAAGTAACGGCAATTGCGTGGGATTACATCCGTGATGAACATGGTGTTTTTCCTGTAGTTCGCACTATGGGCGAAATTGCAGGTACAACCTCGATCTTGATCGCAGGAGAATTGCTTTCTTCTTTTAACGAAGGAAAAGGGATCATGCTCGGTGGAATTGCGGGTGTACAGCCTACAGAAGTAGTAGTAATTGGAGCCGGAACAGTGGGAGAATTTGCCACGAGATCTGCCATGGGATTAGGTGCTTCTGTAAAAGTATTTGATAATAGCTTGTCGCGTTTACGACGCTTACAAAATGATATCGGTTCGCGTGTTTACACCTCTGTCTTGCAACCAAAAGTTCTAGCCAAAGCAATCATGCGCGCTGATGTGATTATCGGTGCTATTCGCTCTCCATTGGGAAGAACACCCTGCGTTGTTACCGAGGAGATGATTCAAAACATGAAAGAAGGTTCTGTGATCGTGGATGTGAGCATTGATCAAGGCGGTTGCTTTGAGACGTCACGCGTTACAAATCACAATCATCCGACCTTTACATCACACGGCGTAGTACATTATTGCGTTCCGAATATTGCATCGCGCGTACCGCGAACGGCTTCGTTTGCACTATCTAACATATTCTCACCAATCTTATTGACGATGGGCGATACCGGAGGATCGTTGGATCTGATCCGCAATGATCTGGGCTTCCGTTCTGGTGTTTATATTTACCGAGGAATTTTGGTGAGCGAAGTGTTGGGGAAAGTGTTCGACCTCAAGTACAAGGATATTGATCTCTTGATGATGGGTCTGAAGGGTTAACCTTTTCGTTTCCCTGACTTGTATCGCTCGCGTTTATTGATCCACTTGTATTTACGGTTGTTAAAGCTGTCATCGGCTTTATCTCCTTTGAATTTGTACACCAGACCGGCAGTATAATGTAAATAGTCGTTTTCTGCCAGAATCTTCCCTGATAATCCAATTTTTCCGCTTGCTTGAACTTGTATTCCCAATCCTCGCCAAACCCAAAAATTCAAGCCGGCACCAACTTGGAACGTTGGACAAAGGGGAGTTGAAAAAGCTGCTCGATGAGTTAATCCCAAACCAGAACTGACATAGGGGTCAAAACGACGTGTGTTAAGCAAATTGTAAAAACTATACTTTGCATTGAGGTCAAAACTCAAGAACATACCACTGCGGCCTGTGCTGTCGTTGATCAATTTTGAACTTTTGTATTGATTGTACGCTCCTGAAAACTCGATGCTAAGACCTTTTTTGAGGTAGCGATCAACCATGATTCTTGAAGGATAAACAGGTGTGTTCCAAACTTCCTTCACATCAAAGGCCTGACAAAAACCTCTTCCATCATCATCCACTGTATTCCAGGAAACCCCGATCATCCATTTGTAAGGACGTGGTTTACCAATCCAAGCCAAAGGCTGGGCAAATACTTGTTGTATTCCAATGAAGCAGAAAATAATGATGATCGATCTGAACACGTTAATGGCTTTTGGTTGGACGAATTTACAAATATTCTGCCAGAACTGGGGTATGTTCAAAAGCAAAGGTGGTTTTGTCAATTTGGGACATAAATCTCAAGATTAATGGACAATCGGATTATCTTTGATTGCGCATGCTGACTAAAATACTGAATACTGGGATTAGGATTGATTATTTGCCTTGGGAAATAACCTTAACACGAAAGCTGAATTTTCTATCGGTAATTGGTTTTTTTAACGTGTTGTTGACATTGTTTCTGTTTGTCAGCTTTTCTATGGAACAAGTGCTTCCACATTTTGTGACCATTTTAAGTTTGGCACCGTTCATTCTTGCCTTCAATAAGTGGTTTGGCTATTTAGCAGCAGCATATTTGTTCTCCTTGATGGGATTGTATTTCTTCTTTACACTTACTTGGATTTACGGGTTTGATTCATTTATCATGTTGTATTATTTCCCGATGTTGATCAGTATGATCCAAATGTTGGGAAGAAAGGAAACTTGGATACACTTACTCGTTCTTTTAGTACTTTATTTCGTGTCGATGGTACTACTGACTGTACTTTTGAATTACGGCAGCTTATTAACCCTGGATCGCGACGTGCTTGATATTCTGAGGCCCTTTAATGTCGTGATGAGCTTCATGCTGAGTATCATTATGATCGCGTTTGTAACTTACGAGAATTACAAGCAAGAGAATTCCATTGTGCAAATGCTGAGAGAGAAAGAAATCCTTTTAGCTGAATTAAACCATCGGGTGAAGAATAACATGAACATCGTTACAAGCTTGCTGAATTTGAAAAAGAATGCCGCTTCGAACAAGGACGTGCAATTGGCTCTGGAAGATTGTCAGTTTCGCGTGTATTCCATGGCTTTGGTGCATAATCAAATGTATGCTGACTCGGCAATCGGAAAATTGGATTTTAAAAAATACATCGATGATCTAACAAAGAATATCGAGCAAGCATTAGGCGGTGAAGCCTTTGTACACGTGCAAACAGACGAAGTAGATCTTTCCTTGCAAAAAGCAATTCCTTGCGGTTTGATCATCAATGAACTACTAACAAATGCGTATAAGCACGCGCGCGTTACCGGAAAGCAATTGGAGATCTTTGTAACAATTGAAAAGCGAGACGACAAACTGCATTTTCACGTATACGATAATGGTCCGGGTGTACAAACCTTTGCACAAGGTAAACCGGACAATTCTTTAGGGTTTGAGTTGATTCGTTCGCTTTGGGAACAACTGGAGGCTACCTTTCGTTTCGCCAACGATCCCGGATGCGCTGTTTGGTTTGAAATAACCCGTTAATATAAAATCTCCCAAACACTTCGGTATTCGTACTGTTGTTCTATCTTATCCAATAAGTAGGTGTAACAGCTATTTGAGCCTAAGGTTGCACTGTCTCCTATAATGATCAATCGGTGTTTCGCACGAGATAAAGCCACATTCATCCGACGCAGATCCGCTAAGAAACCAATTGACTGCGATTCATTGGATCGGGTACAACTGATGATCACGGTTGCTGTTTCCTGACCTTGTATGCTGTCCACCGTTGAAACGTGCCACGCTTTGCCCAATTGTTCTTTCAAACGCTTAACCTGTGCGGAATAAGGACTTAATACAAAACTATTAGTTGGATCCAAGTTTTCATCGACGATCAATTTGCTGATGACCTCGATCTCGGATTCGTTAAAATAACTTCCCGATTCTTCATCTTGTTGCTCCCCATCACCATATCCGGCCATATCAATGAATGAAACTAAACCAGCAGCAGCCTCGTCATAGGCGATCAGTTCCCCATCATAAAAATGTCCGTTGATCAGATCTTGAATAGCCAGGTCCATGCGGTATTGCGTTTTCAGACGGATCAATGGTTTTGCTTCCTGAATGCGTTCTAAGAGACTCTTGTTGAGTTTCAATTGTTGTGCTTCCGGACTAAGTACGGTTGCGGGTAATTGCTGTGGATCTCCACAAAGTACCAAACGATTTCCGAAACTGGCAACCAACCAAGTCAATGGTTCCAATGCCTGTGCCGCTTCGTCTATAACCACGACATCGCTTTTCCAATTCTTCGGCAATTCATTGAATAGCGCAACGGGTGTTCCCGCGATCACTGAAGTTTGCTCTAATAACTGGAACATCTGGTCTTGTGCTGTTTTGCGGATCAACTGACTCAATTCTCGGATGTCTTTGCGTGCAGCTCGTTTCAATTCTCTGGCTTCTGCATCGTAATTGCGCATGTTGCGGTCGGCGATGGCAATAGCTTGCTGCAATTGTTTTTTATACTGTTGGATGCTTTTGCTGGCTTGTCCGGATTCCACCAAGTTATCGAGCCAGACAGCCTGCACATCCGAAGCGATCTTTTCATCATTTCCAACGCGGATCACCGGTACTTGGGCACGCATCAATTGGCGCACGACATGGTCTACCGCTGTGTTTGATGGAGCCGCCAGAATGATCTTTTTGCCGGATTTCACCAATTCCCGAATGCCAGCTACCAGTGTGGTTGTTTTTCCAGTTCCCGGAGGTCCTTGAATGGCTACGAGCTTATCGGACCCAGTAATTGCCGTGATCGCCAAGCGCTGTGACTCGTTGAATGTTGTGTCGGTGTAAGTGTTTTGGATGGATTCGGGTTCCCGAACTTCGTCGATGAGTTTCCAAAGTGCCTGTTCCTCACAGATTCGTAAACCGATCGCCATGCATTGCAGGGTGCGGTCATCTGAGATCTTACTGATCTTTAAATTGTCGGCGTACCAATCCAGTTCCGGATTATCCGAACTGTAAATTGTCAAACTCCGGTCATTAAGTTCAACGATTCTTCCGCGCCATTCTGCATCTCCAGCCTGCACAGATACAGTTGCACCGCGTTTGAAAAAATGGTCTGGAATGCTGTAGCTCGTTGTGAAGGTTACGCTTGTTCCCGATAGGCTATTTTGGGCATTGCTGTAAATAACCGGAAACAAAACCAATCCTTCTTTGCGTAATTCCTGAACGGATTTCTGAGCCAAGGATGCATCCAACCATTCCTGGTATTGTTTTTCTGCCTGAACAGCTTTTTTGAGTTGGGGTAGAAAGTCTTGTCCGGACATGTTAAAATGGAATTGGTGCAGTAATGTGAATGAGCTCTTTGGTGATCGGGTGTGTGAAGGTCAATTCCGCTGCGTGCAAATGCAAACGATCTGCTTTAGCTCCATACAAGTCATCACCAACGATCGGAACACCCAAACCATCTGGATGTGCGGCATGCACGCGCAATTGATGTGTTCTCCCGGTGTATGGATAGAAATACACCAAGGTCTGGTCGCCGCGTGTTTCAACGATCTCAAAACGCGTCATGGCTCTTTTGCCGTGTTCGTAACAAACCAATTGTCTGGGACGGTCTTCAATATCAACTCGTAATGGCAAGTCGATATTACCGTCTTGTTTACTTGGAATTCCGTCCAACAGAGCAACGTATTTCTTGGTCACGCTGCGTTTGGTGAATTGACGTTGCAAATGTTCGTGTACGTCTTTGTCTTTCGCTGCGAGTAGAATTCCGGAGGTACTCATGTCTAAACGGTGCACAAGGAGTGGGCCGGTTGCTTGCGGATACAGTGCACGTAACCTCTCATAAACGGAATCCTGGATCGATTTTCCGGGCACTGAAAGAAACTCCTCAGGTTTGTTCACCACAACCAGCCAATCATCTTCAAAAAGGATCTCGAATTGTTTGCCGGCAGCTGGATTGTGTAATAGTGGATTGTCGTCCACTTCCATACCTTGCAGCATGTGACCCAAGATCGGTTCGCATTTTCCGCGACAAGCCGGATAATATTGTTTGTGGTTGCGTACTTCAGATTTCGGCGATTGTCCCCACCAGAATTCAGCCAATGCGATTGGTTTCAATTGATGGATGAAAGCGTAATGCAAGAGCTTTGGCGCAGCACATTCACCAGCACCGGCGGGCGGTTTGGCATCGGGCATGTTTGCAAAGATCTCACCCAAGCTTTTCTTATTTCCCGCTTGATCCAAGAAATAATAATGAGCGAATAACTGTTTTTGCAGAGCCGACGAGCGTGTTTTTCGTGCTTCTCTGAGCTCTTCGATCCCTTGCTCAAAAGGTGCTAGTTGTCCTTGCAAGTCTGCCAATCGGTATTCAAAATGCTTGGTCATGTCCTTCAGCAAGAACTTCTCTTTCACACTTTCCTGCGATAATTCCGTCAACAGTGCCTGGTAGGCTTCCGGATCGAGAGATGTTTCACCTGCTTTACGACGTGCGTCGCGTTCCTGTTTTTGTTCTTTTATGCGTGCTTTTTGCTCGGTAATCCGCGCTTCAGCTTCCAGCTTCAAGTTGTTGATAGCCTCTTTCAATTCGAGGTAAGCAGGGTCAACCAGCGCACGTTCCAGTGCTTCGTTCAAGGCATTCACCTCCAGTTCTCCTTTTTTGAAGAATCCGTCTTCCTGCAGAATATCAAAAACCGGCGGCACAAAATGCGCGTGGTGATTGCTGTTGGCTAGTTTACCGGAGAAGGCCGAAAGATACCCCAGTTCACCAGTTGGGTGTTGCACCACGAGCACACCGAACATTTTTCCGATCACCAGTCCGTCCTGTTCCGGAACTAAACCGAAATTGTGGATCCAATCCGCTTGTGTTTCCAAGTATTCCTGCAATTCTTCTGCAGCCTGAATAGCCAAGGGATGGGGATCGTAATAGAACGGAAAGGTAAAGCGCTCCGGCAAAGAAATGTCCTTCGCTAAGTGCTTAAATCGTGTAAAATGCGGGATGTTTCCGTCCGGATGTTGCATGCCGCAAAGGTACGAAATGCAAGGCAAATGATGACTTACCCCACCACGTTCGTTTCACTTTCAAATTTCTTGTACGACAAGAATACGGCGCTTACTGCCAAAGCCACCATGACTCCAAAGGCCATGGCCACCAAGTGCCATTCCAAGGTGCCTGCGATCAATTCTTTCGTGGCTAAAACGATGTTCACCACCGGGATCAGCGCCGTCATTTCATTCAATTCCACACCGGGAAAAAAGCCCACCATGGCCGGAAGGATGATCACGATATTCAACGGGGAAATGATACTTTGTGCCTCCTTGAAACTTTTCGCACGCACCGCTATCGGAATCATCAAACCTGCAAAGAAAACGATCAACGGGAACAACAAAAGGTACAACATCACAATGAACGACGGACTCAAGATCTCGTCAACGATCACGGCGATCTCCGGTGCTTGTTCTTTGGCAATGAATTCAACCGAGGCGAACAAGCCCAATAAACTGAAGGAGGAAGCCATCAATCCGGAAAGGATCACAACACCCATTTTGCCAAATAGCAATTGCCAGCGTGGAACGGGTGTGGTTAACAAGGTTTCGATGGTTCCGCGTTCTTTTTCACCGGTGAACAAATCGATTGCCGGATACATACAACCCAAGAATCCGAATGCGATGAAGATGTACGGCAACATACCACCGGCCAATTTTCCGATCATTTCTTTATCCGAAGCCACGTTTTGGTAGCTGATTTCCAACGGCGTTATCTTTTGCTCATCGATCTTTAAGGCTTGCATGCGCTCTTTTTTCCACTGATCGCTGATGAATTGCAAGTAGGTTTCCATGCGCTCTTTCATACCGACACTGGTTCCGTTGTGGAATATGCGCACAGGAACTGGCGAGTAGCTTTGTTTTTTAGTATCGCTACCAGATGGGATGAATAAACCCGCGTCGATCTTTTCGTCATTCAACGCTTGTTTTAATGTATTGGTATCTGCAAAAGGCTGTAGGGTGTATGTGCCTAATTCTTTCGGTAGTTTGGTCAATGCTTCTTGCAAACTTCCCGCTTCGGAACTTACAAGACCAATGCGCATTTCTTTGGCCGCTACTTCGTCTTCAAACGATTTGGAAACGGTGGTGAAAATATTCATGACCAACGGAAAGATCAAGGTTGGTATCACGATCATCATCATCACCGTGCGACGGTCGCGCAAGGTATCTTTCAATTCTTTGAGAAATATGGTTGTCAGTTTCATACTGTCTGCTGTTTAATAGTGAATGATCACTTTGCTTGGTGAACAATATCAATGAATGCTTCGGTGAGGTTTTTACCGGCCGTGTGCGCTCGGTAAGCTTCCATGGTGTCGTTGTACAACACTTTTCCTTTGTGGATGATCGTAATATCGTCGCACAACAAGTCCACTTCGCTCATGATATGGCTCGAGAAGATCACGGTTTTACCTTGATGCTTGCAGTCGCGGATCAGTTGAATGATATTCTCTGCCGTAATGACATCCAAACCACTAGTTGGTTCATCGAAAATAACTACTTGTGGGTCGTGGATCATGGTTCTGCAGATCGAAACCTTCTGCTTCATACCCGTGCTTAATTTCCCAATGCGTTTGTTTTTGAAATCGTGCATATCGAGCAAATTGAACAAGCGTTCTTTCCGCAGGTCCCGATCGGTATTGCTGACATTATAGAGTGCTGCGAAATAATCCAAAAGTTCGTTGGGTGTCAATCGTGCATAAAGTCCGGCCGATCCTGTCAAGAATCCAATTTGCATGCGTGCTTCCTGTGCTTGTTTCACGGCGTCCACGTGATTGATCGTGATGGTCCCGCTACTTGGTTTGAAAATGGTGGCCAGCATGCGGAGAGTCGTTGTTTTACCGGCACCGTTTGGACCGAGCAGCGCGTGTACTCTTCCCGGGGCACAGGAGAAGGAGATATTATCAACTGCCGTAACCGTTTTTGCATCGGTTCCGAGTTCTTTGCGTTGCTGTCTGTTCAGCTCAAATGTTTTGGATAGGTTTTCGACGTGTATCATACGAACAATTCTATGGAGCGAATATACAATACCCCTGCAGTACAGAGATTGCAGGAGCTGAAAGAAATGTTAAAACGGGAGCACTTTCACACCAGCGATCTTGGGAGTCTGTGGAAGGTTTAAAACGCTGGTTGAATGGAATAAAAAAAAGCGCCGTTTCCGACGCTTTCAAGTTTTAGTGGTGATGTCCGTGTTCACCATGTGAATGTCCGTGTGCGATCTCGTCAGCAGTTGCCTGACGAACGCTTAGGATCGTTACTTCAAAATGAAGGTCAGTATCTGCTAATGGGTGATTGAAGTCCATACGTACCGCAGCTGGTTGCATTTCTACAACAGTCCCACGTAGTGGACGACCATCAGGATCTGTCATCGGAACTATAGCTCCAACGAAAATATGTTCTGTGTTGATCTTTCCGGATTCATCGAAGAAAACTTCGTTCGGAATTTCTACAACCATGTTGTCTTGGCGAGTACCGTATGCATCCTTTGCTTCAACGGAAATTTGTACACTGTCTCCGGCTGCTTTCCCATGGATAGATTCCTCGAAAGCCGGGATCACACGTTCAACGCCATAAAGGAATTGCATCGGTCGGTCAACAAGTGTTTCCTCGATCTTTTCTCCTGTTTGCTGATTGGTCAACTTGTAATGCAAGGAAACCACTGTGTTGATGTCTACTGTCATAATGTGTTAAATTCTATTGTGCCAAAGTTAACGCTTTACACGTGGGGCGCAAGTACTTTGTAAAAGATTAACCTATTTAGTGAAATCCGCTTGTTTCTGGTGGACAAATCGAAGTCTGATATAAATTCCGCGCATGGTGAGATCGTTTGCGGATGTACCACTTGTTGCGAATGCCGGAGTGAATCCATATTGATAATACCCATCCAAATGCCACGTATTTCCTTTTGATCTTCTGGATTTTACTGATTTGTTGTGGTAGATAGACAACCCAAGTGACCCACTAATTCCTCCAATGGAATTGTTTTTTTCTGTAAATCCGAAGGTGTATGCGTATTGTGTCTCAGCCAGGATTCCCAAATTGACTTTGTGACAAATGCCACGAACCCGTTTTTGTATAAGACATAACAAACGCTTATCGATCAACAATCCGGCTTCTGTGTTCCAGGTTTGCCCTTGTTGATTCAGAAACGTTTCGGAGCGGGTCGCATGGTGGAATTTTTGTCCGGAAACTCCCAAGTAAAAATAAATTCCCGAGAATATCATTTTGTGGCCTTGTAAACCAACACGTGTGTAAGATAAATGATCGTTCGCATACTTCGCCTGAGCAAGTGGTGCAGCATTTAGACCGATCGCCCAAACGTTTTTAGTGCCAACATAAAGTTGGGCATGCAAAAAAGTTGGAAAAAGCAGGGAGATAAGAAGGAACTGGCGCATAGTTTTTCTTTACTTAACGTCAATTATTTTCATTTAGTATCAATCGCAGATCGTTCCCTTGTGTTCAGAATGCTGGTACATGTCCTCCAATTCCTGCAATTCTTTCAGTAATTCTGCAGATGGTGGGGTAGAAGTGAGGTCGCTCAGGTCCGGTTGACCAGCATCAACCCAAGCAGTATACCAAATAGAACCTACGGCTATGATGGCTTCGCGCAATCTGCGTTCTACCATGCCGTTCATTTGTGCTTGATAAGCATCACAGAATTCCTTCGAGTAAACTTGAATGACTGCTTGTCCGCGTTGCTCGTAGCTGTATTTTTTATCCGAAGGGAAGGTGTCCGTCAATTCACGTTCCATGCTCAAAACAGAATCTACAGCCAGGTTGGATGCTTTAACAGCGTCCCATGCGAAATCCAGTACACCAGGAATGTATTTGCTTTTTCCGACGAAATAATCGTAGTCCTCGGCGCTTAATTCAACAATGCGACTTTCCCAAAGCCCATGAATACCGCGTTGTCCCGTCAATTGTCCGTTGTAATTCTCAGTAGTGTGCAACGGAACGTGCGCGTCACCGATGTAATGACCGATCTCTGCGGCATTTTTTAGGATGAGGTCCACATTCTTTGATTCGAAGGCTTTTTGCAGGCGATATTTCATCACTTGAATATGCCACGGAACTATTCCGTATGCTTGGAGCGTATCTTCAGTAAATTTGTTGACAGCGTCATTCCATTTTCTGGGAACTACTTCAAAAGGATCCTGTCCGTTATGGGCGTAGTGATCGATATCGATGTAATGGCGTTGTGCTTCACCGTCCACTCCGTAACGACGTTTATCAGGATCAACAGCATGTTCGGTGATGTATTCGATATTCTCTTTGAAAAAGCCGAACATTTCTGGTGGCAGCGTGAAAATGGCCATGCGGTTGATGCGTTTGTGACCAAAAAAGCCCCAAACAGTGGCATTAAAAGGTTCTATGACCGGAAGCGGCTTTGCAAACGCCACATTCCAGCACATAACAAGAACAAAGGTTCTAAACAACCACTTCCAATTGGACCAATTTCCCATCGCGTAAAATTGGGATAACTGTTGTTTGATTCGGCGTTAAACAGTATTTGATGTCTTCGTTCAAATTCAAATTCTTCAAACGGCGACGATGCGAACTGCTTTTGAGGTAGCCGAGGTAGTTATCCTTAGCCGAAAGATACAAATATTTTGCGGCAATTGAAGAATCCTCGATGGATGTAAAATTACCCGTATTGATAAGCGCATCACAGATCGCTCCTGCACAAATTGTGTCTTCTAAATTGAATTTATCCTGCCATCCAGAACACAAGCAAAGGATGTTCTTGTCTTGCTCCGCTAACCAATTTGTTAATGATTCAAGATTCAAGAAGCTTCCAACTACTACAATCTCGGCATCTTTCGCAACATCCAAAGATTTCGTGCCATTAGTCGTGGTCAACACTACTTCTTGTCCGCGGAATTCCTCTTTGATATAACTGAATGGAGAATTTCCGAAGTCAAATCCTTCAACTATCTGACCTTTGCGTTCTGCACCAGCCAGGAATCCGCGTTGTTTATATTCCCATGCTTCCTCTACAGTTGGCACCGGAATGATCGCAGCAATCCCGTTGTCGAATGCGGCACAAATAGCAGATGTGGCGCGCAATACGTCGATCACTACGACAATTTCAAACTCGTCTTTAAAATAAGTGTACTCACCCGGAGTAAAGCACACTTCAATTCGTTTACGTGTATCCATATTGCCGCGAAGGTACGAAAAGCTAGAAAATTAAGCCGGTTTTTCTGTGTTGGCCTGTTCTGGCTTGAAGATTTTTGCATCTGCCACAAAAGTTCCGATTGGTATCAGGGATGCGAATCCTGAGACAACAGTTTTACCGAAACTCCACGAATATTTCTTCGCAACAAGAAGCACAAACACACAGTAGGTAATGAAAAGAATTCCATGAGTCATTCCAACCCAAAAGTTAGGTCCCTCAATCCCGTAAATCTTCTTGATTGGAAATGTTATGGCCAACAATAAATAGGAGATGCCCTCAAGCAAAGCGAGAAGTCTTAAAAAACTAAGGCAGGAAGAAAAGTTCATTTGTTTGTATTTCAATTTGTTTTAAAGAATGTCTTGTTGTCAATGATCATGAACCAGTTTCCGTTTGGATCGAGTGTAGGTTCTTGTTGTATACTAACCGGGTAATTGCTGCTTCCAAACTTCATTTGATCTTTCGAGCTATTCATCACAGCTTTTCCTGTTTGAACAACGATACAATCGCATAAGTTTTCGCCACAAGTATCGCGGCAGGAATTGTAATAAGCTCCCTCTTTGCCATCTAAGATGATCTCGCTCACCAATGTTTCGTTTAGTGTCGAATCATAGGCAGAAACGGTTCTCCAGGTTCCTTCAAAATCCGGGTTGTATTTTACGACCGGTTTATTGCATGAAAAGATGAACAGAGTCATCAGGATCAAAAGCGCTGTAATTCTCATACTTTTCTGGCTTGTAATTCAAATAATTCATCTCGGAACTTAGCTGCAGCAATGAAATCCAATGCTTTCGCTGCTTTTTCCATCTCTTTGCGTTTGGCTGCAATGGCTTTTTCCAGTTCTTCCGGATCAGTATAAACCGGTAAGGGCTCTGAAGCCATCGATGAACTTTCGTCCATGTTATAGGATTCTTTCTGCGCACGTGTAGCCGGGTCTCCATCAGCCACTTTCGTCGATTTCAGGATCTTTTCTTTGCTTTTTTGCAGTGGAGTTGGGGTGATGCCATGCTCCTCGTTGTATGCCATTTGTTGAGCGCGTCTGCGTGCTGTCTCTTCAATGGTTTGGCGCATAGAGTCCGTCATTTTATCTGCGTACATGATTACCTTCCCATTTACATTTCGGGCCGCGCGACCTACAGTTTGTACGAGTGAACGAACATTTCTCAAAAATCCTTCTTTGTCTGCATCGATGATCGCCACCAGTGAAACTTCGGGTAAATCCAATCCTTCACGCAACAAATTGACACCGATCAACACATGGAAGTCACCCAAACGCAATTGTCGTAAAATCTCTACGCGTTCTATCGTATCGATGTCGGAATGGATGTAGCGACAAGCAATACCCAATTTATCCAGGTATTTCTGCAGTTCCTCTGCCATGCGTTTTGTAAGCGTGGTCACAAGTGTGCGTTCATCTCGTTCAATGCGCAACTGTATTTCCTCTATGAGATCATCGATTTGATTCTTACTCGGGCGTACTTCGATTTCCGGATCTAATAACCCGGTTGGACGGATTAATTGTTCAACCACAATTCCTTCCGATTGTTCCAATTCATAATCAGCCGGAGTAGCTGAAACATAGATGATCTGATTGACCAATCCTTCAAATTCCTCGAACTTTAACGGACGGTTATCCATAGCGGCCTGAAGTCGAAAACCGTATTCTACCAAGTTGATCTTCCGTGCACGATCACCTCCGTACATAGCGCGGATCTGCGGCACGGTAACGTGACTCTCGTCAATGATCATCAAGAAATCATCTGGGAAATAATCCAATAAACAGAAAGGACGTGTTCCTGGCTCTCGTTGATCGAAATAACGTGAATAATTCTCAATTCCCGAACAATAGCCCAATTCGCGCATCATTTCTAGATCGTAAGTGGTGCGTTCTTCCAAACGTTTTGCTTCCATCACTTTTCCGGATCGTTTGAAATTTTCCACCTGGACCACCATATCCTCTCCGATGTGGTCGATGGCTTTTCGGGTGTTTTCCGGACTGGATACAAAGATGTTTGCCGGATAGATCAGGATTTCTTCAAAACGGTCGATCTCCTGGTTGTTCTCCGGATCGATAGCGCGGATCGCTTCGATCTCATCCCCCCAAAATTCGATGCGCAAAGCGTAATCTGCATAAGCGAGGAAAATATCTACGGTATCACCTTTTACTCGAAAGTTTCCGCGTTTGAATTCAGCCTCCGTTCTCGAATAGAGGTTTTCCACTAAGCGCAGCAAGAATTTATTGCGTGAGATCACCTCACCTGTTCGAACAGAGATGATGGATTTCGCGAATTCGTTCGGATTTCCGATCCCATAAATACAGGAAACAGATGAAACTACGATCACATCTTTTCTTCCGGAAAGCAAGGCAGATGTTGCCGAAAGACGCAGTTTCTCGATCTCATCGTTTATAGCCAGATCTTTTTCGATATAGGTATCAGTTGTTGGCAAATAGGCTTCCGGCTGGTAATAGTCGTAATAACTTACAAAATATTCTACGGCGTTATTTGGAAAGAACTGCTTGAACTCACCATACAATTGAGCTGCTAGAGTTTTGTTGTGCGAAAGGATCAAGGTTGGTTTTCCAAGTTGTTGGATCACATTCGCCATAGTAAAAGTCTTCCCGCTACCTGTTACACCCAACAAAGTTTGAGCACGATGATCATGCTGGATTCCTTCAACGAGTTGAGCAATGGCAGTGGGTTGATCACCGGTGGGTTTGAAATCGGAAACAAGTTGAAAATCCATGTTCAAAAATACCGAAAATCTTCCTTTTTTGGAAGAAGATCGCGTACAGGGAAATGTCTTGAATCATTAAAACGTATCTTTGCTGAAATTTTTCTGAAATGCACCAATTTTCCGAATTCTTTGCCATGCTGACCGAAAACCCATTAAATGCGATCTTCATGATCCTTGGGGTGATCTTACTCGAAGTGATTTTGTCCTTTGATAATGCAGCGGTATTGGCCACGATGGTTAAAGATCTTCCCGCAGAACAACAAGACAAGGCCTTAAAATACGGAATTGTTGGGGCGTATGTGTTTCGTGGAATAGCCCTTGTTTTGGTAGAATCGATCATTTCGATCTGGTGGTTAAAGCCAATTGGAGGGATTTACTTGTTGTGGATCGCGATCAAGCATTTTACATCGAAAAACGTACATGCAGAGATAGAGGAAGAGGTAACGGAAACGAAGCAAAGTTTCTTATACAAATATACAGTTGGTGCGATTGGTGTTTTTTGGTCGACAGTTTTGGCTGTGGAATTCATGGATATTGTCTTTTCAATTGACAACATCTTTGCAGTTGTAGCCTATTCAGAAAACCTCGTATTAATCTGTATTGGGGTGTTCATTGGAATTCTGGCCATGCGTTATGTTGCCAAATACTTTGTGGTCCTGATCGAAAAGTATCCCTTCTTAGAAAAGTCCGCGTTTATTGTGATAGGTATCTTAGGAATCAAATTGTGCCTTTCAATACTCGTGAAGTTGGTTCCAAGTGCAGAATGGATCGAAGGAGAACACTTTGATCTGATCATTTCCGCTTTAACATTGGCAATATTCATCTTGCCGATATTATGGGTACAGTTTCGTAAGAAGTAAATGAAATTTTCTTAACCTTTCATGCGTGGGCTCTTGCGCAGTTTTCCTCCTTTGCGTACTGTGTAACGACGACGTTTAAACGGATTATCCTTGATCGAGCGCGCATAGTTGATAGTCACTTCGTGCGAATTGTTGAAGCGTTTGTGTGGCGAGAAGAATGAAGATTCATAGTTGTAAACAACCCGTAATCCATCGTCAATGAAAACTCCCAAGCTCGCTCCAACACCATTGTCTGAACGGTAGCCACCTCCCATCCACAACCATTGTCCAAACAAGAAATGTCCGTCAAATGACATATTGATGTTTGATCCTGGAACTCCTTTCACCAAAACTGTCGGGTAGAATACGAACCAATCGCTACGAGAGCGCAATTTATATCCTAAATGGGCGTACAAATGATTGTCTGTTGTTGCGTAGATCTGGTTTTTCTTTCCTAACTGATTGTCGAACAAATAGGGTATAGAAACTCCAAAATCAAAGTTTTGACTTTGAATAGATAAACCTGCGCCCATATTGAATCCGGCAGTAGACATTTGATTGAATGTTGGATCACCTGCATCGAAATACACAAAATCACTTCCGATGGATCGTTGACTGAATCCCAATTTGATGCCTAGTCCAACGGCAACGCGGTCGGTCATCCATGCCTGATACGTGTAGTTTGCTCCCACATCAAAAGTTCCTACTTCATCGATCTTGTCATAAGAGGTTGCCATTCCTACTCCATGATTGCGCGTAAAACGGTAGTAACCATTAGCAGTTGCGGTAATCGGTGATGCTGC
>JBMLQF010000178.1:0-13242 GCA_049241705.1 Fluviicola sp. | reverse complement strand
GAATGCACTTGGAAGTGATGCCTTCATGTGGAGACAAAAACACAATTTGATCCATCATACCTACACAAATGTGGACGGTATGGATGATGACATTGCTAAAACTCCGTTGTTGCGTATGTGCGAAACTCAGCCGCGTTATTCAGCTCATCGTTTTCAGCACATCTACATGCCCTTCTTGTACGCTATTTCTACGCTCTACTGGATTGTGGTGAAAGATTTTCAGATCTATTTTGGTGGATACCATTACAACATGCCACTTGCTAAAATGAAAGCGTTGGATCATTTTGTATTTTGGTTTTCACGCATCTTGTATTTCTTTATGTATTTCTTCCTTCCGGTATATTTTTCCGGATGGGGCATTGGAATCACACAATTTGTTTTAATGCATGTTTTCCTTGGACTTACCATGTCCTTCGTTTTCCAATTGGCACACGTTGTTGACAATGTTTCTTTTGAACATTTGGATTCGGATAAATTGACCCTTGAGAATGAATGGGCTGTGCACCAAATTGCAACTACCAGCGACTTTGCCGTTGACAATAAAGTAGTAAGCTGGTTCTTGGGTGGATTGAACTACCAAGCTGTCCATCACTTGTTCCCTCGCGTTTCACACGTGCATTATCCGGCTCTTCAAAAGATCATTGCCAAGACGTGTGAAGAACATGGAGTTACCTACCACAGTTTTCCAACAACATTCGATGCATTAAAATCGCATTTCCGTCACATGCGTCGCTTAGGAATGCAGTAGTTTATTTCAAAAGGTCCTTCATTTGTTTGGCAATAAAACGCGTTGCAAACCCCGGACTAATGCGATATAAGAAGTCCATGAATTTCGCGTCACCTCCAACAAGCACACGGAACTTGTTCTTTTCCATTGCCTGAATGATGATTGCAGCTGCCTTTTCAGCGGATAAGGTCTTGTGTTCTTTTTGCGCCATCTTTTCATCCATTTGAAAAGTCACACCTGAATTCTTTGTAATATCCGTTTTGATCGCACCTGGAAACACGATCGTCACACGCACATTCGTTGGTAACAACTCCGCATACAATGCCTCTGTCATCAATTTGACAGCAGCCTTAGAAGCTCCATAGATCCCTTGTCCCGGAAAAGGTAAAAAACCTCCCATGCTTGACGTGTTCACAATATGTGCCTCTGGTCGTTTCAGCAAAATTGGCAGACAGGCTTTGGTAAGATTCAAAACCCCGTAAAAATTCACGTTCATCACGCGCTGAATGGCTTCCTCATCGAGATCATTGATACGCACAAAGGGTTGAATAATTCCTGCATTATTGAACACTCCATCCAATTGACCGTGATGTCCAACGACCGTATTTGGTAAAGCAAGAACTGCGTCTTTATCTGCCATATTTACGACATGCGTGGATAATTTACCTCCATATTTTGTGCATTCTTCCTTCAGAACGTCCAAATATTCTGCGTGAAGATCTAAAGCTGCCACGCGTGCACCTTTTTCCAACAGTTGCATCGTTAACTGTCTCCCCATCCCTGCTCCTGCTCCCGTTACAATAAACGTTTTTCCTGCTGCTTTCATACTTGCTCTTGTTTTTGTTTAAGTTAACAAAAAAAGGCAGTTAATACTGCCTTTTTATACTAAAATAATGTTGGTTGCTCCGGATCGTCACCTCCACTCAAATCCCATTCGAATGAAGTTGAATCTCCATCTTCCGCATCTTCGTTAGGCACCTCGCCATCACTCAGATCCAAAGGTTGATCTTCCGGCCATGGCTCACTTCCTTCAATCGGATGCATCAACACAACCTCTTTCACCTTTAGTTTGGTCAATTGGTTACCCTGAGCCTTCATTCCTTTCACATCGATGAAATCAGCCAGACTTACTTCATTATCCGGGAGGTTTTTAGTCTCTTTCAGCAACTTGTTGTAAACAATTCGAACTACAGGTCTAAATGCCGTTGAAACACAATCCATATAAGAACCTTCGCCTTCTGAAATGAAACTTACACGCTTATCAGAGGTAATCTCGCAAGTAAAGCGTTTCACGTAGTGCAATTCCTTTTCTGAATCGTAATACACCGTACTAATTGGTCTGTCTGGAACCCATTTTTCAATATGGATCATATCCTCGTCAAAGTGATTTGCCAGATCGAAGGTTGACAATCGGTATTCTCCGTTCTTATATAAGGTCAAAATGCGGTCATCACCCTTGAATGAACCCAGGAATTTACCTCTTCCTTCATCGTTCAAACGACCAACAACCTCATCGTACCATACTTTTCGTGCAGCTAATGTAGATCCACCTACTTCTTTCTGAACGATCTTTTGCACGATTTCTTTGGTAACACGATTTCCGGCACTTTGACGTCCTTTGATCAACAGGTCGCCCAAATCGATATCAAAACGTAAGCGCTTCAAATGCGGACGTGGTCGAAGTAATACAGAAACCACTTCGCGTTCTCCATTTGGATGCACTGAGAAATAGAGCAATTTAGAACCTTTTACTCCGCGAGTAAGATCGTATTCCGTATCTCGCGTTACTGAATTCACGAAGAAACGCTTCATCATGGTCGGACCTCCAGCTCCATCCTGATACATCACATGGTAGATGGTTCTCTTATCACCTTTCTTCCATACATCTGCGTGTACAATTCCTTTCCCGACAAACTTCTTCTCTGAAACTTTTGTAACGATGAACTTACCGGTATCAAAGAAAACAATGATATCATCGATCTCGGAACAATCATTAACAGCTTCGGTTTTCTTCAAGCCCCAGCCAATGAATCCTTCTTCAACATCTACATAGAGTTTGCGATTCGCAATGATCACTTTCGAGGCTGCGATCGTATCGAATACTTTGATCTCAGTCTTTCTCTCTTTACCAGCTCCAAAGCGCTTTTTCAGATCTTTGAAGTATTCGATCGCATAATCGATCAAGGTTGCCAAGTGTCCTTTCACCTCTTCCATCTCCGCTTCCAACTTGGCGATATTATCATCTGCTTTATCGGAATCGAATCGGGTGATACGGATCATTGGAATCTGTGTCAAACGATGTAAATCATCGTCTAGAATCTCACGAATAAATTGTTTTTTAAAAGGTTCGAAGCGTTTGTATAAGTATCCGTATAAGGTTTCTTTGTCTGAGTAATGTTTGAAGTCAATATACATTTCTTCACGAATGAAGATCTTTTCTAAGGTTGCAAAGTGCCAAGCATTCTCTAATTCGCTCAAACGGATCTCCAACTCACGTTTCAACAATTGAACCGTATTGTCCGTATTTGCTTTCAAGATCTCGGTAACACCCATGAAACGCGGGTTATTCCCATCGATCACAGAGGCGTTTGGAGAAATACTTACTTCACAATCTGTAAATGCATAAAGCGCATCGATTGTTTTATCCGGAGAAACACCAGGAGCCAAATGGATCACGATCTCAGCTTCTGCAGCTGTATTGTCTTCGATCTTTTTGACCTTGATCTTCCCTTTGTCATTCGCCTTGATAATTGACTCGATCAAAGACGAGGTATTGCATCCAAACGGAATTTCGTTGATCATCAAGGTTTTGTTATCCACCTTTTTGATCTTTGCGCGCACGCGAACCTTTCCTCCGCGTAGACCATCATTATAATTCGAGAAGTCCGCCATACCCCCATTCGGGAAATCCGGGAAGATCTCTACGCGCTTTCCACGCAAATGATTGATGGATTGATCGATCAGTTCAATGAAGTTATGCGGTAAGATCTTACAAGCCATACCCACAGCAATTCCTTCAGCTCCTTGCGCTAAAAGGATCGGGAATTTTACAGGAAGATCTTCAGGCTCTTTGTTACGACCGTCATAGCTCAATAACCAATTTGTTGTTTTTGGATTGAATACCACATGACTGGCAAACTTGGAAAGTCGCGCCTCTATGTAACGCGGGGCTGCTGCTCCATCACCGGTTAAGGTATTTCCCCAGTTTCCTTGACAATCGATAAGTAAGTCTTTCTGCCCCAATTGCACCAAGGCATCCCCAATAGAAGCATCCCCATGCGGGTGATATTTCATGGTATTCCCGATGATGTTCGCCACCTTGTTATAACGACCATCGTCCATTTCCTTCATTGAATGCAGGATTCGACGCTGTACCGGTTTGAAACCGTCAAATAAGGAAGGAACAGCACGTTCCAGAATTACATAGGATGCATAATCCAGAAACCAGTTCTCATACAGACCATTCAATGGAATGATGTTCTCATCGGCAGCAGTTTTTTCGAATGGATTTATTTCACCACCCGTTTCTTCCCCTCCTGTTTCTTCATTTTCTGGATCCACTGGTCCAATTTCGTCTTCGCTCATTATCGTTATCGATTATGTGTTTGAACTTCAACTCAACTAATTATGATGCCTTATCGATGGATTCTTCTTCATCCATCTTGGCCAATTCTTCTGTATCTTTTTCTACACGCAGATTCTCAATAATGAAATCTTGTCGCTCCGGCGTGTTCTTACCCATGAAATAACTCAAGATCGTCTCGATCGATGCATCCTTTGTCAACATTACCGGCTCCAAACGGATATCGTCACCAATGAAATGCTTGAACTCATCCGGAGAGATCTCACCCAAACCTTTGAATCGCGTGATCTCAGGATTTTTACCCAATTCAGCGATCGCATTGCGACGTTCTTCTTCGGAATAGCAATAGATGGTTTTTTTCTTATTTCTCACACGGAACAATGGTGTTTGCAAAACATACACGTGATTGCGTTTCACCAAATCCGGAAAGAATTGTAAAAAGAAGGTTAACAAGAGCATTCGGATGTGCATCCCGTCGACATCGGCATCGGTTGCGATTACAATGTTGTTGTAACGCAGGTTATCCATGTCTTCCTCGATATCCAAAGCCGCTTGAATCAAGTTGAACTCTTCATTCTCATAAACAACTTTCTTTGTAAGTCCGTAGCAGTTCAAAGGCTTTCCACGCAAGGAGAATACAGCCTGCGTATTCACATCTCGCGATTTTGTGATCGATCCACTCGCCGAATCACCCTCCGTAATGAAAAGTGTTGTCATTTCACGACGTTCGTCTTTCAAGTCAGTCAAATGGACCCGACAATCGCGCAGTTTTTTATTGTGCAAACTTGCCTTTTTAGCACGATCACGCGCCAATTTTCGAATCCCACTCAATTCCTTGCGCTCGCGTTCCGATTGTTTGATCTTCTTTTCAAGTGTATCTGCGACTTCCGGATGACGATGTAGGTAATTGTCCAATTTATCCTTCAGAAAATCATTCACGAAAGATCGCATAGACTTTCCACCCGGTTCAATTTCAAGTGACCCAAGTTTTGTTTTTGTCTGTGATTCAAATACCGGTTCAATTACTTTCACAGCAATTGCGGCAACAATCGACTGTCTGATATCTGAAGCATCGTAGTCTTTTTTGTAGAAATCGCGAATTACTTTCGCCACTGCCTCACGAAAAGCACTTTGATGCGTTCCACCTTGAGTTGTGTGTTGTCCGTTTACAAAAGAATAATAATCTTCTCCGTACGTTTTTCCGTGGGTAAATGCCACTTCAATATCCTCTCCCTCCAGGTGAATGATCGGGTAAAGTGGATCACCATCCATGTTGTCTTCCAACAAATCCTTCAATCCGTCTTTCGACTGAAAACGCTCCCCATTGAAGTAAATCGCCAAATTGCGATTCAAGTAACAATAGTTCCACATCATTTTGGTCAAGTACGGCGTCCGGAAGCTAAACTTCTTAAAGATCGTATCATCCGGAATGAATTCAAAATAAGTTCCGTTCGGCTCGGTTGTCACTTCCAAAGGAAGGTCTTCAACAAGTTCACCTCGACAGAAGGAAGATTGCTTTTTTTGACCATCACGTACCGAGTAAACCATGAAGTGCTCTGACAATGCATTAACCGCTTTTGTACCAACACCGTTCAAACCAACTGACTTTTTGAAAGCTTTGGAATCGTACTTCCCTCCGGTATTGATCTGCGAAACACAATCATTCACTTTTCCCAAAGGAATACCTCGACCGTAGTCGCGCACGGAAACCTTACCATCTTTTACCTTGATTTCGATCTTTTTACCATTCCCCATAACGAATTCATCGATTGAATTATCGACGATTTCCTTCACAAGAATGTAGATCCCGTCATCTGCAGCAGAACCATCGCCTAACTTCCCGATATACATCCCCGGGCGTAGGCGAATGTGTTCTTTCCAATCTAAGGATCGAATATTGTCTTCGGTATACTGATTTTCTGCCATAAAATGATGTATGTGAGCAACTAACAAAGTTAAGCAGAAAGGACGGTCGCAATTCAATCAAAAAGCCGAAGTTATGAACCAAACGACGTGAATTACAGCCTGCTAAAACACTTGCTTTTCGAACATCTTATGAATAACCAGAAAGATCGTGTTCTAGAAATGATTATTTATCGTTCCGCTTTAACCAACCTCGTTTCCAAAAAATCAGGATCAACCCGAGCGAGATCGCAATCATCACGCCCCAGATCATGAAATACCCATTTTTCCATTTCAGTTCTGGCATGAATTCAAAATTCATCCCGTAAACACCTGCAATAAAGGTCAAAGGAATAAAGATCGCACTTGTCACGGTCAACACTTTCATGATCTCGTTCATTCGCTGACCCTGGATCGCATAATACAAATTGGCAATACCTTCTAGCATCTGCTTCTGGGCATCAATCTCTTCAGTTACACTCAGACAAGTGTCGCGCAACTCTTTAAAGTAATGTGCATTCGCCTCAACGATCATTTTGTTTTCTACGCGGTCCAACTGAGACAAAAGCTCTTTCATCGGCACAATCGTTTTGCGCAAATCCACCAATTTTCGTTTTTCCCATTCCACCCGTCTTAACACCTCACTTTTAGGTGTTCTCAAAACCAATTTATCCAAGGCATCAATGTTATCTGCAATTTGCTCAACTACTTCCATATAATTATCCACGATTGCCTCCAACATCCGGTACAGAAGGAAATCAGGACCTTTATAGCGAATCTTTCCTCGTTTATTTTCAATTCGGTCGCGCACAACCGGAAAGTGGTCGGAAGATTTTTCTTGAAAAGAAATCAGGTAGTTATCTCCGAGCATAAAACTAATACGCTCTTTCTTCAATTCGTATTTGGCGCCAGAAACCGGCAAGGCAGAAACGAAAGTAAAAAACACATAATCAGGATACTCCTCCAAACGGGGACGTTTATTTCCGGCAAACATATCTTCCTGCAACAACTTATCCAGCCCCATCGCATCCAAAAGAACAGACAAATTATCCTTGTCTTCCAAGGAATGAAAATTAAGCCAATGCGTGACCGCTGGATCGGATTGAGGTTTGAAATTATCCAAAAAAAATGCCGTTGTTCCTTTTTCCAGAGTTAAAACTTCAGCATTATACCGATACAGTTGTGCGATTTGTTTCATGTATACAAATGTGCATTTTTTTCACCTTACTCATGCAGTATGACCATGGCTTTAATTTCATGTTCTGATCATTGTTTTAACACACTTAACATAAAATTAATATGTATATTCGTTTGGCAAACTCGCTCAATACATTTCTCATGGGTCGTAATCTTTTACTTGCACTATTATCTTTTCTATGCAATTGGTCATTTTCTCAAGTAGACCACTGGGAAACTGTCGTTTTTGAAAACAGCACTTGGAAATACGTCGTTCCAAACGCCTCTACTCCCAATAACTGGATCCAAAATGGATTTAACGATGCCAGTTGGACAAGTGGACAAGGTGGCTTTGGTTTTGCAGATGGAGACGACAATACAACAATTCCAGCAGGAACTGTAAGTCTTTATCAAAGAATTCAATTTACCGTAAGCAACCCATCCACGATCTCAAAACTCATTCTGAATGTGGATTACGACGATGGATTTATTGCCTACTTGAACGGGGTTGAAATCGCACGCTCTTTTATGAGCGGAAGCGGTCAGCCCGCATACAACGCCACTGCATCCGGACTCCATGAAGCGGTTATGTATCAAGGTGGATACCCGGACCAATTCGAACTTTCTCAATCACAAACAGCCAGTTTACTTCTTACAGGCACGAACGTATTGTGCATCCAAACACACAACGAATCAGCCGGATCAAGCGATTTCACGTCAATGGCCTGGCTGCACGCCGGCATGTCAAATGCCGGAACAACTTTCAGCCCTACACCGGGATGGTTCAACGCACCGGTTGATTTCATGCAAAGCAACCTACCTATTGTAATCATCAATACTGGAGGCCAATCAATTCCTGACGAGCCAAAGATCAATGCCACAATGAGCATCATCAATAACGGCCCAGGAAACATCAATTACATGACAGATACTCCAAACGAGTATAATGGTAGCATCGCCATCGAACAACGTGGATCTTCATCAGCAGGTTTTCCACAGCAATCATGGGGAATTGAAACCCGTCTAGCAGACAACATCACGAACAACGATATTCCCTTATTCGGTTGGCCTACTGAAAACGATTGGATCCTTTATGCACCGTATACTGATAAATCCCTCATTCGCAATGTACTCACCTATCACATAGGCAATCAACTCGGACGCTGGGCACCGCGCACACAACCTTGTGAAGTTGTATTGAACGGAGAATACCAAGGTGTCTATATTTTCATGGAAAAGATCAAACGCGATAGTGGTCGTGTTGATATCAACAAGCTGAACTATGACGACACCTTGAACAACGGTCTTACGGGTGGATACATTATCAAATTAGACAAAACAACAGGAGGAACACCTATCGCCTGGAACTCCCCTTTCCAAGCACAGAGTCCAAGTACGGCAACAATCAGTTTTCAACTTCATGAACCAGAAATTGCAGACATTCACCCCTTGCAGTTGCAATACATCGAAGATTACGTAACAGCTTGGGAAACAACGCTCGCAGGTCCTAATTTCGCAGATCCAGCTACCGGATACGCGGCTTATATCGATGTGGAATCGTTCATCGATTTTCTACTCATGAATGAAGTCACAAAAAATGTAGATGGTTACCGCATATCTACTTTTCTTTACAAGGAACGATTTACAGAAGGTGGTAAATTAGTAGCAGGGCCATTGTGGGACTTTAATTTAGGTCTTGGAAACGCAGATTATTGTGAAGGTGGACTTACAACAGGTTGGGAGATTGACTTCAATTCCATTTGCGGTGGTGGACTTGATAATCCTTTCTGGTGGAGACGTTTGTTGGAGGATCCTGTTTTTGCAAAGCGCGTTCATTGTCGTTGGATGGAACTTCGACAAGGCCCTTTACATTCAGACACTTTAACCACATATTTGCAGAGTATGTACACGATGTTGGACACTCCGGCAGACCGTCACTTTTCAAAATGGCCTATTTTGGGAACATACGTTTGGCCGAATAATTTCATCGGGAATACCTACGAAGAAGAGATGAATTATTTGAGCAGCTGGTTATCAGCACGCATCTCTTGGATGGATGCCAATATGTTTAGTTCATGTCCAGATTTTGGGATCACGGAAGAAGTGCAACAATTTGCAATATATCCGAACCCAACATCCGAAAAAGTAACGGTTCAGGGTAATGAACTATCAGGCTCTTTGGTCACCGTTTTGGATTTTTCCGGAAAGCAACTTTTATCAGTTCGCGCGAACCAATCTTCTGAAACGCTTGATTTATTGTATTTCTCATCAGGTGTTTACTTCTTGAAGATCACAGCTCAAAATGGCACAACTGAAACAATCAAGGTGATCAAGAAATAAAATGTCGAATACGACTGCATTCATTGTGGCCCTTATTATAATCGCTCATTTTGCAGTGGGCTTTTATTTTCTCTGGAAGAAATTAGGAAAGCACTAACCCAAACGCTTACATAAGTAAGCCATTTTACGGGCATTCACTTGTCGTTTCATCGCGTTTCGAACAAACTCGCGTTCTTTTCTGGTTAAATGCCAAGACAAACTGATTCGATCTGAAGGTTCGCTGCGAAGATTAAAGTCCAGAATTTCGATTGGGTAAGCCACCTTACCCCTTACCAATTCCCACAATTGTTCTTGGTCGAAATCTTGTGTCATTGGAAAATTTGCAATTGGCGCTGATGCCGGTGCCGTGAATCGATCTAGAAATGACAGGCTGCGGGTTCGTTCGTTTTCCATCACGCGTTTGGTATCTCTGATCTGCAACACGATCACACCGGAAGTGTTCTTCTCGATCCAATCATTCAGAGCGATCATCCATTGAATGGAGGACTTCCCTCCGAAATTGTCACGCAAGCCAGCATCCATTACATAGGTCTTCGGACTGGTTGGCAAGGTCGTCATTGGCAAAACATACGGAAAAGTAGCATTCATCCTTAACACACTTGAAAAACGCAAATTATTAGCGCATTCTTCACCAAACAAATGTTGAAGATCTACCCATTGATAGTTAGCCTGATTATCAAAAAAATCACTACTTGCCCTTTCCATAAAACTCAAAGGCTGTGAACTGATCAGCAAAGATCTCCCATCATTTACAATTGAAGGCGAAAAGATCATGACCGGGATCACCCCTTCAAATTCATTTTTCTCAAACATAGCAATTGGCACATCCAAGAGTCCATCTGTGTTTTCAGACAAATCTTTTTCAAAAGCCATCGCTCGGTCGTAGGCATAAACACCACCATGCAACCTACTTTGATAACGGAAGAAAAGATCATTCGTAGAGGCTGCAAATGACAATTTATTCAAAAGATCGGAAGTTATTTGAGTGTAATACTTTGACTCGTTCAAATCCTTTCGATGCAGTTTTAACGATCTATAAAAAGCTGCACCAACCATTCCTCCTGAAGCACCCGTCATGAGCGCTATGTGTTTCGCAGATTCTCCCTTTGTTTTTAGATCAAGCGTTCGAAGCACCTCATAAACCCAGGCCGCACTGCGCAAACCACCTCCCGAAGAATTGATTATAATCAATTTAGGCTTTTCTTCACCTGTCTGCTCTTTCCAATTCTCCAATAATTGAATATATCTGGCAAAATCCTTTTCATGTGTACTTGTATCCGCATACAACCCCTTCAAAACCTCCACCGAATAAGGCTTTATTTTGGAATAAGACATGCCATAGGCTTTTGTCTCAAACTGAAAGGCCGTAGTTTGCTCAGATAACACATTGATCAGCAAGAAGATCAGCATAATCACGGGATAGGTCCAAAAACGCATCCACGAATACAACATACTCCAAAGCATCAATATAATCGTGAACAATAAAACGATACTCATTGCCGCCGGCACATCCAGTACAGCCATTCCTCCGAATACACCAAGCAAGACAAAGGAACTGATACTGGCAATTTCAAACAAAGTCGTTGATATTCTATTCTGTTCGAAAACTGATTGCAATACACCCGCGCGATAGTGCTTTGTTGGTCTGCTTTTCACAATTGCCAAGCGCGATCCTATATACCAGTATTCGATCGATCTTTGTTGTAAATCCCAATGCAACTTTCTTCCCTTCACAAAACGCTTCCAACGAAAAGAACGAACCGACTCATCACTTTGAACTCTTCCGAGATCAAAAGCATTCTTGTTAATCGGAAAAAAATACAACAGAGACAAACCAATAAACAAAGTCAATCCGGCAATGAAGCCAGAGGCAAAGTACAAGCAATCAGAAACGCTATGTAATTCCTGAAAACGCTGAAACTGCCACATCTCCATCAAATAAACCAATACAACTAAAACTGGCAAAGTTGCATTGTTGATGCTAAAGCGTACAAATGGCTTGTGTGTTAATGCTAAAAAAGGAAAGAAAGGCGCCAATCGCTGATAGGAATAGGAATGAAAGGCCATTGAAAAACCTCCGAATGAAAAACCAACCAAGGCGAAGGAGAACCAACCAACATGTCCATCATATTCCGGTGATAAGAACAAAAATGACAATCCGAAACCAGCTCCGAATCGATCTGTAATGATTGCTGTAAGCAACACCCAATACAATACTCCGATCAGATTATGTTTGAATTGATAAATAAATAAGGTCAATGGAAAAAACCGGTTCAAAAAACCAAAGACTTGCCTTAAGGATGTAAGTAACCGGCTCATAACCTTAGGACGATAATTCTTTACGAAGGTTGGATTGACACTTTATAAAATCGAGCACCAAATAAACCAAGCCTTTCCCAACAATTTTCATATCCACATCAGAGATTGGAGCCGCCTCGGGCAAATGCAAATAGTGAATAGGCACGCGACGCGCCATTTTTCGAATATAATGTCGGGCCTGTTCCATCGAAATTCCAGAAGGTGTAAATGCACTGGACGGCATTCCTGCAATTGCATCCAAATCTAATTCCAAACCACAGCCCACGTGTTGATGTCTTTTGGCAGCGGCATCTATATCCGAATAAAAACTTTCCGGCTCATCTAGCCAATGTTCAAAAAAGCTATGCTGAACCTCGTGTTCGCTCAGAAAATCGAGAATGAACGCATTGTTATATGACTCATGCAAACCAAGAACCGTGTAATGTGATAAAAAGTTTTGGGTGATCGCATAAGAAAACGGATTCCCGGAATGACGACCATCGAGCGCACGCGTATCGGCATGTGGGTCACAATTCACAACTGAAATCCCTGTTCTCATTGACTCGCTTACCCCTTTAATTAGTCCAAAGGCATTGTTATGTCCGCCACCGATGACAACAGGAATTCCATTTACTTCCTTCACAGATTTCACCCAAGCGGCAACATAATTATCCAGTTTATCAATAAGTTCAGAAGACAATTCCTCATTTTCATTCCAAACGATCGATCCATGAATAGCAATTTCACTACCCTTCAAAAACTTATTGGATTGTGCATGAACAAAGCGTTGAATAAATGCTCCAAAAGCATGTTTAGCTCCACTAAATCCACCATTCAATCGCGGACCTATATCTTCACAGATACCTAATATATGATAGGTAGCCGCTTTCCAAGTATCCGAATCATCCCGAAAGATCATCTTCTCACCAAGACGCACCTCACCTGCACGCACCTTCACCAAGTTCGATTTCGATAAGTACTCTAATTTAAAGTCAGCCATTGTCTTGTATTTGGTGTCGCATCATTAATTCCACAAAATGATCCGGAGCTGCCATAGGTCGCATGTTTTCTTTGGACACAAAGACCAAAGTAGTTTTGCCATGACACAATTTCACCTGATCTGCATTAAAGATCATATATTCAAAGAACAATCGCGGACCTTTAATACCGGTAATAGAAGTTACAAGCCTCAACTCGTCATCATACAAAGCAGGTT
>JBMLQF010000177.1:0-15326 GCA_049241705.1 Fluviicola sp. | reverse complement strand
TCTGAAAGTCTTTATCCAATTCATTCGCCAGATCATCGCTTTGTTCAGATTCCAGCATATCGTCAATCTCATTCTTTTTGGCGGCATAGAGAAAGGCCGAATCTATTTCTTTACGATCCTGATAATAATATTCAAGCAAACTGTAAACTTGATACAGATCCCGCAACTCCGTTTCTTTCTGATGTTTTACAACCAAGTCTAAATAGTACTTCGCTAATTCAGGTTGGTCATTGAACAAATAAAACTCTCCTAAATTGCAGTGACTGTATTGTATAACATAGGTCCACTTATTTGCTTTTGCAATTCGAAAGGCCGATTCAAAATTCTTCTTTGCCTCGTCGTAATTATTATTGAAAAAATAGATCTGCGCAGCGCTATTATGAACGTTCAATTGAATTACTTGATCCTTGGACTTCCCTGCCACCTGAAGTGCTTGCTCCACAAATTTAACCGTTTCGGCATTGTTCCCTTTGAATTGATGATACCTGGCCAAAGCAATGTAACATTCGGTCAATAAGTAATGATCATCCTTACGAGCAACATTTAAAACATGATTCACACCCTTGAATAAAGCGTCAAAATTTCCATTGACCCCTTTATAAACAGCATTGTAGTATTCAAGAAGTGTTAAATCGTAAGGATCTACTTTATAGATGTCCGAGAATCGTTTTGCTTTATTCAATTCATATTTGACCCTAGCAAGATCGCCAATGGAAACATAAAGATTGATCTTCTCAATGATCAGTTTAAAACGATAAGATGGAATATCGAGTTTTTCGTAGCGTTTTTCAAGAATCTTGAGATCATGTTTAGCAGATTTGAAATCGATGACGATCGTCTTTTGCAGACTTTCCAGCTCTTTATCGAAACTTGACTGCGCATGAGATATTTTCCCAAACAGCAGTATGGTAAACAACAAGAGGTAAAAAGTGGTTAATCGCCGTTTCACAACGCCATATATTTATACACCCCACCGTTAAGGAAGGGATGCGTAGTTGTAGATTGTCAATTATCAAACGAAAGTTAAGAAATAATTCTAAACCGCACCGTTTCTAACGAATTGTTACGTATAATTCTCTACCATTCGTTTTACGCGTCGAACGATATGCTCTCGAAGCAACTCTGGTTCCATAACCTCTACTTCACCTCCATAGCTCAAAATGGCTCGGATCAACTCCTCGGAAATAAACACTGTCATTTCAAAAGTCGTTCTATTTTTACCTTCTTTCACAATTTTTTGTGACCAGTGAAAAGGTTGAGATTCGATGTACTTGGCAGCAATGTTCTCTGCTTTAAAAACGACCTTCTCCGGTTGTCCACCGCTCGCCGTGATCCCAATGGCATATTTAAAGAACTGATTCGGATTGAATGGAATCGGACTGGCCATGAGCTCCTCAGACATTTCCAAATTGAACATGCGATCAAGTCCGTACGTAATAATCCCTTCTTTAACCACGTCATAACTCAACAGATACCAACGATTGCGGTATTCCTTCAAGAGCAGCGGAACTACTTTTCGCGCTTTGCGCTTTTGGGTTTGAAAGCTTTCGTAATCGAAATAAACCACCTGTTTTTTCTTGATCGCCTGAAGCAGCGGGTTTAAGAACTCAGCACCTCTTGACTCTACAGGTGTTTCGAATTGCACAAACTCACCAACCGTTTGATCTGACAGATCATTCGAAATTTCCATCCGTTCAACGATCTTATCAATCGCAAAGCCAAATTGCTTGAACATGCCCACATCCTTGAATTGACTCAAAGTATTTGCAGCAAAGCGAATCGCGTCAATATCGTCGGGAGTTAATGGAATTTCATCCAACGAATAATCCGGATCCGTGTAGTAATAACCACCAAAACGTTTTGAATATTTGATTGGAGCGTCGTGTTCCATTTTCATGGCAAACATGTCCTTTTCAATCGTTGAATCGCAGATATTATCACCATGGACACTACCAAACAATGCTTCTTCACAAGCTTCGCGCAATACGGCCTTGGTAGGATACGGTTTATAAGTATTTCTAAGTGCCCGATCAATAATTCTGTATCGAATCAAAGCATTCTTAATGTGCGGCATGATCTTTAAAAATATGTTCAAACAAAAAAAACAAGTGTTTCCACTTGTTTTTCTATTGATTAATTCAATGATAAAGCAACATCGTTTCGCTTGCTATATCCAAAAAGTTCAAAGTACTTGATGGCCTTCACAACATTCTCTGGTACATCTTGCTCCCAAGAAGTGGAACCAGCCTTGATCTTCGAAAGCACATCATCGGAAAGGATATGCAACAACGAATGATCAAAATTCTCGATTGGATCCAGTTTGTTGTTATCACGAAGGAACTTAACAAGCCCCAATAAATGACTTGGGATAGTAATCTGATCCAAGGTGTACAATTCTCCTGTATCGACATTCGTTGCAGGATACACAAACATTTTTACATTGTGACCAAATCCACGTCCGAATGCTTCCAATAAACCACCCGGCAAATTGTCGTAATAACGCTCATCAAAAATGGTGTGCAGGTTGTAAATCCCTGCAATTACTCCCATTTTGTAGCCGCGAGCAATCGTGGAAAGATATTCCAACATCTTATAGTGCTTCAAATAATTAGAGATCATTACGGTATACCCCAATGAACCTAACAATTCAGCACGATCAATGAAGTCCTTGTCGGAGATCTTTCCATCTGCCGTCAAATCTTTCAAGGTCAACTCAAACACTACCGAAAGATTGTCCTCGTTTACACCTTCTTCTTTCAGGAATTGTTCCGTTCCCTTTTCGATCATATCCAAATGCACTTTGGTAACCGGACGGAAACGTCCGCGCATCAACAAGATGTTTCGCTTGTACAAGGCCGCAGCCGGTTGCAATACAGAACCACACAGGTCAAACATCGTCGCATCTGTCATTCCACGCTTCACCAAATTCAAAGCGATGATGCGGTTGTCTGCATTCCCCAAGTCTGGACCAGATGCACGCAACATATCCACTTCCACGCGATCACGAGGAATTCGGTGAATCAAATTTGTCAGGAATTCATCCAGATCATCCGTATGGAAAAAGGACGCATGGATCAAATTCACTCCTAAAATCCCCAATGCTTCTTGTTGCCCTTTGTGCGAATTATCGTGCATTTTAACGTGCAAGATAATGTCGTTGATCGGACCTCCTTGTCGCAATTGAAAACGGATACCAACCCATCCTTGTCCTTGATTTGTTTTGTGATAATTCAAGGATTCAACCGTATTACAAAATGCAAAGAATCGACTTTCCTGTTGCTTTTTAGGCAAACGTTCGCACAAAGTATTGTACTCAGTCTCAAGCATTGTCATTAAACGCTCTTCACAGACGTAGCGAGAAGCCGGTCCGTACATCGCGTCTGACACCTTCATGTCGTAAGCAGATTGTGTGTAGGCAATGGTACCGGAACTACCTCCGGCCTTAAAGAAATTCGCTGCTACTTCCTGTCCTGCACCAATTTCTGCAAAACAGCCATAGATATCTGAAGTCAAGTTGACCTTCAGGGCTTTTTCTTCTGTTGTTAATCTTCTTTCGTCTACCATATTCAAAATCGGGGCTACAAACTTACTTATAATCCACTAATACACTAGGGGTTTAACGGTTGAAAGTTAGGATTAGTTACAAAAACGGTATCTGTAAGCGTCAACAGGAATGCTTTAAGCAACTGTTTCTGTTGCGCATCCAATTGAACACCTCCTTGATTTGCAAATTCCATCAATGGATCGATCGTTGCCGAAACGTGAACTCCGGTGGAATAATGCTCGATGACATCATCCAATGTAGCAAACCTTCCGTCGTGCATATAAGGCGCCGTTAACGCGATGTTGCGCAAGGTGGGCACTTTGAATTTTCCGTTGTCATTGCTGTTTCCGGTAATGGCTCCACGTCCAAGATCCGTGAATACAGCATCCAATCCATTATTTGAAAATTTCTGAACCTGCATCAATGGTCCGTTATGACAATGAAAACAATCAGCACCGTTCAAACTTTTAAACAGATCGTATCCTGCCCATTCATCCGGTGTAACGCTATTCTTGATCACTACTTCGTGCGCTGTAAGCGGCATTCCATTTTCGAATTTGTACATCACATCAAACTTCGAATTCGCTGAGATCAGCGAACGTAAGAACTGTGCGATCGCTTTTGCTACATGTGTCGAATCGAAATCGGTAGTGCCAAAGGCCTGAAAGAATCGATTTCTATAATTAACATTTCCTTTCAATTTCGCGACAGCATCCGTCCAGGATTGATGCATTTCCACCGGATTGGGTACCGGTTCCAAGATCTGTTGCTCCAAAGTAGACTTTCTGCCATCCCAGAAAAAAAACTGTTGCCAGCCCATATTCACTAACGCCATTGAATTTCGCGTGCCTTGAGTATTGTTTACTCCAAAAGAGAATTGATTTGGATCTGAGAAACTCGCTTCCGGAGCATGACAAGACGCGCAAGAAATACTGTTGTCCAAGGACAACTTTTTCTCGTAAAACAAGATCCTTCCCAAGGTCACCCCTTCCACTGTCATGGGGTTGTCCTCCGGAATGATCATATCCGGAAAATGATCAGGAATATTCAAATCGTACGGAGTAGGTTCATGAATTACCTTATCCTTGTTACAGCGCACGAAAATCAAGAGCCCAAAAAGTGATATCACCAATAAACGAATCATTCTGCACTCAAAGCTTGAACAAAATTTGATCGGAATTTCTCCGTAAGGGCTTCTACTCCACTCCCACTGTGAGTCATGTATTCCGAACGTATGTCAATCGGTGTGGTCGCATTCTCAAAAATGGCTTCAACTTGTAAACGCAATTGTGCTCGATGCAATTTATTCGTGATCATTTGCCAATTAACCGTCGGGAAAGAAATATTGCTTAGATAGTTATCTGTTCCAATATGGTAAACCAAATAATGATTGAAGACATCATTCCCATCCGGAATGGTATCCGCTTTTGCCTCAAACTTGATAAAAATATAACCCGGATTCCAGCCCCAGTGCATGTCGCCAGCATTAGCGATATTCAAAGGACTTGAATTGGAAAATGCCGCGGGATCATCGTGATTCACGGAAGTGTCAACCCCCAATATTCCGGTCAAACTGGAAAAATCCTGATAAGACCCAGTAGCTTTAAAGACTTCCATCCCGCGATCACGGTAGTCAAAAAGAGCTGCTTGGATTAATTGTTTACCGTTATTCTGTAGGCCATAGAAGTAACATTTGATATCCGTAACCTGCATCTTGAACCCAGAACTTAAAGTAATTGTTGAGTCTAACTCAAGTGTATCGGATTGAAACATGGGAAATAAACGCATTTCAAGCTTTGCTGTCTCCTCAACAGGCTCTTCCTCCTTTTCTTTTTTGCAGGCAAGGAGCGGCAGCGAAGCTACAGCGGCATACAGAAATATTCGGCTAAAGCGCATATATCAAATTTACGGAATGATGACTTAAAAAAAAAGTTTTTCTGCGAGTTTCGATTTTCGTTAATTTCGGAATCTAGCTATTTCATTTCGTATGCAACAAACAAAACCACTTTTAGTGCTCAACGCTTCGGCAGGAAGTGGAAAAACCTTCAACCTCGTCCGCAATTATCTACGTTTGCTTTTGACAAACGAAGAAAACCGCGCTGAAATGAGTCAGATCATCGCGATGACCTTTACCAACAAGGCCGCGATCGAGATGAAAAGCAGGATAGTTGCCGATCTAAATAAAATTATCCGAAAGGATCCGGCGCATGCCAAATTTAGAACTGAACTAGCTGAATACATTGGGGTTTCTGAGGAAGACCTTCTGAAGAATGCGCGCTTGGCCCTCAAAAAAATGCTCCATCAATACGAGGATTTTCATGTACTGACGATCGATAAGTTCAATTTGCGCCTGATCCGTTCATTCAGTCGCGACCTGAATCTACCGGAACAATTCGAAATCGCCCTGGATGAAGACGAGATTCTGGAAAAAGCAGTGGACGAACTCTTGAATCGGATCGATGCCAAAGAAAAGAACAACATCTACGAACTCTGTTTGCGTTATGTTCAATCCAATTTTGACGAAGAAAATCGTTGGAACATCAAGAAAGCTTTGCTAGAAAGTTCAAAGATCTTGAAGAATGAAAAGTACTTTGATGCGATCAAACGCCTCCAAGAATTTGAATTTGATGAGACGACAAGAGATCATTTAAACATAAGTCTAGAAACCATTCTAAACGAAGGGAAACAACTCCAGAGTCAATTCAAACGAGATCTGGAAGCAGATGACCCCGAACTCGAAAAGGTTTACTACAAACAAGGCTCAATTAATCGTTGGTTGAAATTTGCCAACGATCGATTAGATGCTAAGCTATTTATCGAACTTTTTGACTCAATAAATTCATTTGAAAAAAGCCTACTAAAGACGAATGATAAAACGGACATAGGTCGCATGCTAGAGTCCGGTCTCAGATTTCAAAGTTTTCTTGAAGACCGTTGCCCAGAGGTATTGGAACTACATCTAAAGATCAATTATTTCTATCTTCTCGCAATCTTAAAGCAACTGGCAATTTCCATGGACGAGATCCGCACGAAAGAAGCTACTATTCGCATTTCGGAATTCAATAAATTGATCTCGGACTTGGTGAAAGACGAGGATGCTCCTTTCATTTATGAGCGATTAGGAAATCGATTCTCCCATTTCTTCCTGGATGAATTTCAAGATACATCCCGCTTACAATGGCTCAATCTGGTTCCGCTTGTTCATGAATCGTTGGGACGCAACAACTTTAATTTCATTGTTGGCGACCCGAAACAAAGTATTTACCGCTTTAAGAATGGAGTGGCCGAACAATTTGTGAGTCTACCTGGGATCTATAATCCGGAGAACGATGACAACCTGGAGAAAAAATCGAAATTCTTCCGGGACATGGGTCAAATGGAAGGATTATCCGAAAATTGGAGGTCTGCTAAGGAGATCGTACACTTCAACAACCGACTCTTTGAAGACATGCGCGTAAACCTGAAAGAAAATACCCGCGACTTTTATGCGCAGGTTTCACAAAATCCGCGTGGCAAAGATGGCGGACTGGTTACTGTAAAATTTGATCTGATCGAGGATAAAACCACCGATCAGTACCTTCAAGAAATGGAGTTATGGGTGGCAGATTGCATCGCAGATGGATACAAACCCACGGATATTTGCATTTTGGGCAGAACAAAGAAAGACTGTAATGCCTATGCGAATCACCTGAAATCTTTAGGTTATTCCGTAGTTTCATCTGATTCCCTATTGGTTGGTTCAGATCTGTATGTTCAATTGATCTATCGCTTCTTAAAATGGCGACAACAGTTCCAGCAAGACCAATTAGGAATGCTTTTCGTGGAAAATTACTTTCAACTATTCGAACCGGAGAGGGCTTATGACCTTTACGAACAGTGTTTAGACAGAAAAAACAACAAGACCGTATTAGATAAAAAGCAATTCTTGCAACTGAGCGGACTTCCTGAAGAACTGATCTACGGAAACTTCCCAACCATTTTTGCGCTTATCAAGTACTTTTTGAGAATTACGCGAATCAATGAGTTGTCGAATGCGTATGTGCATCAACTACTTGATCTGGCCTATGATTTCGATCTCAAACAGGGGCCAGACCTTCAAAATTTTCTGTCGGCACTGGATCGACAAGGGTTAGAGTCGAATGTGGCTCTTCCGGATAATGAGCACGCCATTCAGATCATGACAGCACATAAATCGAAAGGTTTGGAATTTCCGGTGGTGATTATTCCACGCTGTGAGTTTGAATCCAATTCCCATAAAAAAAGCAATATCTTGTTGGAATTAAATGACGGAATGGTTCAAACAAATCTGAAAAAAGAACACGGCATCATTCCGGAGATCGAACAACTTTCGACTGTCGAAAATTCTGCCAAATACACCGATGCTTTGAATTTGATGTACGTTGCGTTCACTAGACCAATTGACCGTTTGTACGTATATCACCAGTACAAAGAGCGGAAATCCTCAAACAAGGTAGAAGAAAGCACCAATTTAAATGAGCATTTGATAGGATCGCTTTTCACACTTTATCCTGAAGGCAAAACGGAAACCGGTTTTAATTACACCTTGGGTTCCAAGCCGGAAATCACACCGGAACATGCACAGCCTGCCCTTTCTTTCACACCAACAGCGCTGGGTGAAACACTTTGGTTTCCGGACATCTCGTTGCAATCAACAGAAGAGGAAGAAAGTTCCCGCATCAGCAAGCAACAACGTTTGGGGAACGAATTCCACTACTTGATGGAACATGCCTCCAATCAGGAAGAAGCAGAAAAATGGTGTGTAATCGGAATACGAAAAGGAGTGATCGAAAGTAGACATGCAAGCGAACTGCTTGAATTGACTGGTAAGGCTTTTCAAGATCGAGCCCTACTGGAAGTTTTACATTTCGGGGATCAGCTAGATGAACGCACGATCATGATCAGTGAAAATGAACGCTTGCGTCCGGATAAACTGATTGTAAGCAATCATTCGGTTCGCGTCCTAGACTTCAAAACAGGAGAGGCCTCCGCTAAACACGAAAAGCAAGTTTTAATGTATTGCAATTACTTACAGGAAATTGGATACACCCGTGTGGAAGGCTATTTGTATTATGCCGGTGGTGTTGGTTTGAAACAGATCCGATAGGATCAATCGATCTTATCCAGAAAAAGAACGCCAATATCCGTTCTAAGCACCAACGAATTCTTGTCCTTGTCTTCGATCTTGTAGGTCTTTGCCGGAGCATTTACAGCGTCAAAGGTGATTTCTACCTCGCTAGCCTTTTTATTGACCTTGTACCATCCCTCAGTGGTATCGCTATCATAAAAACGAAGAGGGAGTTCGTTGAAATCATCAACGTCTCCCCCTTGAAATTCTATTATTGAGGAAAAATAAGCATAAGAACCATCATTCTGCAACAGCTTGGTGTACTGCCATTTTCCCTCCATGATGTTTACCATCCGTTGTTCGCGTTTACACGAAACGAACACTATCAACAGGAACAAAACAGCAACAGCGTAACGCATCAGATCGTCATGATATCTTTCTCTTTGGCATCCACCAAATCGTCTACTTTCTTAATGAATGCATCCGTGATCTTCTGGATCTCACCTTCAGCATCTTTGGCCATATCTTCAGAAAGCCCATCATTTTTCAATGATTTTACCATATCCAAAGCATCTTTACGGTGGTTGCGCACACCAACTTTCGCGTGTTCACCTTCCGCTTTGGCTTTTTTCACCAAATCTTTACGACGCTCTTCCGTCAATGCCGGAATCTGAATGATCAAAACCTCTCCATTATTCTGCGGGTTAAGACCCAAATTGGCATTCATGATCCCTTTTGCGATCTCATTCAACATGTTTTTCTCCCAAGCCTGAACAGTAAGCGTTCGTGCATCCATCGTAGTTACGTTTGCTACTTGTTGCAATGGCGTTGGAGAACCATAATAATCAACCATTACACCTTGCAACATGGATGGCGTGGCTTTACCTGCGCGTACCTTCAACAATTCGCTTTCTAAATGCGACAAGGATTTTGCGTTTGACGATTTGAAATCGTCGTAAATCATTTGAATTTCTTCTGTCATAATTTATTGCTAACTGGTTGCATTAATTTCTAACGATCGTACCAACCTGGTCACCTGCAAGCAAGCGCTTCAAGTTCCCAACTGTGTCCATATCAAATACAATGATCGGCAAGTTATTTTCCTTACACAAGGTAAATGCCGTCATGTCCATCACTTTCAAACCACGGCCATAAGCTTCGTCAAAAGAGATCACATCAAACTTAGTAGCAGTTGGATCTTTCTCTGGATCTGCCGTATAGATTCCATCCACACGCGTACCTTTCAGGATCACATCTGCATTGATCTCGATCGCGCGCAAAGAAGCAGCAGAATCGGTTGTGAAGAATGGATTTCCTGTTCCTGCACCAAAGATCACCACGCGACCTTTCTCCAAGTGTCTTACGGCTCTTCTGCGCACATATGGTTCAGAAATTTCTTTCATTTCGATAGCGGATTGCAAACGCGTTTGAAGTCCTACAGATTCCAGAGCTGCTTGCAAAGCCATGGAGTTGATCATTGTTGCCAACATTCCCATGTAGTCACCATGCGTACGGTCCATACCGCCTTCTTCGGCCTGAACACCGCGGAAAATATTTCCACCACCGATAACGATGGCGATCTCCACACCCATATCGTGAATTTCTTTGATCTGACGGGCGTAAACGCTCAAACGATCGTTATCAATTCCAAATTGTTTATCACCCATGAGTGATTCACCACTTAATTTTAATAGGATGCGACGGTATTTCATAAGACTAAAGATTGCGCAAATATAGGATGAATGATTGAATATTATTTCTACTGATGAAAGAAACTGGGCGTAATCTTAAAAAACAAAAAGCCCTGAGGTGATCCTCAGGGCTTTTAAATGGTATCAATTGTTTGATTAGCTCAAAGACAAACGCTTGAACTCAGTAACAGTCAGACCGTTATCTGTAGAATTCAAGAATTGCTCAACCGTCAATTTGTTATCGCGGATGAACTCTTGGCTCAACAATGTATTTTCTTTGAAGAATTTAGCCAAACGACCTTGAGCGATCTTCTCAGCCATATCAGCTGGTTTACCCTCTTGGATAGCCAAATCTTTACCAACTTCGATCTCACGCTCAATTGTACGTGCATCTACTCCGTCTTTGTTCAAAGCGATTGGATTCATTGCAGCAACTTGCATCGCCACTTGACGACCAGCTTCAGCAACAGCCTCTCCTCCTTTGTTCAAAGCAACCAAAGTAGCCAATTGGTTTCCTGGGTGGTTGTAAGCTACAACAGCTTCACCACGCAATACTGCGTAACCAGAAAGATCCAATTTCTCACCGATAACACCAACTTGCTCAGTAATTTTCTCCTCAATAGTCAATTTATCATCGTACTTCAACGCTTTCAACTCTTCAGCAGTAGCTGGCAAGTTAGCCAAAGCGATATCTACCAATGATTGAACAAAGTTGCGGTAGTTATCATTTTTAGCAACGAAGTCAGTTTCACAGTTCAATGTCAAAACAACACCAACTTTTCCATCAGGAGTTGTTTGAGCAAAGATTACCCCTTCACGTGCATCATTCTCTCCACGTTTAGCAGCGATCTTCTGACCTTTTTTACGCAAGATATCCACAGCAGCTTCGAAATCGCCGTTTGCTTCAACCAATGCATTTTTACAGTCCATCATACCAGCACCAGTTTGCTGGCGCAATTTGTTTACATCTGCAGCTGTAATTGCCATTTTCTTATAAATTTTTAGATTCTGAGACTTAAGACCAAAGACGAAAGACCAATTAGTCTTCCGTCTTCTGTCTATTGTCTTATAATCCTGTTAGAATTAATCGTTTGTTTCTTCAGCTTTTGCTACTTCTTCTGTAGCTTCTTCTTTGTCTTTACCAGCACCGCTGTTTTTGCGCTCTTCCAAACCTTCTTTGATCGCTCCACAGATTGCATCCAAGATGATCGCAATCGATTTTGTTGCGTCGTCGTTAGCTGGGATTGGGAAATCAACCAAACGTGGATCAGAATTCGTATCAACCATTGCAAACGTAGGGATGTTCAAACGTTTTGCTTCGTTCAACGCGATGTGCTCTTTCAAGATATCTACCAAGAAAATAGCAGCTGGTTGACGAGTCATATCAGCGATAGAACCGAAGTTTTTCTCCAATTTCTCACGTTGACGAGTCTTGAACAAACGCTCACGCTTGTTCAATGTTTCCCAAGTACCATCCGTTTTCATTTTGTCGATAGACGCCATTTTACGGATAGACTTACGAGTAGTTTGGAAGTTTGTCAACATACCACCTGACCAACGCTCAGTTACGAATGGCATGTTTACAGTTGCAACTTTCTCAGCAATAATTTCCTTTGCTTGTTTCTTAGTTGCTACGAAAAGAACTTTTTTACCCGACTTAGCAATTTGCTTCATTGCCGCACAAGCTTGATCAAGATGTGCAATTGTCTTATTAAGGTCGATAATGTGGATACCTTTTTTCTCGTCAAAGATATACGGCGCCATTGCCGGGTTCCATTTTCTTTTCAAGTGTCCGAAATGAACACCTGCTTCTAACAAACTATCAAAATTTACTTTAGACATTTTTTTCTTTTTTTAATTGTTCACTTTCCTCTAGTAATTCAGTATTAAAGGGTCGAAATTCGATTGGTACTTTAACACTTGGATACTAAACAACCATCTGGGAAAACCCAAATAAATTCCAAATTAACGTTTAGAGAACTGGAATTTCTTACGTGCTTTCGGTTGACCCGGCTTCTTACGCTCAACCATACGTGGGTCACGTGTCATCAAACCTTCAGCTTTCAACAATGGTTTGAAATCAGCAGAAACTTCTACCAATGCACGAGAGATACCCAAACGAACAGCTTCCGCTTGACCGTTAACTCCTCCACCAGCAACATTTACTTTTACATCGTATTGACCCAACGTATCAGTTAAACTGAATGGTTGCTCAACTTTTCCTTGCAAAATTGCTACTGGGAAGAACTCCTTGTAATCACGTTTATTAATCGTCAGTTTACCTGTACCTTTTGTCAAGTATACACGAGCAACTGAAGTCTTTCTTCTTCCTAATGCGTTTACTACTTCCATATCCTTATTTGATTGAGTCAAGATTAATTACTTCAGGTTTTTGCGCGTCATGATTGTGCTCAGTACCAGCATACACTTTGATGTTTGTGTAGATAGCACGGCCCAATTTGTTTTTCGGCAACATACCTTTAATCGCTTTCTCAATTACACGAGCAGGGTTACGCTCCAACAACTCTTGAGCTGTCAATGAACGTTGTCCTCCTGGATATCCAGTGTAACGAACGTATTCTTTATCTACTAGTTTAGTTCCTGAGAACGAAACTTTCGCTGCATTGATAACGATCACGTTATCGCCACAGTCTGCGTGAGGAGTAAAGTTAGTCTTGTGTTTACCACGTGCCAACTTCGCTACCTTACTTGCCAAGCGACCAACAGTTTGGCCCTCAGCGTCTACCAACAACCACTTTTTATTTGCGGTTTCCTTGTTGCCAGACACAGTTTTGTAACTTAAAGTATCCACTACTTTTCAATTTTTAAATAAGACAATATTCCCAATTTGGGGGTGCAAAGATAGAAACTCTATTTTTTATTAACAAGCGATTTTTAAAGAAATCACATGGAACCGGCGCTCCAACGTTCAATCGCCTGAAATAGAATGGTGCAAAATTAAAATTCTAAGGTTAACTGAACCTCATCTTTTTGTTCTTCTTCGCCATCCAGTTTGCTCAGCGATACGCCAAGCAAGCGAACTGGCTCTTCAATGGGTTCTTGCAACAACAAAGACTCAGCGATCGGAAAGATCTCAGCATACGTTCCCAAAGCGTTCGGAACTGTCCTACTCCTGGTCTGCTGGGTAAAATCAGCGAACTTGATCTTTACTGTAACTGTTTTTCCTTTTGTATCCGATTTCTGCAATCGTTTCTCCAGCTCCTCACATTGCTTCTCCAATGCTTCCAATAGTTGGCGAACAGATATCAGATCTCGCGAGAAAGTATTCTCTGCAGCCACACTTTTGCGTAAACGGGCTGGAATAACAGGGCTGGATTGAATTCCACGAACGATATCGTAAAAATGCTGTCCTTGTTTCCCGTAATTATTCGTCAAAAATGCAAGTGGTCGATTGCGCAGGTCCTTACCGGTAAAAATCCCTTGCTTCCGGAATTTCTCTGCCGTCACCTTACCCACCCCAAAGAACTTTTCAATGGGTAACTTATCCAGAAATTCCTGCACATCCACTGGCGGGACCGTCAATTGCCCGTTTGGCTTATTCACATCACACGCGATCTTTGCCGTAAACTTATTTATGGAGATTCCCGCAGATGCTGTCAGACCCAATTCCTCCCAAATTCGTTTCCGGATCTCAAAGGCCAACATACTGGCGGATCGAATTCCTTTCTTATTGTGCGTCACATCCAAAAACGCTTCATCCAAAGCTAGCGGCTCCACCAAGTCGGTGTAATCATAAAAGATAGCTCGAATTTGCTGCGAAATTTCGGAATAACGTTGAAACCTTGGTCGCACAAAGATCAATCCTGGACACTTTCTAGCAGCCAACACGCCGGACATCGCCGAGCGCACACCGAACTGCCTTGCTTCGTAACTGGCAGCGGAGACTACACCACGATCTTCATTTCCACCAACTGCAACAGGCTTGCCGCGCAATTCCGGATTATCCAGCTGTTCTACCGAAGCATAAAATGCATCCATATCAATATGTATGATCTTCCGCAATTCCATGATTCAAATTTAGCCAGAGTATTCCAGTTGCTGGGAAGTTTCCGTAAATTGGTGCTATGAAAAAGTTATTTGCATTCCTAACTGCACTTCAGATCATTTGTGCCGCGCATGCGCAAGAACTTCAACTCGAACAAGCCCGACGATTGATCCAACTTCCATTAAAATGTTTGAATCAGGAATATCCGAATAAGATTGCCATCGTTTTCAATCAATCTGAACAAGTAAAAGAGCCCCACGAGCTCCATCCTACTTTTTACGGGTGCTTCGATTGGCATTCTTCCGTACACGGACATTGGCTGATCGTGCATTTGATCAAACAATTTCCGCAACTTGACAGTAATTCCCACATCTCTAAGAGACTATTGGAGCAATTCACTCCTGAGAAGATCCAGCAAGAGCTTTCTATTTTCAGCACAAAACACAACGGATCTTTTGAACGCACGTATGGCTGGGCGTGGATACTTCAATTGCAAATGGAATTAGACGCCTGGGACTCTCCAACCGGCAAGCAATGCGCCAATGCCTTGCGACCGCTTACGGAACACATCGTAAAGTCCTACAAAGACTATCTTCCTAAACTGGTGTACCCGATCCGATCAGGCGAACACACCAACACTGCCTTTGGCTTGACCTTCGCACATGATTATGCCATGCATACCAAGGACACGACCTTTTTGAAATTGATCAAACAACGATCAATCGACTTTTATTTCAAGGATGCGAAATCCCCGATTCAATTTGAACCGAGCGGCTACGATTTTTTGTCTGGCACCCTCGAGGAGATCGACCTCATGCAACGTGTTCTTGATCGATCCACTTTTCAGAAATGGCTCAAGCAGTTCCTTCCGGAAATAACTTCCAAGAAATTTCAATTAATACCTGGAAAGGTACTCGACAGAACAGACGGAAAACTAGTCCATGTGGACGGATTGAACTTTAGTCGCGCATGGTGCTTGTATCGTTTAGCGGCACACCT
>JBMLQF010000176.1:0-18007 GCA_049241705.1 Fluviicola sp. | reverse complement strand
TATTCAACGGAAGCAAACAGGTATTCACCCGATGTTAGGATCAATGGATTTCCAGACATGTTTGTAGCATGGAAGTAGTGATCCACTTGTGATCCTACATCACTCAATTGAAAAGTATACGAATCCGTAGTTCCGATCAAGGTTGTTGGCACACCACCCGCAACGTTATAAATGTAAACGCGCGTAGAGTCACCGAATGAAGTTGGTTGGAATGAAACTTTAACTGAATCAACTGTTACATCCGAGTAAATAGTAAACTTATTACCTAAAGTTCCAGGTGAAGTGGAACTACAAGCTCCAATGCCCAATGTTCCCACTATAACGCCATTATCTCTAGCGTATTCGTTGTTTGTGATGTCGAAATCGTAGGTTGTTGTATCGCTAGCGTTGATCGTATTTCCTGTACCATTGGAAATATACTGGAATCGGTAAGTTCCTACTGCAGTTGGCGTATACGAACCAGCCGAAAGGACAGAAGAATTTCCATTTACAATTGCAGTCGGAGCGCTACTAGCTGTGTAAATAGGTGTTGTGTAGTTTGGAGCTTGGAAAACGCGAACACTCAATGTTGCATCCGGAGATGAGGCGCTCCCGATATTGCTTACTTGCGCAGTCAATGGCATTGCAGCAGCTTGAGATAATGGAATGTTCGTGTAATCTGAAACCGGATTTGCAACCGCTAAATTTGGCGTTGCAGGTGGATTATAGACAAACTGATCAATTCCAATGTAATCAGAATTCGCTCCCGTAGGACCACCGTTAGGCACGAAATATCTGAAAGCAATACGCCCTGAAACGGGTCCTGCCAATCCGGAAATAGTAATGGTGTATTGCGTCCAAGTATTTGGATAACCTGTTGTAGTTAATGTGGGATTAATATCTAACAACAAATTTGTGAAATCTCCAACGGAAGCATTGGTTCCACCTAAATTGGTGCTAGCTCCATTTGTACTTAAACGCACTTGTAATCTGTCTGGAAAAGCCGGTGCATCTACGGTTCTGGTGTAAAACGTGATCACACCCCCATTCGCTAACGTTAGTTGAGGAGATAGCAACCAGTTTGAAATAGTGTTTGCTCCTGCTACTGAATTGTAGTTAACAGCAATAAAATCATTCGTTTGACCTGGAAATACACCGCCGGCAAGTCCTGCTTGCCATGTTGCTGTTCCAACAGGTGTGCTTAAGTTTTGAAAAGTCCAGCCATTGGTAGTAGTGGCGGTGGTGAAGTTGTCAAAAGTTTCTGTCAATTGAGCATTTGCTTGAAGTGCAAATAAAGTACTCAATGAAAGAAACCCACATAGTAGTGTTCTTTTCATATGTATTTGTTTAGTTTACTGTTTAGGCTTCGATAACTGTTGTTGTTTCGAAGCGGTTTGTGATCGGGAACCATTTGGGTTGCCTTGTTCGCTGGTGGTTGGTGCATTAGACGCTTTCTGCGTTTCCTTGCTGGTATTGCAACTATATGTCGCTGAGATGAGTAGGATAGTAAGTAGTAGTCGCATTGTTAAGATTTTCAACAAAACTAACACAAAAACTCAAATTATATACAGATTATTTCAAGGTAGTCTTTTTTGGTTCGGCTTTAGGTGAAAAGCTTGCACCATTACTTCCTCACCTTCAAAAAGTCCCCGTAAAATAGCTCTTTGCCGGTGTTCGTTTTCATCCACAATTCAGTGATGGTGATAGACTCAACGCTTTTTTGGTAAGGTGCAACGAGTTGTTGTAATTCTTTTTGGCGCACTTTCGGGGAATAGGTGTTCACGATCAATAAACCGCCCGGTGCCAGGAGTTGTAAGGTTTTGTCGAGTAAACTCGGAAGCAGGTCTTCCAATTTCCATTTCTCGCGCTTCGCTCCCATGCCCCATGCCGGTGGATCCATTTGGATCACGTCGTACAAATTGCCGCGCTTCAATTCTTTCTCTACGAATTTTAAGGCGTCGTCGTGCAACCAACGGATGTCGGAAAATCCCGACAATTCCATGTTCTGCTTGCCCCATTCGTTCATGGCTTTTACCGAGTCGACTTGTGTGACGTGCGCTCCTGTAGAACGGGCATAACAGCTAGCCGCACCCGTGTAGGCGAACAAATTCAGGAAACAATGATCGGTGTTCAGTTGCAGCAATTCCTGCCAGTGAACGTTTTGCTCGGGGAACAAGCCCACGTGTTTGTTAGAGGTCAATGCGAGGTGGAAGGTACACGCGCCGGAAGGAAAGTTCCATTCATCCGGACAAGTATCCTGCAGTTTCTTCCAGTGACCTTGCAGTGATCCTTCTGAAACAGGAACAAATTCAGCATGCGCCATGGAACGCCATTCGGTGAACGGCAAACCGGATTTAAAATAAGCTTGGTGTTCCGGACGGATAGTGATTACCTCACCCCAGCGCTCGAGTTTGAGACCGCCGCCGGCATCCAGCAATTCGTAATTCTCAGGAAAAGAAGCGTAAACCTTCATGATCAACGCATGCGCGGCATCTTCTTGCGTCCACCCATCATTTGCGCCATGCGCATTTGATTTTTAGAAGGTGCGTTCTGCAATTGCCCTTGCATCATTTTGATCTGCTCTTTCAACATGCCGCTGTCGTCCATTTTCTTCGCTTCAGCCAACAATTGAACCGCTTCCGGACGACGACCTGTTTGTACACAGATCCCAGCCAAATGCATGCGCGCCATCGCTTTGTCGTGTCCACGCTTCAAGCCCATCCCGATCGCTTTGCGTAGCAATTGCTCGCAACGTGCCGGTGGAAATGATTGTGCATTCAACAAAGCTTGCATGTAGATCACGTAAGCATGCTGGCGTTTTGGCAAGAATTCAGGATGTGTGATACGGTTGATCGCACGTGCAGCTTTCTCTTGGTTTCCGGTGCGCATGTGGTTCAAGGCAAAAGCCAAATTTTCATTGTAAATGAACGTAGCTCCCACGATGATTAACGGCAAGATCAAGGTGATTCCCCAACCCCAATATCCGGTTGCGAAAGAAAATACGGTTAAGAATAAGATGCCCAAAAACAGGACACTGCGAATGATAAATGCGAACATAATGTGTTAATTAATCGATGGTAGCAATGCACTTCAATTCAATAGCGATCGGCGTCGGTAAGGAGTTGATCTCTACAGTTGTTCTGCACGGCAAATTGTCTTTGAAATACTCGGCGTAAATGCGGTTGTAGGTATGGAAGTCGCGCTTCATGTTCACCAAGAACACCGTCACGTCTACCAATTTATCCCAGCTAGAACCGGATTCTTCCAAAATGATGCGCACGTTGTCGAACACGCTGCGGCACTGTGCTTCGAAATCGAATTCGATGAAGTTGCCGTTTTTATCCAATTTCAATCCCGGAACTGCGGAATCAGTTGCATCGGAACCAGCTGTGCGCGGTCCAACACCAGATAAGAACAATAAATTCCCCACCTTGCGGGCATGCGGATACAATCCCACCGGTTTCGGTGCGCGTTCTGTAGATATGCGAGAAGAATCAGACATCTGTGCAAAATTTGGTGCAAAGATAGAAGGAATAGTTGATTTTGGAAATTTTAAAACTCAGATGTTTGACCTCAAAACGGTTAGCATTTCCTCCATTCTCGGTTACACAACATGAATTTATAGTATCTTTGAGCCGATGAATAAACGCATGAAATCGGTGGGTGTCATTGGTGGCGGTAGCTGGGCTACTGCGCTGGTGAAGATTCTTTGCAACAACCTGGAGCAAGTGAATTGGTTCATGCGGAATGAAGAAGCGGTACAGCATGTGCGCAAGTATCGTCACAATCCTACTTATTTACAATCTGTGGAGTTCAACCTGGATAAGGTGCATGTTTCTTCCAATTTGACGGAGATCATCGAACGCTCGGATGTATTGATTATCGCAACGCCATCGGCATTTTTGGTGAAATTATTCGAAGGCGTTTCCCAAGACTTGTTCAAAGGAAAGATCGTTTTCTCCGCAGTAAAAGGAATTGTACCGGAATACAATGCTATCCCGGCGCGTTTCTTTCACAAAACTTTCGGTACGCCTTACAAGGATATCGGGATCATTTGTGGTCCGTGTCACGCGGAAGAAGTTGCCTTGGAACGCTTGTCGTATCTGACCGTGGCTTGTCAAAGTGAGCGCATTGCGGATCACATGGCAAATTGGTTGGCTTGTCGCTACATCAAAACCACCGTTTCAGACGACCTTTTCGGAACGGAATATTCAGCGGTTTTGAAGAACGTTTACGCCTTGGCTTCGGGAATTTGCAGCGGTTTGGGCTACGGCGATAATTTCCAGGCGGTACTGATCTCAAATGCCATTCAGGAGATCGAAAACTTCATCGATGAGGTAAGTCCGATCCACCGCGACGTGAAAACGAGTGCCTATTTGGGCGATTTGCTCGTGACAGCGTATTCCAAATTCTCGCGCAACCGTACTTTCGGATTCATGATCGGGAAGGGCTACTCGGTGAAATCGGCGCAATTGGAAATGGAAATGATCGCAGAAGGATATTACGCTACGAAGTGTTTGGCCGAGATCAATAAGAAGTATCAGGTAGAGATGCCGATCTTGGAAGCGGTGAACAACATTTTGTATGAAAAGATCTCGCCGGTGATCGAAATGAAGATCCTGAGCGATAAATTGTCTTAGTCCTTGTAAAACAGGCAGCTACTAAATCATTTTACTTTTTTTTCCCTTGTAAGTGGAGCGTTGATTTCGTTATTTTGTGGCAAACTGCAATCGTATGAAGTACTGCTACGGGTTACTTATCACATTTTTCATCGGATTTTTTAGTACTGCTCAAGACGCACCATTCTTGTCTGCATGTCAACAAGCCTATCAAGCCTGTCCGCAAGTTCCACGCGGAGTATTGGAAGCTGTGTCATTTACGCAAACGCGTTTCGCCTATTTAACAGATGCGGAATTGGAGTCGTGCAGTGGTCTTCCTAAATCTTATGGGTATTTGGGAATGGTTCAGAATGGGAAACATTTCTTCCGTTCGAACATGCGAAAGGTGGCTGATCTATCGGGAATTTCTCAAGTTCAGATCCGCATGCAGCCGCAACAAGAGATCTTGGCATATGCGAAGGCTTTTGAGGTAGTTTTTCAAGAATCGTACGGTGATCCCCTGCCGATCCGTATGAAGAAAGCGTTTTCAGCGCTGTCTTACTTGCCTGATACCGGAATTGTGCATCAATTTGCCTTGCAGTCGGAGTTGTACGAATTGTTCCGCTTTTTGAATAAAGCGGATAATGCCACTCAATTTGGTTTCCCGAACTATCAATTCAACTTAGAGCAGGTTTTTGGATCGGCGAATTTAGCGGTACTTTCTGCGCCTAAGGTAATTTTCACGCCTACCAATATCTACGCGGGTAGTGTGGCTTTTGTGCCGGAGACCCAACAATTGAAATCGACGGAATACGGCCCTGCTATTTGGAATCCCGCTCCGTCGTGCAATTTCAGTTCTCGCAGCGGTACAGCAATTTCGGCCATTACCGTCCACACCATTCAGGGAACGTATGCGGGTGCGATCTCGTGGTCACAGAATTGCAATTCAAATGTTTCGTATCACTACGTGTTGCGTTCCAGTGATGGGCAGGTGACCCAAATGGTGAACGAAGCAAACAAAGCATGGCACGTGGGCTCCGAGAATCCGTACACGATCGGTTACGAACACGAAGGCTATGTAAGTCAGGCTAGTTGGTACACCACAGCGATGTATAACGCTTCAGCGGCTTTGTCACGCGATGTGTGTCAAAGTGGATATGGGATCAATCCATTACGCACTTTTTCAGGAACAGCTACTTCCGGATCGAACGTTCTGGGTTCTTGCATCAAGATCAAAGGACACCAACATTATCCGAATCAAACGCATACCGATCCGGGAATAAACTGGAACTGGGCCTTATATTACCAATTGATCAATAATACTCCAAGTCAGACAACTGTTACTACAGCAACAGGTTCGTTCATGGATACCGGTGGGACAGGAGCGAATTATGGTGATGATCAGCGTTACTTTACCTTGATACAACCGCCTTATGCCAGTTCAGTGACCTTGACCTTCAGCAGTTTTAATCTCGAAGCGAACTGGGATTACATGTACATCTACAACGGAGCTACAACAGCTTCGCCACTGATCGGCACCTACACCGGAACAACGTCTCCGGGTACGATCACAGCTACCGGAGGATCCCTGTTGATCGAATTCCGCAGCGATTGTGCAACGACTGCCGCAGGTTGGCAAGCGACATGGTCGAGTGTGATCCAAACACCAACCCCGGTAGATGCCACTGCCCCAACGACTGCGATTAGTGCGCCCACTACTTGGGTGACACAAGCGTTTACTGCGGCGTTTACAGATTCGGATAACCAAGGAGGAAGTGGGATCGAAAAGGCGTATTACCAAGTCTTGGATTACGACGGCAGCGATTGGCGCGCCAACGCCACAAAAGGCTTCTTCAGCGACAATTTCGATCAAGCTGCGCTACATGCGGATTGGACAACGCAAGTGGGAACCTGGGGCTTGAACGGTGGTTATTTGGTACAGAGTGATGAAGCGAATGGAAACACCAATGTATGGGCAGGAATCGATCATTCTTTGAGCAATCGTTATTTATACCACTGGGCCGGAAAATTAGACGGAGCGGGAACGAATCGCCGTGCCGGATTGCATTATTTCTGTTCGGATCCAACCTTGACCAATCGCGGAAATTCCTACTTCGTGTTTTTTCGTTTGGACGATGATAAAGTGCAACTCTACGAAGTGACGAACGATGTCTTCACACTCGTAAATGAAGTAGCTTACAATTTTGTCGCAGGTACGTGGTATGATTTCAAAGTGATCTACGACCGCATTTCCGGAAAGCATCAGGTGTATGTGGAGAATGTTCAAGTGACTACCTGGACAGATCCAACGCCGCTTGCCGGAGGAAATTACCTGTCATTCCGAAGCGGAAACTGTAATTATGCGGTAAACAACTTGAAAGTATATCGTTCGCGCGCAACGAGTGTGAACGTTACGGTGGGTACAACAGAAATGTTGCGTTATCAAAGTGTCAATCCAACAACTGCTGCCGGGCGCATCAAAAGTATCGTTCAGGACAGTGCCACGAATTTGTCTGCTCTGGATTTTGAAGATGTGTTTGTTGACTGGACAGCGCCCATTGCACCAACGTATGTGCATGATGGAACAGGAGCGGATATAACAACGACGACGAACAACAATTTGATCGAAGCGAATTGGGATGCCGGTTCAGATCCGAATTCTGACGTGGCGCGTTACTGGGTTTCAGTGGGAACTGCGCCTGGAACAACCGATGTGGTGAACTGGACAGATAATTACTGGAATACGAGTTTTGCTTTGAACGGTTTGAATTTATCGCAGGGTACAACCTATTATGTGAATGTGCGGGTTGAGAATGGCGCTGGCTTGTTGTCGGCGGTCATTTCATCGAATGGACAGTTGGTTATTCCGCCAACAGATCCTCCAATTGCTGCTTTCAATAGTACAAACACGTTCGTGTGCGCAGGAACACCCATTGATTTTCAAAACACGTCTGTAAATGCAACGAGCTACGCGTGGTCTTTTCCGGGTGGAAGTCCGGCAAGCAGCTCCGTTGTGAATCCGCAAGTGATATATCCGACAAGTGGTACCTACACCGTTGAATTGATCGTTTCAGGACCTGGTGGAGTGGATACAATCCAACAGCAAGTAGCTGTTCAGGTTAGTCAGCAGAATGTCGCGGCATTTGCAGTTAATGCGGATACCTTGTATTTACCAAGTGCGATTCTGACGTGTTCCAATGGTTCTCAAAATGCCAATGGTTATTTATGGAATTTTGGTGATGGTACGAGCAGTCAGGATGTGAATCCATGGCATCAATACAGCACATCCGGGACCTATTCCGTGGAGTTGATCGCTGCGAATAATTCATGTCCCGCAGATACGAGTTATCAGACGATTGTTGTCATCGGAGGAGCCGGATTGGAAATAGCTGAAATGGATTGGTCGATCTACCCAAATCCGACCAAAGATCAAGTGGTTGTGAACTGGGAAAGACCAATGACGGGTACCTTGATCTGTTTGGATGAAAAGGGATCCAAGGTGGGTGTTTATCCAATCTCGGGACAGGCAATCGTTGTTTCAACTGGCGCTTGGTCGTCGGGAGTTTATTATCTGACCTTGGTGGAGCAAGACGGTCGTGTAAGTAAAACAAAGCAGCTGATCAAGCATTAATACTGTAATTGTAAAAATTGAATCTTACCATTCAGAAATCAAGATATACAGTTGGGATAAGTAGGCTGTTAGGGTTGTGAACAAAATAGCATCTTTGTTGTGTCACACGAAATAAAAGACTCTAGATATTAGAGCCTACTTACCTAAATCAAAAAAAGCCGAAGTAATGTTCGGCTTTTTTAATGCAAAAAAATCCCGGCCAATCGACCGGGATCCTATTTCTTGAAAAAGATTACTCTTCGTCTTCGTCATCAACTTCAGCAGCTTTAGAAGCACCACGAGCCATTTTAACAGCTACAACTACAGCGTTCTTAGCATCTGTAAATTTCAAACCTCCTGTTTCCAAATCACCTACACGAACAGATTGTCCGATACGCAATTTCGTGATGTCAATAGTAATTGCATCTGGCAATTCTCCAGGCAAACCAATTACTTTCAAACGACGGAAAACTTGCATCAATTTACCTCCGGCCATTACACCACGAGATGAACCTGTCAAACGAACTGGCAAAGCAACTTTAACTGGTTTTTTGTCATCCAACTCCAAGAAGTCAACATGCATAACTTTATCAGTAACCGGGTGTTGTTGGATCTCTTGGATGATCGCTTTGGTTTTCTTACCATCAACATCCAATTCGAATTGGAAAACATCCGGATTGTAAACTAATTTCTCGATAGAAATGTCTTTTACAGAGAAATGCGTTTGCGTGCCTTGTCCGTAAAGAACGCAAGGAACTTGTCCTGCATCTCTCAACGCTTTAGCATCTTTTTTCCCTACGTTCGCGCGAGGCGAACCGCTCAATTGTGCTACTTTCATTTGTGTTTATTTATGAGATTATAAAATGCGTACTGATGGATTCGTTCTTCACGAGTTTGTCAATGACATCGGCGAACAGATCCGCAACAGAGATCACCCGGATCTTATCGCTTTGTTGTTTCAATGGAATCGTATCGGTTACGATCAACTCGGTCAATACCGAATTGTTGATGCGGTCGTAAGCCGGTCCGGAAAGCACTGCGTGTGTACAGAAAGCGCGCACACTTTTCGCTCCCTTTTCCATAAATAGTTCAGCAGATTTGGTCAATGTGCCTGCCGTGTCACACATATCGTCAATCAGAATCACGTCTTTGCCTTCCACATCACCGATCACCGTCATTTCAGCTACTTCGTTCGCTTTTTTGCGGTGTTTGTGACAGATCGCTAATCCGGTATTCAATTTCTTAGCATACGAGTTGGCGCGTTTTGCACCACCTGCATCTGGTGCTGCCATGATCAGGTTGCCCGTGTCCAAACGCTTCATTTCGTTGTAGAACAAGGTTGAAGCGAACAAATGGTCAACAGGAACTTCGAAGAATCCCTGGATCTGGTCAGCATGCAAGTCCATGGTCATAACGCGATTCACACCTGCTGCCTCCAACATGTTGGCTACCAATTTAGCACCGATGGCAACTCTTGGCTTGTCCTTGCGGTCTTGACGGGCAAAGCCGAAGTAAGGAATAACAGCGATGATCTTACGAGCAGAAGCGCGTTTCGCAGCATCCACCATCAACAACAATTCAAACAGGTTATCGGAAGGAGGCATGGTAGATTGTACAATGAATACATCTTGACCACGCACAGTTTCTTCGAAAGATGGTTGAAATTCGCCATCACTGAATTCCTGTACTTTCACATCACCCAACGACACTCCAAACTTGTGCGCAACTTGTTCCGCTAGTTTTAGAGATGCTCGTCCGGCAAAGATTTTTACTCCGTATGACATACCTGTTTAATTTACCTTTCAGTGCATCTTCCTTTCAGGATAACACTTTGGGGCAGCAAAGATAGCTTATTTAATTGAAACTACGTGCGTTTTCAGCGGAAACTATCGGAAAATCAATTTTTTCGTTTCAGCCACCTCGGAAGGATAAAACTTCCTATCAGCAGATAGGGGAAGTAACTGATCAATCTCCAGATCACGGCCATCGCTCCCAAAAGAATGAAGGAGGTGGTCAGATCCGACATTAATTCTCCAAATGCCCATTCCGCTACACCGCTCCCACCGGGGGTTGGCGAAACACGCAAGAACATCCACAGGACGAATTGTTTGGAGAGCACGTGTAGTTGTTGCAACAAGCCTAAGTGCAAGAATGCTTGCAGGATAAAATTGATGACTAAAAAACGGGACGTCCAAGAAGCACAGGTTGCCACAAAAGTTTTGACCCAAAAGATCCCCTTTTCTTGACGCATGATCCGCGCGGTTGTGGCAATTTCATCACCGGTTTTCAAAGCAGTTTCTTTCCAACGAGTTAAAAGTGGAAAAGAACATACAAAGCCTAGGATCCGTTTGATCAGATTCGGGAATCGAAAGATACTGAGATAAAGTAGGAGACATAAAGCAGTGAAGATTCCATAGCCGGTCCAAAAAACGGTGCTTGCATTCGAGTCTGAAATAGTTGTAGGAAACAAAGAAGCAGTTCCAACGATCCCAACCACCAGAGGGATCATGACGACGTAGAATAAGTTATCGAAGAATGCGGTGATCACTACGATCGCTGTAGCTCTTCCCATTGCGATGCGCTCGCGATTGAGGATGAACATGGCCACAGTTGCCCCGCTTACAACACCAGGCGCCAGTGCTGAGGCAAATTCCCAGAGCATGATCACGGAAAATGTTTGCCGCCAACTCAGTTCTTGATGCGTCAGGATGCGAATGCGCCACATGTAGGCGGCATCTCGACCTACCATTCCAACAATTGCCATGAACAGCCAGAAGAAAGTACTTGCCGACCAATCAATGTCACTGAGTATTTCCCACGCTGATCGCAAGGAGTAATCTCCTCCCGCTTGCTGTTTGAATTCTGGAACACCTGTATGATCAACGATACCGTTGTTGTTCAGGTCGGTCCAAATATGGGTCCCGGTACCCGCTTTAACCTGTTTAAATTCCTCTTGATTGAAGGTGTAGATGAGAAGTGCGATGCTAACCGACAATCCAAAAGCAATAGCCAGGAGAATTTTCCATCGGCTGAATGCATTGCGGATCTTGGCCTCGTTATTCATCATTCGATTTTTAGCACTTCTTCAACGATCCAGTTGCCTTTTAATTTCTGACGGATCGGGAATCGCAAAACGTTTTCCGCTTGCGTGTCAGGATAGCTTCCGGAGTCCCATTTTGCATTTCCATTGGTATCAGAAATACATCTTAAGGAATAATTACCGGGAACCAATCCTTCAAAGGTCACCTTGTTCTCTTCGGATTTCTTGATGCGTGTGGCAATCACTTTTTGTCCTTCTAACAACTCTATAACATAAGCTCCGGTCAAAACAGATGCGTCAAGCTCCAGAGTAGCCAGTTCGTTTTTTGCCAAATATTGAACAGCGAAAGTACAACTGTCGGTCATGCTAATACCATCACTCAAAGCGTTTCGATCAAAGTGAATTCTTAATGCACCGCTCGCTGGTGTCGAAGGATAAATAATCAATTGATCTCCTTTGATCTGGGTATTGAAAGCAAGGGGTTCATTTTTACTCGTCAGGAGCTGGATCTTATCAGCGTCTAAGTTGTTAGCGATTAGATTCATGGAGAAAACAAGCGAGTCGCGTGTAGCCAGAATGTTCTTACTGGACATACGAATAGCTGCAGGCTTAAGGCGTTCTTTGGGTTGTATGTTTCGTTGCAAGGTATCTTTACCAACAATTACTTGCGTCAGAGATTCGATCAATTCGGGGAGTTTCACTAACACAGAATCTGTTGTAATGGTCTTTGCTGGTTTAAGTTCCATTCCATTGATACGGATGTTTTGATCTGCAATGTGATAGCCGGAAACAGCCATGATTCCAGGTAGTATTGGTTGAACGCGTGTTTTTTTAGATGTATTATCAGGCAAATATATGCGCAAATCTTGCTGCAACGTATCGGTCACCGTAATGGGGTCTTGGTTGAAAGCGATCGTTTCATCCGGGTCTACCTCTTGGTTCTTATTGCGATCTAAGAACGCAAACAAGCGATAGGGCTGATTTTTCAAATAGTTGAAGTGGTACTCGCCTTTGGAGTTCGTTCTAGCGGCGTATTGCGGTGCAGTTTTGAAGGGATCACTACCGGGAAGATACAATCCTACCGTAGCACCTTGCACGGCCTCATTTGTAAACGCATCGATCACTATGCCTGCTGTGCTTGCGCTGTCAATTTGGGCTCCGGTTGAAAAAACAAGTTGCATGATGGAATCATTGCCTTCGTTTACATCGCGAACAGTTCCATTCAGTTGTAAAATGTAGGTGGTGTTCTCGGCCAAGGTTCCGTTCCAGGAAATAGTGACTTTTCGTTTATTTTGGGTGCATGTTAAATCACCAACTGACGGACTCATACTGACTGTATTTGCCGGGTCCTGGAGTTTGATATATTCGTCAAATTCCAAGGTGATTGAACTGCAATTCGTGTTGGTACTTCCTTGAGCAGGATTTTGGTCAAGCACATGTGGAGCAACGATATCCTTGTTGCCTCCGGATAGCGGAACAACCTGCGCACAACTCGAAAGAAAGAGTCCTATCCAAAACAAGTAGTTCCTAGCCATTGACATAATTCGGTTAAATACTGCGCATCCGTTTGATCAAAATCATTCAGTTCTTTACTGTCGACGTCCAATACACCGACAACATTCCCGCCGTGAACGATCGGAACAACGATCTCACTTTTAGACAAGCTGGAACAAGCGATGTGTCCGGGAAATTCATCTACGTTGGGAACAACGATAGTTTCGTTTTGTATCCATGCAGTTCCACAAACACCTTTTCCAGGTTTGATCCGCGTGCAGGCGATTGGACCCTGAAAAGGACCGAGTACTAATTCTTCGCCCTCAACGAGGTAAAATCCCACCCAGAAGAAATCAAATGCTTCCTTCAAAGCCGCGCATGCATTTGCAAGGTTGGCCGTTACATTGGGTTCGCCGGTCAGCAAGGCACGAATCTGCGGAATTAACTCCCGGTAGATTGCCTCTTTGGATTCTCCTGATATGTGTAAGGACTCTGCCATACTTTTTTTACAAAAATAAGGAATAGAATTCCTTTTCTTTGTAAAGCCAAATTTTTGGTGATTTTTTTCGGTTGATCATTAGGAATGAGGGAATATTTTTCATTAACTTAAATGGAAAACAATACATTATGCTTGACGTACAGCTTGACAAAATTTTGTTCTTAGACATTGAAACAGTACCTGAAACGTATCATTATCACGACTTGGATGAAGCCACTGCTCATTTATTTGATGCAAAGAATGCTCGTTTTTTGACCGATGAAAAAAGAGAGGCGGATGTTTACCGCGATCGCGCAGGAATTTATGCTGAATTCGGTAAGATCGTTTGTATTTCCGTTGGTTTCGTTAGATCATCAGTAACCGGAAGAACGATTCGTGTCAAGTCCTTTGCACATGATGACGAAGAAACCTTATTGCGTCAATTTGCGCGTTTGTTAGAAGATAATTACAATACCCAATACCACCGCTTGTGTGGTCATAATGCGAAAGAATTCGATTTCCCCTTCATTTGCAGAAGAATGTTGATCCACGGCATCCGATTGCCAAACATTTTGGATTTGGCAGGAAAGAAACCTTGGGAAATATTGCACATCGATACCATGGAATTATGGAAGTTTGGTGATTACAAAGCGTATACCTCCTTGGCATTGCTTTGCCATGTGTTTAAGATACCAACTCCAAAAGATGACATTTCCGGGGCCGATGTAGCTCGTGTTTACCATGAAGAGAATGATCTTCCACGAATTGCAACTTACTGTGAAAAGGATGTTGTGGCACTGATCCAGCTTTATTTGCGGATGCAGGGTGAAGACCTCGTTCCAGATGGTGAAATTCAACATGCTTAAAATTCCCCAAATTGGGAAAAATTATTCCCGATTTTAAACACTTTTCACATCGTTGATTTTCTGAAACGTCCGTAAACAGGAGCATTTGATAATAGGCATGCAATTGGTTAAGCTGTGTTCAACTATAAAAAACAAAGCTTATGAAAAGTTGTCTAATGATCTTTGGCTTCATGACTCTCGGAGGTGGATTTCTGTACGCGCAGGAAAATACTATGCCTGAGTTTCAGTCGGAGGCCGAAAAAACCGAGTGGATAAAAAGTCATCCACAGGAGTACAGCAAAATGTCCGGCCAGCCGTCGACACAGGCAGTGCCCGAATTTAAGAATCAAGCAGAGAAAACAGCTTGGATTGAAGCTCAGGAGGCCTCACGTAACGCTGAATCAGCAGCGAAAGAACAGGAGTTGAAGATCGTTCGTGCTAAAGCGGCTGGTTTGCCTATTACGGAGGAATCTATCGAGGCGCCTGTCTCTCCCGAAATGCAGCAGAAAGAACTTGAAGAGAAAAAAGCTTCTCTGAAAGCTCGCGGTATTTCAATTCCTGAAGAAATGAACTAAAAATTGAGGTTGTGAAAAGAATTTATTTTATCATCACCCTGCTTACCATGATGCTTAGTCATCAGGTAACAGGACAATGTTTGAGTGCAGTTTATGGTGTGTATCCATCCGCTGCCTACACACCAACCTGTGGATCGAGTTGTAGTTTTGGTTCTATCACTACGATTGGCTGGGCCGGTGAGTATTCTATTGTGAATGTTACCTCTGGAAATGTGTACACATTCAAGAGTTCGAACACCACGGATTACATCACTATTTCCAATTCGGCAGGTACTTCGGCTATCGTTCATGGAACTGGTGGTGTCAATGGAATAACCTGGACTTCTAATGTTACAGGATCAGTGCGTTTCTATACGCATGCAAATGCAACATGTGCGAGCAACACCACAAGTAGAACACGTAGTGTTTGTTGTGTGATTCCGACGCAACCGGCTGCACCATGTTTATCTGCCGTTTATGGGGCATTTCCTTCCGGAAGTTTCACCCCTGTTTGCGGATCTTCATGCACACAGCAAACGATCACTTCTTCTGGTTGGGCTGGAGAATATTCAAGAGTTAGTGTAATTGCAGGTAATACCTATACGTTCCGCAGTTCTGTATCAAGTGATAACATTACAATTGCTAACAATGCGGCGAATACCTTGATCACTTTTGGAACAAGCGGAGTAAACGGGGTAACTTGGGTAGCTAACTTCACTGGTGTTGTGCGTTTTTACACACATACGAACGGTGCTTGTGGATCGGCGTCAGTTTCCAGAACTCGTAGCGTTTGTTGTGTTGCTCCAGCTCCACCAGTACCGAATCCATGTAATTCGATCGCAAATATTGCCGCTTGTGGCTCTAATACAAGCTTCTCATTAGGAACTAATGGAGCATGGGATGGATATGGAAGTCCGTTTGCTACTCCTGGAGGAGAGCAGATTTACACGTTCACTCCGAGTATTACAGCTGTTTATCCAATAACTGTAACAAACAACGGAAGCGGATGGGTTGATCTTTTCTACAAAACCGTTGGAGCTTGCAACAATACAGGCTGGACGTATGTGGATGATGTATCTGGTACAGCAACAAATAACATTACCTTAAATGCTGGCCAAACTTATTATTTCTTGTTAGATGATGAAGATCAAAATGGGTCCACTGGTTCTATTTCCATTGCATGTCCGTGTATCGGAGCTTCCATTGATGCTAATTTCGCCAATGAGTTTTCGGTTTCTTCTTCTACAACGGGAGCTTGTAATGATTGTAGTTTACGTACATCTCAAGATAGAACATACAAAGTAGACATTACATGTGCTGGGACTTATACCTTCTCTACGTGCGGTGCAACTTGGGATACCTATTTGTATTTAACAACAGCTGTTTGTGGAGGTACAACACTTGCTTCTAATGATGATGCTTGTGGTTTACAATCTGAAATGACAGCAACTTTGTCGGTTGGTACTTATTATTTAACTGTTGAAGGCTTTAGCGAAACTTCCAATGGAGCATTCACATTAAATGTTTCCGCTTCTGATGTTCCTCAGGTAACCGCGACTACTACTTCAGTTTCTTGTAATGGTGGGTCTAATGGATCAATTACAGCTTCTGGAACAGGAGGTTGTGGTTTGATGTACAGCTTGAATGGAGGCGCATTCACTTCGAATGCAACGTTTAGCGGTCTTGCTGCAGGATTGTATTCAATTACTGCCATGAATAGCTTCGGTAATACTTCTATTCCCGTATTGGTTCAAGTTACTGAACCAACTCCACTAGTAGCAAATAATATGGCAACAGCAATCTTGTGTAATGGAGATCTTTCAACAGTAATGGTTAGTACGTCAGGTGGTACAGCTCCGTATCAAGGTACAGGAAGCTTTATAGTTCCGGCAGGGCAATACACCTATCAGGTAACTGATGCAAAAGGATGTACAGCAAGCACATCTGTAACAATTACAGAGCCTGCTCCATTGACAGCAAGTAATTCGGCAACCGTGATCTTGTGTAACGGGGATCTTTCTACGGTAACAGTAAATGCGTCAGGTGGTACAGCTCCATATCAAGGTACTGGAAGTTTTTCTGTTCCTGCAGGACAATACACTTATCAGATTGCAGATGCAAATGGATGTTCAGTGAGCACCTCTGTAACAATTTCAGAACCAGCATTACTAATGGCTAGTTCTTCGGCTCCAGCTATTCTATGTAATGGTGGAACAACGACAGTAACTGTTGCAGCAAATGGAGGAACTGCTCCTTATTCTGGAACTGGTGATTTTGTGGTGAGTGCTGGTACGCATACGTTTAATGTAGTTGATGCAAACGGATGTTCAACAACCACAACAATAACAGTTACAGAGCCAACGCCACTTGTAGCAAGTAATTTGGCAACAGCCATTCTTTGTAATGGAGATCTTTCAACAGTAATTGTGAATGCAACAGGTGGTACAGCTCCATATCAAGGTACAGGGAGTTATACGGTTCCTGCGGGACAATATACTTATCAAGTAACGGATGCTAATGGATGTTCAGCAAGCACGTCTGTAACTATTACAGAGCCAACTTTGCTTATGGCTTCCTCATCTGCTCCAGCTATTCTTTGTAATGGTGGAACAACGACAGTAACGGTTGCAGCAAATGGAGGAACTGCTCCTTACTCTGGAACAGGTGATTTTGTTGTGGGTGCTGGTACGCATACGTTCACGGTGGTGGATGCAAACGGATGTACAACAACTACTTCAATTACATTGACTCAGCCAGCTCAATTGGTTGCTGATGCTGGACAAGATGCAACTGTATACTTTGGATATAATCCAATGGCATGTACAAACTTATCTGGAACTGCGAATGGTGGAACACCAGGATATACTTATAATTGGCTGGCAGCGAACAATCTTGTATCGTCCAATCAGTCTCAAACAGTTTGTCCGTCAACTTCTACTGTTTACACATTACAAGTTACTGATGCAAACGGATGTGTTGCTACAGATGATGTGAATGTATGTGTGATCGATGTTATTTGTTATGCTGGTAATTCAGGTATTATGAAGGTGCAAGTTTGTCACAACGGTCATACGATCTGTGTAAGCCCAAGCGCGATACCGGCACATTTGGCTCATGGTGACCAATTGGGTGACTGTGATGAGGTGAACAACTGTGCTGGTGCATTCGCAAGATCTTCTGAACAAGTACATGAAGAAAATGCATTTGAATTGGTGGCAGATCTATATCCGAATCCGGCTACTGACAAAGCAGTTCTATCTGTTTCTGTTGGAGAATCTTTGCCAACTAGCATTTGGATGATTGACATGTCAGGAAGAAAAGTAGCAACGATCTTTGAAGGACAATTGGAAGAATTCAGTAATACAGAATTCGAGATCTCCACTTCTGATCTTGAAACCGGAGCTTACTT
>JBMLQF010000175.1:1304-20552 GCA_049241705.1 Fluviicola sp. | reverse complement strand
GAGAGGCGCCTGCACGTTGGATGATGCTGGTTACCCAGCCAACACTTGCAAATGGCCACGTTAGGTTGTAAATACAGAGAATGAACGTGATAATATTTCCAGGTGTAATCGCTTGATCAATTGTCAACAAGCCCCCAATGTAAATACTCAACAAAGTTGCAAATCCAATCAACAAGGAGATTGTCGGCATGAACAAGGCATTGGTTTTCACCAAGCGCATGGTTTTACTGTGATAAGTATCTGAGCTGTCACCGAATTTATTGATCGTATGTCGCTCTTGAATGTAAGCTTTGATCACCCGAATACCGGAAAAAGTCTCCTGACCGATCGTGCTTAAGCGGGATTGCTCTTTTTGAACTTCTTTGCTCAAACGCGACATGCGACTGGATACAAAATAGATCAAAACAGCCATGAGAGGGAGAGGGATCAAACAGTAAACTGCTAGTTCAGCATTGATCGTGAACATTTGATAGCTGACAAACGGGAACAAAAAGACCAAGTTTACGGTGTACATGATGCCTGGCCCAAGATATTGACGGACTTGTGCGACATCCTCAGAAATCCTGTTCATCAAATCACCGGTAGATTGACTTTTGTAGAAAGTGTAATCCAGTTGTTGGTATTTGGTGTAGATTTCGTTTTTGAGATCGTATTCGATCAAACGGGACATAATAATGATCGTTTGTCGTGTTAAGAAGAGGAAGAATCCTTTGATGACGTTGAAAAGGACAATTAAACCAGCTAATGTTATTGCCGTCCAGAATAAGGTTTCCTTGTTGTAATTTGCGCTATTTCGTAAAACATCAACTGCATCCCCCATGAATACTGGTATTCGTGCATTGAAATAATTGTTGATGACTATGAACAGGATGCCCAGCAACAAGCGCCAGCGATATTTGTAGAAATATTTGTTGAGATAGCTTAAAGACTTCATCCGATAAATTCCTATTTTTGCCCCGTGCTTTGGGGATAAGTATGTAATAGTACAAAATTAGCCAATCACTTTGAATTGAAGATTAAACAAGCGTATGTTTGAAGTAAAAGATAGCAAGGACCTCAACCTTGCAGAAAATCCGGTCATCGCTCAGATGGGGATTTACGATCACGAGCAGTTGCTATTCTGCAACGACAATGCTACAGGTCTCAAAGCAATCATCGCAGTACATAATACCGTATTAGGTTCAGCATTGGGTGGTACACGTATGTGGATGTACAACAATGAAATGGAGGCCTTGAATGATGTATTGCGTTTGTCGCGCGGTATGACTTACAAAAATTCTATCTCGGGATTGAACCTTGGTGGAGGAAAAGCGGTTATCATCGGTGATTCTCGCACAATGAAATCTGAAGCTCTGTTCCGTCGCTTCGGGAAATTCGTAGAGTCTTTGGCAGGGAAGTACATCACTGCTGAGGATGTGGGGATTTCACCGGCTGATATGGTGTGGGTTAGTCAGGAAACGAAGCATGTGGTTGGTTTGCCAGGGAAATCTGGAGATCCATCACCAGTAACTGCTTACGGTGTTTACATGGGGATGAAAGCTGCTGCTAAGGCACAATTTGGTTCTGACAGTCTGGCTGGTAAAACAGTTGCTGTACAAGGTGTTGGTCACGTTGGTGAATACTTGGTGAAGCATTTGACTAGCGAAGGTGCGAAAGTGGTTATTACCGATATTCACGAAGAAACTTTGAAACGTGTTTCATCTACTTACGGTGCAACGGTTGTTGGATTGAATGAGATCTACGATGTTAATATGGATATCTATGCTCCATGTGCTTTGGGTGCAACAGTAAACGATGACACCTTGTCTCGTTTGAAGTGTTCGATCATTGCCGGGGCTGCAAACAACCAGTTGGCAAACGAAAAAGTTCACGGAGTTGCAGTGATGGAAAAAGGGATCATTTATGCTCCTGACTTTGCGTTGAATGCTGGAGGAGTGATCAATTGTTATTCTGAAGTGAAAGGTTTGTCTGCTGAATGGGCTATGACTAAAGCGGAAGAGATTTATGGTACGATTGGAAATATCATTGTTCGATCAAGAGAGGAAGGTGTACCAACTTATCAAATTGCTAATGTGATGGCTGAAGAGCGTATCGAGGCAATTGGTAAGGTTAAACTTCCAATGTAATTAATTTTATTTAGAATGCTGAACAGGAGACATTTACGTATAAAAGTTTTACAAGCATTGTATGCTTATTTTCAGTCCGAAGAAGATAATTTGAAGCGAACTGAAGGTGAGTTGTTCCAGGCGGTGGAACGGATATACGATTTGTACCTATACTTACTACTAAGCTTTGGTGAGGTGAAAGCAATTGCTGAACACCGCATTGAAGAAAATAAAAAGAAGATCCGTCCAACGGAGGAGGATTTGAATCCAAACCGCAAGTTGGTGGATAATGCCATCATTCAATTGATTGAAGATTCGCGTTCCTTACGTGAGGCTTCCGAAGATCGTAAAGTGAATTGGATCGGGGATGAACACCAGGAAATGTTCCGCAAGATCTTCTTGCAGATGCGCGAAAGCGAAACGTATTTCCAGTTCATGAATAATGGTGAAGCAGGATTTGAGGAGGATGTGCAGTTTGCAATCGCTTTGTTTAAAGCGGATATCGCGAATTCAACGTTCTTGTACAATTATTTCGAGGAGAAAAGCATTCACTGGTTGGATGATATCGACTTAGCTTGCCAAATGGTGATCAAAACCATTAAAGGAGCTGAAGCAGGTAAACAATTGGAGGTGATGCCATTGTACAAGGATGCGGAAGACGAACAAGAATTTATCCGCGTATTGCTGCGCAAGACGGTTTCTATGGATTCTGAGAATGTAGCATTGATCGATGAGTTGACCGATAACTGGGAAGTGGAGCGCATTGCAAAAATGGATGTGTTGTTATTGAAAATGGCCATCACGGAATTGCAAGTGTTCAAGAATATCCCAAAAAAGGTGACCATGAACGAATACATCGAGATCTCGAAATTCTATTCTACACCAAAAAGTCACTTGTTTATCAACGGTGTATTGGATAAAGCCGTTCTACGTCTTGAAAAAGATGGCAAGATCGGTAAGATGGGCCGTGGATTAATGAATTAATAGTTTTAAAATGAAGCAGGTATTATTAATAGCATGTACAGCCTTGTTGTTTTTGGGATGCGAAACCAAAGACGAAGTGGAAATGGGGTTTCGTACAACGTTGAAAGTAAATGCTGTATACAATGCCGGGAAAGTTGCAAAAGGTGAATTGATCAATGCGACTTTTGAGGTTGAGAATACAGGAGATTATGCCTTGGTACTGTCTGATGTAAAAGGTTCTTGTTCTTGTACTGTAGCCGATTTCACAAAAGATCCAATTCCTCCGGGAGAAAAAGGATATGTGAAAGCAACGGTGAAAACAGAAAATCAACCTTTAGGTGCCTTGCAGAAAAAAGTGTATTTGTTGGCAAATACAACCCCGCCTGAAACTACGGTTTCAATACAGGCGACAGTAATTAAGTAATCAATTAAAATCAAGATAGCGTTATGCAAATCATTATGCTCGTGTTGATGTTGGTCGTGTTTTATTTTTTCATGATCCGTCCACAACAGAAAAAACAAAAAGAATTACGTGAGTTCCGCAGCAACCTGAAAGCAGGTGACAAAGTAGTAACGATCGGTGGTGTTCACGGTAAGATCCTTGAAATAACAGATACAACTGTTCTATTGAGCTCAGAAGGTACAAAGATCCGTTTCGAAAAATCAGCGATCTCTCAAACCGTTGCTGAAGATCTTGGTGCTCAAGCTTAAATTCTTTATTTCCAGAAATAAAAAAGGCCTTCATTGCGAAGGCCTTTTTCTTTTTTCTTTGGAATTAGTTTTTGACGAAGCGCTGTACAACTCGTCCTTTGTTCGTTTCAAAAGTGATCAGATAAACTCCGCTCTGCCAGTCTTCAATTATCAACTGGCTTTGGAAGGATCCAGAATACATCATTTGTCCATTCAGACTTGCCACATGCATGTGTGAAACAAGCTCATTCGTTTGAATAGTAATACTGCGCTGAGCAGGATTTGGAAATAGGTTCATATCCACCAATGCCGCTTCTTGAATACCAACCGGATCGTTGATCGTTACCGAGAAATCATCCAAATACAATTTGAACTTGTCATAGCTTTTATTGACAAATGCCAAATAGATCGTTTGACTTACATATCCGCTGTCACTCAAATTGATCTCTCTTTGCAACCAATCTTCACTTTCTTCACCAACAACACGCAAAGTATCTGTGAAACTTGCAAGTTGTGCATCGGTAGTTGAGACCAACACCAAGTAGCCATCAGCATAGCTAGGATCGTGTACTTTTCCTTCCCACCGCAAGATGTTTCCGTATGCTCCAAGAGCTAGAGGGGGCGTGATCAACCAGCGACTTGCCTGGGCTGGACTCGTAAAATAAGAGGTGGAACCAACGATAGTATCTGTGTTGTTGTCTGGATCAACCAAAGCGATCCAACCTGGAGAAAACGCGCTAACGTTCGGGTGTACCGTATTCGTATCCTCGATCACAACGGTCCAATTCGCTGGAATACCGCTATTAAAAGTCTCTTGTAAGATGGATGTTTGTGCATGGAAATTGGCGCAAATACCAAGAACCAAAACAAAGAGTGAAGTGTATTTCATAAAAGCAAAAATACGAAAAGTGAGTTAGTCTGCCAGATTGATTAGAATATCTTTGAATTCCTGATAAAATCTGTCAAAACAGATCAGTCTGTCGGCCAGAAAATCAAAGATCTTTTCCTTGTCACTTGGTTCAAAGAAGTTGACGTCGTTCAAAGTCCATTCGATCCGACTAAAATGAGGGATGTGGGCAGAATGAGCTTTTGCTATCCATGTGCCTTCAGAACCCATTTCAGAGGTCATAACAGCTTTCAATTCATGGAGTTGTTCCCAAATAATTGCGCGAATACCTTCGTCTTTTGCTTGAATGTCGATCATGAATCGTGCACACTTGCTATCCGCATCCAAACGAATGTAAATGTATTCAACCTCTGACGGATAATTGATCCAATTGATCCGACGGCCATTGCTCGAACGCACGTTTTGCATGCGGTTCTTGAATTGCTGCCAAAAATCGGTTTTGTGTGCTTTTAACTCTTCTTTTGTGAACATACGATCTATTCGTAGCTGTAAAAATACTGCATTCTGTCGATCGTCATAACGTCTGGTAAAAGATCCGGTCGATAGGTCCAGGAAATGGATCTGGTAGCTGTATTGCCCACGTATTCCTCATACTGGACTAAGTTGCCCGTTTTGTCGTATTCCCAACTTTTACTTTGGGAGATCTGACTGTATACTTCATTGAGTATGAAAGCGGATACGGGACGTTTATTGCGTGTAAACACAACCGTCTTTTCAGCAAGGAGTAAACTTTGATCAGAAAATCCGAGGCTTTGAAATACATGTTGAATGTCCGTGGTTGAACTTCCTTCAGGTAGGTAAATTTCGACGGAATACAAACTGTTTCCGATTTTTGAGATCACTTTTTCTGGATACTGTAAAGCTCCGTAGATCCAAGTTGAATCAATGCGATCTGCCCGCTTTTCGCGCAAAAAGAGGTAACCATCCTTGATGCGTACGATACTTGACTTATAATCTCTTTTAACGCCAAAATTTTTGGTGAATGCTATTTTTCCATTCCCTTGTTTCCAATCGAACTGTAAGGTTCCATCGCTCCAAATATTGGGTGTTTCATCAAATCGGTAATCGGAATAATGCAAATTCGTAGCGTTCTTGCTATAAACGAATTGTCGTTTTTCCAAGGTGTCTTCCGGATTTTTACCGCCTTTGGAATGAATCGTAATGGATTGAATCTTCAAGTCATTGATCACCGTGCGGTCAAAGCACTCCAAACTGTGAACAGGAGCATTTTCTATAGAACCAATGAAAGCATAATGGAAAATAGGGGAGGTTGTTGGATCGTAACTTGCGAAGGTTTTAGCAGAGTCAACAGTCGATTGACACCTGATCAATAACAATGACAGGGTGAGAATCGATAAACAGGTATATTTTGCCGACCACATGACCACAAATATAGCTGAAAAATCACTTTTATCCGACGAAATAGGACTTTTTGAAGGAAGTAATGGAAGTATTTTGTATTTAACATAAGATTGACGCGGATAATGGAATAAAAATCATAGGATTGAATTGTATTGAGCTGTAAGAAAGAGGTGAGGGGACAGAGAACTAAGAGAATTGACTAGATTTACAGAACACTTCCGTTTTATGAAGATTAATTTTTCGGTTTTATTGCTGGTTCTTTTGTTCGCCGGTCATGCAAGGGCACAGACAGATAGTTCGCGACATTCATTCGCGATAGTTCCATGTTACGATCGATACAGTGTCAAAGAATCTTGGGCACAAATGCTCGCGTATTTAATTTCAGAGGAACGCGCTCATCCAATCAATCTCCAACAAATCTATCAAGCCACCGGAGATAATCCATTATATTATGTTAAACAGCATAAGCAAGCGTTCATGGATTCGATTTTGAGCTTACCGGAGATCAAAGCATTTTTTCCTTCAGATATTCAATTCTATTGGGATAAAAATCTGACAGAGAAGTTTGGGGGAGAATTCTACTATGGGTTATACGGTGCGAAAAATTCAACAGATTCGAATAAATCCTTGCAATCGCGACACATTGATCATTCGGACACTGCGTACAACAAAGAAGCGGAATTAAATGCTGTACAATTGTATCTAACGCCAGAAGGACAAAAACAATTTCAAATATTGACTGCAGGAAACATCGGAAATACATTAGCCATACTAGTAGATGGCCGTGTTATCAGTGCGCCAAGAGTCTACATGGAAGTCAATCATCCATTCTGCGAAATTTCAGGTGTTTCCACAAAGGAAGAGGTAGCAGCTATTGCAGCATCGATCAATAAAGCTATTGGAAAGTAGATCTTTATAATGCTACCGTACTATTTGGAATGTGCTATTTAACATAATATTAATTATAAGGCAACAGGAATAGAATGGAAATTTGATATTTTGTTTATTGAAAACTTATATTTTTCAACTTCCATACACCATCTTCTTTCAAAAAACTGAAAACAGTCGCTTCAAAATTTTCTGGTGCGATCATACAAACGGCCAAAAACCATTCTTTATCTTCGGGCATAGCCAGCTGATAGTTTTGAGGATCAAGTAAACATTCGGCATAACCTTCGATGAAAATTTTGGAAAAGTTAGTTAGAAAAGTTTTTGACGTATACTGTTTATTTCCAACGTCTAATGGAAAAACTGTTCTTGACAGAACTTGATCAATAGAACCATTTTTAATTGGTCTAATGATCTCTTGAAAGATCTTTTCCATTTCTGTGCGATCAGGATTTTGAGGGATTCCAACAGATGCTGCAAAAATGAAAATAAGCGCTATAATTGACTTCATAGGAGCAATTTTAAATTAAGTGTTGGCCTGAAAATGAATGTTTCAGCCCCAACGTTTAAACATTCTCCCACTCGTCATTCAAATACGAAACGATCTTGCGCGCCGTGGTGTTGAAGTAACGTTTTGTGCGGTACCCGCCAATCCAAGTAATTCCGCGAACGGCGTTTGTCAAGAATAATTCGTCGGCTACTAGCAAGTTGCTCGGTAAGATCGGACATTCATAGACTTTCAAGCCATTTTTCAAAGCCAAATTGATCACTTGCATGCGCATAGTTCCGGCCAAACATCCATCGGCTAAACTTGGTGTGTACAATACACCATTGCTTACCACGAACAAGTTGCTGTGCGAACTTTCCAGGATCTGACCCTTGTCGTTCATGATCAACATGTCATCCAAGCCCTTCTCTTTACCGGAAATGGCAGCCAATACGTACAATAAGCCGTTTTTGGTCTTGTAGTTTGAAAGTGGTGTTTTTACTTTTTTGATATCCTGGTAAAGATCTACTTCTAATCCCTTGGCATTCAAACCGAAGATATTATTCTCGATCGGGTAGATCTCAATGAAATAACTTACATCGTTTACATCCGGCAGGTAGGTCCCCCCTCCCAACCGATCGATCGACAAACGGATGCGAGCACCTTCAGTAATTCCGCAGATTTCGATCAGCTCCTCCATTTGTTTTTGGAAGAATTCCGTGGTGTAAAAAGCAGGCAAGCGCATTTTCAACACCTTCGCTCCTTCCACCAAACGGTTTAGGTGATTCTCCAGGTTCAACACCTTTCCATTCATCACGCGGATGCTCTCGAACAAACCATCTCCATACGTGTAGCCGCGGTTTCCGGCATGTATGCTCGGACCCGAATTTGGCAAGATCGTACCGTTGTTATTGACGAAAAGCGCTTGTTGATTCATGACACCAATGCATTGAAGTTTGCAATCACTTGATCAATATTAGTGATTAAAATGAAAACAATACCAAAAACTGCCCCTGCAATGTGCGCATCGTGGGCAATATTTGTTTTTCGGTTGCGATCTGAATAGATCTCGAAGCCCAAATACACCAAACCAAACAGCCAAGCCGGTATTGGTATTGGCAGAAACATCAGTGAAAGCGTTGCAGAAGGAGCCAACATGATAAACGCAAACAAAATCGCTGAAACAACGCCCGAGAAGCCTAGTGAACGGTAGTATTCGTTGTCTTTATGACGGAAATACGAAATCGATGCGGAAGCGTACATGCTGACGAAAATGAAGATCCAGAAAAACAAACGACCCGGACCATCACCGTACATCGCCAAGAAGTACTCTTCGATCATTGGACCGAAATTGTAGAACGTAAAGGCATTGAAGAACAAGTGTGCAGCATCGCCATGCAAGAATGGATGCGAGAAAAAGCGATACCATTCCTGGTAGTGTTTCACGTTGTATGGGATGAATAAATATTTGTTGCGGAAATCTTCATTCGTGAATCCAATGATGGACACGATGACCATTACAACCAATAAAATCATACTTGCGTTCATTCAAACCCTCCTTTCGCTAATTTCTGACACTTTGTTTTACAAAAATGCTCATTTTTGTCTAATGCAACTGATGAAACTGCTTTCGATTTTTACATTTTTTGTGCTACTAACGAGCTGTGGCACCAAGGAGATACCGGTAACCGACCCTGTCTTTGACGATAAACTACCTATTGCTGAGCGCATTGAATTGGCCATAAACGAAGAGCTTTTGCTCGAAATGGGGTATTCCAAGGAGTTCGTAGAGGTGATCCATGATTTTTACAAAGCTCGCAAGTTTCAGCCGGTTTGGTCAAATGATTCTACCCCACTCCCATCCTACGTTCGATTCAAACATTATTTCTCGCAGCCGCAAACAATCGGTCTTCCTCGTACGCGAATTGTAGATAAAGCTCCTAAGAATGTGGCCAACGAATTGGTGGTCAAAGAGATCGGTATGACTGCAAAGTTGGCGCAGGTGTATCAAGACTTGCATGTCGGATTCATGGATACCTCCGTGAATAAGATGCGTCCGGTTTTACCTGCTTCTGTTGAGACATTAACTACTTTGATCGACCAAAAAGATTCGATCAAGCGTTGGGATCTTTGGTTTGCCGGAATGGGGCCTGATGTAGGCGATTACCGCTTGTTTGCGAAAGTGTTGTTCAATAAGTTGTACAACAAAACCTTGTCCGATAAAAGTTTCGAGATCCCGGAATTGAAAAAAGATACGATCGGTTGCTGGAAGAAAACAGAAGAAGCCTTGATCGAAAAGAAATACCTGCATAAAGATTCAGTGAACGAAGATACACGCGAGGCTGCACTGAAAGCATTTCAATCAGAACACGAGTTGAAGCCGGATGGCGTTCCAGGAGCATATACACGCATGTTATTGGGTGAATCCGAAGTCCATCAAATGGATCGTGCTGTACTCTCCTTGGAAAGATGGCGCTGGCGTTCGAAATTCCCGGATCGCTATATCTGGGTAAACATTCCGGAATACATGTTGCGCATTTATTACAACGATACGCTTTTTTCAATGCACAATGTGGTGGTCGGAAAACCTGAAACGAAAACACCACAATTACAAAGTAAGATACGAAGAATCATTGCGATGCCCTATTGGACACAGCCTCAATCGATTGCAGAAAAGGAATTCTTGCCTGCAATGAAGAATAATCCAGGCTATGCCGTGAAGAACAACTACAAGATTTATCGCGGTAATACGGAAGTAGATCCTTATTCGGTTAACTGGAAAAGATATAAAGAGAAGAACTTTCCTTTCAAAATTACCCAACAACCTGGACCGGATAATGCCTTAGGCCTAATCAAGTTCGAATTTTCGAATACGTACAATGTCTATTTGCATGACACTCCGTCTAAGAATTACTTTAGAAAAGATGTTCGCTCCTACTCTCACGGCTGCGTGCGCTGCGATTTGCCGGATTCTTTGGCGCGTTTCATCCTAAGTCGCGACGAAAAGAACGATATCATTCCTGATTCTCTAGATTCGATCATTGCACGAAAAGAACACCGCGAGATCTATCTGAAGAAACCGGTATTCATTCAGATTGATTATATCACCGTAACCGTAAAGGGAACTGGTGAAATGGTAGTACATCCTGATATTTATGAGCGCGATGAGGCTTATTTGAAGTGGATGAAGTAAAGCACGCATCTTTCTGATGGATTGCTTATTTTTGCCAAAAAAATCAATATGTCAGTGATCATTGCCCCTTCTATCCTATCGTGTGATTTCGGAAATCTGGAACGCGACTTTCAGTTAGTGAATGAGTCCCAAGCTGATTGGTTCCATGTAGATGTGATGGATGGCGTTTTCGTGCCGAATATTTCCTTTGGTTTCCCGATCATTCAAGCCTTGAAAAAGGTGGCGAACAAAACGATCGACTGTCATATCATGATCGTTAATCCGGATCAATACATTACTGATTTTGCGAAAGCAGGAGTTGATATCCTAACCGTTCATTATGAAGCATGTACGCATTTGGACCGCACGATTGCAGCAATTCAGGAAGCAGGAATGAAAGCGGGAGTAGCTTTGAATCCGCATACTCCGGTTAGTGTATTGGAACACGTGATCGCTAAGCTCGATCTGGTTTTGATTATGTCTGTGAATCCAGGTTTTGGAGGACAAAAATTCATTACGGAAGCTATCGAGAAGGTGAAACAAACAAAAGCCTTGATCGCTCAAAAAGGTTCGAAAGCCTTGGTAGAAGTAGATGGTGGAGTAAATTTGGAAACCGGAAAGTTATTGGTAGATGCCGGTGCGGATGCACTGGTTGCCGGAAGTTTTGTCTTCGGAAGTGCTGACCCAAAAGCAACAATTGCTTCTTTGAAACAACTCTAATGCTCGATTTCTTTGCCGAGAAACTGTTGCATATGAATCAATTGAATCGTTTGTGGATTCAATTGTACGTGCAGCATGTTGACGATGTGCCGGACGAAATAGCGGTTCGTTTTTCTATGTTGATCAATAATCAACACGTGTGGCAAGCACGCATTCAGCAACAAGAGTCGGAAATTGAAATAGAAGATCGGCTACCACAATACAGCTGGGAAGCGTTGGAAAACGATAATTTTAGAAATTGGCAAAACATCTTGGATTCGTTGAATTTGGAAAGCTCGGAAAAGCAGCAATTCATCTTTGCGCTGATCTTTCAGGCGATGCAAGAAAATGCCCGCCACCTCGGTGTTTTGAGGTATTTGTGCGAAGATGTGAATTTACCAGTTCCAAACGAACAATTCGTTCCTTTGAGTTAAAGTTTCAATTGCTGGATGGCAATTCCTTTGGTAATAATCTGCGCATCGATCAGTTGCATATTCTCGTCTAACAAGCACTGTTTCCCTTCAACCAACTTTCCTTTCTCAAAAAGTCCTAATTGAAATAATTCGTGTTGGTATTCAACTAAAAAGTATCCCGAGAACTGGGTGTTGTCTGGAACGAACAAGTTATTGCTGATCGCTTTGCTTGGCATGAGCGCATCCGTAGTTTGAAAATAAGGCATGGCGTTCATTTCTTCCAATGTCATAGCGCGAATGATCAATGCTTCATTACCGAGTGAGTCCAGCTCGATGATCTCCTTGATCGTACCATCTTCGTTGTATCGAATAGAATTGGCTTTAACGGGACATTTTCCTGGATAGTGTTGTAATTCCGGCTGACCGCTTGAATAGTACTTATTTGGAAAAATGGAAGTTCGGGTTGATTTTCCGCTTACTGGATCGAATTTGTAATAGACCAAGGCATTGACGCTTTCACCGTTTTTGTCGTAGCGTTTCCATGCTCCGATCTTTTGATCGTTGAAATACGTTCCGGCTTCAGCAATTCCTCCGGAAACCACGCCACTTTCAGGGACATCGATACCCAATAAGATCCATTCACCTTGTTTGCGACCTAAGGAATCTTTTTGATTGATGTCCTTTTGTCCGAAGCTGAACCCGATCAATAAACAGAATTCTGCAAGCAGTAAAACAATCCGTTTCATACTTAACGTTTTGTAAATCAGGTGAAGTTTACGCGCTTATTACAAAAAAGATACATTTCAATAAATATTAAGTGCTTCACAATGAGCATTTTTGCGTTGTTCCTGAGAATTCATTAATTTTAAGCATGCGCTTATTAACGGTTATCGGATTATTGCTTGGTCTTCAGTATCAGGTTTGCGGACAGACCAATGTCTACTTACAGAACGAACCGGTATGGAAGATCAAGACGAATAATGCGCACGAATATCCCTGCTTGAAAAAGTACACGAGTAACTATTTCCTGGGGACTCCTCAAGTATTCGATTCTTTGGAGTATTATCCCATGTATGAACGTTTCGAAATGGTCTACGATTGGGAATCTCCACTTCCTCCTTATCCGTTTTGTAATGGAGTTCAAACGGCTGATTCCTTGTTTCGTGGCTGGTTGCGTTCCGAAGGGAAACAGATCTTTTTCAATGGTGGGCAAGCGGGAGCAGATGTATTATTATATGATTTCGATCTTCAGATTGGCGATACTTTGTTGAATTGGGAATTGATACCGAATGATACTTTGATTGTTACTTCGATTGATAGTTTGCAAACACCGGCTGGTCCGGTTGCCCGTTTTTGGTTAACAGGAAATGATTACACGGAGTTCATACTCGAAGGAATCGGAAGTTCGGTTGGTCTGATTCAATCCATGACGCGTCCATACAATGTGGCTTCTACCCTAACATGTTACACGAAATCAGCCGAAAAGTGGTTCCCTGAAGACGCGGTAGAGAATTGTGTGTTTTATTTGGACCTGCAGGAAGAAGTTTGGGAAGGAAATTGGTTGGTTTGGAATGATCAAGAAATGATTCATTTAGATGTTCAGCCTGGCAATAATTTGGCTCGATGGACCTTGATTTCGGCCAACGGTCAACAATTGCGCAGCGAACAGTTCACGGAATCAACAACTTGTGAAATCATGGATCTGCCCGCTGGGATTTACCTGTTTGTGGTAGAAGATCAAAAAGGACATGCTTTGCGACAAAAAATCGTGAAGTTGTAGGAAATCATTCAGAAAATAGTACTTTTGCGGCGGGGTAAGTCTTTTACGACCAGCTCCCTCTTAATCCTCCAGGACGGGAACGTAGCAAAGGTCAGAGGTTGTAGCGGTGCGATAAAAGTAGCTTACCCCTCTTTTTTTACCTTCATTTTCGTTCTCCTTCTCTTTCTCTTTCTCATTCTGAACATTCGCTCCTGCGAAGTTCAAACGAGTTCAAGGGTTCAAATGAGTTCAAAAGTTCAAACAAGTTCAAGTGTTCAATTGTCTTAAAATACTAAAGTCTTAATGTCCTAACATCTTAACATCCTTTCATCTAACATCTCAAGCAAGTTCATCCATTTATCTTTTCAATTTTCTCAATTCATAATTCATAATTCTTCATTCTTCATTCTGAATTCTCACTACTTTTGCACAAACCTTAGATAATTATGAAGTTTTTTATCGATACAGCGAACTTGAACGATATTCGCGAAGCCAATGATTTAGGAATCTTGGATGGAGTGACAACCAATCCATCTTTGATGGCAAAAGAAGGAATCACCGGACAGAACAATATCTTGAAGCATTATGTAGACATCTGCAACATTGTTGACGGACCCGTAAGTGCCGAGGTGATCGCAACTGATTTCGAAGGCATGATCCGCGAAGGTGAAGCGTTGGCTGAATTGCACAAAAATATCGTTGTTAAAATCCCGATGATCCCGGCTGGAATTAAAGCGATCAAGTACTTCTCTTCCAAAGGAATTAAAACGAATTGTACACTCATCTTCAGTGCGGGTCAAGCTTTGCTGGCGGCTAAAGCAGGAGCTTCTTACGTTTCTCCGTTTGTGGGACGTTTGGACGATGTATCTACGAACGGTTTGGACTTGATCCAACAGATCCGCATCATTTTCGATAACTACGGATTCGAAACAGAAATTTTGGCGGCCTCTATTCGCCACCCAATGCACATCATTCAGTGTGCGGAAATTGGTTCAGATGTAATGACCGGGCCGCTTTCAGCAATTCTTGCTTTGGCGAAACACCCTCTGACTGACAATGGCTTGGCGCAATTCCTTGCAGATCACGCAAAAGGAAATAAATAAGTCACTACCAAATAACGTTGAAATGGTCGTTCTTACCGGACGACCATTTTTTTTGTCCTGAAAATTGACGCGTTCAACCAATAGATTGCCTTATTTGTCAAAATGAATAAGTCTAATCTACGAAATCGGTTATTTTTGTTTGCATGAATTGGTTGCTTACAATTTGTCTTACCTTGCTCGTGCATTTCGGTGCTTCGGCTCATGCGTTCTATTTCTCGTTCGCTGAAATGGAATACAATGCCGGAACGCAACAATACGAGTTGACTTTTTCCGCAACGGCACACGATGTGGCCTTGATGGCTCAGAAACAAGGGGTTGATGTCACCGAATTGGATAAGGAAACGAAAAATTCGGAGTTCAAAGCTTTTTTGACAGCGGAAATCAACGCCCATTTTCAGATCGTGGAATTGGGATCAAACCCGTTTAAATTACTTGGATTTGAAGTGTTTCCTAATGGGACAGCTTACTTCTACCTCTATACAGAAAAAATCGCTCCGGTACATGAGTTTACAGTTCAGTTCGACTGGCTGATGGACACCTTTCCGGAGCAACAGAATAAATTGACGTATCGAAACGGTGAACAAAAATGCACTGCCGTTTTTTTACAACAGAACCCACAAACGCATATTGCTTGTAAACCATGAAAACGAGAACAACTTTAGTGGCACTTTCCCTGTTCGCTGCTGGCTTGGCTTCGGCTCAAACCAAATTTGCGCAGTTGGACATCGAATTGCCAACGCCCAATGAATTCCGCACTGCGGCCGGAGCTCCCGGAAATCACTATTATCAGCAAAAAGCGGATTATAAGATCAATATCACTTTGGATGATGAAAAGCAGATCATCCGCGGGGAAGAGATCATCACATACACGAACAATTCTCCGGATGTTTTGGAATATCTGTGGTTGCAATTGGATCAAAATATCTACAAGCCGGATGCCGATAATAAATTGATCGAAGTGGAGAAAATGGAAGATTTCCGTTCGATTCGCGATGTGGAACGTCGATTGATGGTTTTTGAAGGCGGTTACACCATTGAAGCTGTTACCACTCCGAATGGCGAGAAAATGCGCTACGCGATCAACAAAACGATGATGCGCATTGATCCGTCGAAACCTTTAGGTCCGAAGCAAAGCATTTCCTTCAAGATCAAGTGGTGGTATCCGATCAATGACCGCATGAAAGTGGGCGGACGTTCCGGTTACGAGTATTTTGAGAAAGAGGACAATTACCTGTATACGATCGCGCAATTCTTCCCGCGCATGTGTGTTTACAACGATGTGGAAGGTTGGCAGAACAAGCAATTCTTAGGTCGCGGTGAGTTTACCCTTCCTTTCGGGGATTATGAAGTATCGATTACCGTACCATCAGATCACATTGTGGCCGGAACAGGCGAATTGCAGAATGCTGGAGCAGTAATGACTGCTGCGCAACGCGAGCGCATGGCCAAAGCGAAAGTGTCGGATTCTCCGGTATTGATCGTCACACAAGCTGAAGCAGAGGAAAACGAGAAAACGAAAGACAAAGGCACCAAAACTTGGATCTATAAGGCTGTAAACGTACGTGATTTCGCTTTTGCGAGTTCCCGCAAGTTCATGTGGGACGCACAGAATCAGAAGATAGGTTCCAAGAATGTCTTGTGCATGTCGTTCTACCCGAAAGAAGGAAATCCGCTGTGGGAACGCTATTCCACGAAATTGGTAGCACATACGATCAAAACATATTCTAAATACACGATCGATTATCCGTATCCGGTAGCAATCTCTGTGCACGCAAATCAGATCGGGATGGAATACCCGATGATCTGTTTCAATGGTGGAAGACCGAACGAAGATGGAACCTACAGCGAAGGCACGAAATACGGGATGTGGGGAGTGATCATCCACGAAGTAGGTCACAATTTCTTCCCGATGATCATCAATTCCGATGAGCGTCAGTGGAGCTGGATGGACGAAGGATTGAACACTTTTGTGCAGTATTTGACCGAACAAGAATGGGAACGCGGTTATCCGTCGCGTCGCGGACCGGCCTATATGATCACCGATTACATGCGTGGCGACAAGAAATTCATCTCGCCGATCATGACGAACTCCGAATCGATCTGGCAATTTGGAAATAACGCGTACGGAAAACCGGCAACTGCTTTGAATATTTTGCGTGAAACCGTGATGGGTCGCGAGTTGTTCGATTACGCCTTTAAGATCTACTGTGAGCGTTGGAAATTCAAACACCCTACTCCAGCTGATTTCTTCCGTACGATGGAAGACGCGTCGGGTGTGGACTTGGATTGGTTCTGGAGAGGTTGGTTCTACTCCACCGATTTCGTGGATGTTTCCCTGGACGATGTGAAGCATTTCCAATTGAACACGAACAATCCGGAAGTGGAGAAAGCTGCACTGAAACAAGCGGACGAACAAAAACAACAATTCATTGGCGATACGCGCAACAAAACGAGTATCCAGCAAACGGTGAACGAGCGCGATCCGAACATCGACGATTTCTACGCGAAGCGCAATATTTATGAAGTGGATCGCTTGGACCGCGAAGAATACGAGGCATTCCAAAAGAATTTGACACCTTCTCAGAAAAAATTGTTGGAATCTAATAAGCATTTCTACGAGTTGTCCTTTACCAACAAAGGAGGTTTGGTAACGCCATTGATCATTCAAGCGACATTTGTGGATGGAACTACTGAAGTGATCCGCATTCCGGCAGAGATCTGGCGCATGGATCAAGAGACGATCACGAAAGTGTTCATTTTCGACAAAGAAGTGAAAAGCTTCCTATTGGATCCGTTCCTGGAAATGGCCGACTGTGATGTGGACAACAATGCATTCCCGCCGCAGAGCACACCTACTCGCTTCCAGTTGTTCCAGCAAAAGCAAAGCAACGAAAACCCGATGCAGCGCCAAAAGCGACTTGAAAGCGGAAATTAATTCAGAAGCCATTCGATTTTCGGATGGCTTTTTTTATTTTTAATCATGAAACTTACATCTCTCCTTTTCTTTCTGGTAATTTCTTTTTCGGTCTTCGCTCAAAACAAACTGGATCAGAATACTTCAGAACAACTCAACACGCGCATCGCCGTAGGTGGTAAAGCGAGTAAAGTCTTGTTGGATTCCTTGTATTCAGCTTATAAGAATGCGCCATTTCAGATCTACGAAGATTCAAACCGCTACGAAAGTGGGTCAACATATTTGTACAATCGCTATCAGCGACTGAAATCCGAAACGCCCAAGGTTTGTAAGGATTGCGACAAGAAAATGCAAACGCTTCGCGAAATTTCCGAGCGTGAGACCAAAGCGGAATTGGACCTCCAATATGCAAAGATCATCAATAAGGCAGATGAAAATTATTTGAAAGGGGAATTTGTACGATCCAAGGAACTGTACAACCGCGCCATTGCGCTGAAACCGAGTGATCAAGCCCCGAAAGACGCCTTGGCACACCTCGAAACGATCGAAAAGAATGGCTTCGAAAATTACCGGTATACGCAAAAAGAGATCAACCGCATGGTGAAATATGCGGATGAAGCGTTTGCTAAGAAGGATTTTGTAACTGATAAATTCTGGTATACTCGAATCTTGACCTTTGATCCCAACATGCAGTATGCAGCCGACAGAATTGTTGAGATTGATGCCAAGTTGCGTTCGATCCAGCAATTGGAACAAAAAGAAAAGTAATCCTTTCAGCATTCTCTTTTGAATTTAGGGGATTGTTCCTTAATATTGACGTAAACAACCCAATGATATCAATCTACAACATAAAGCCCAAATTCCAACAATTGCTGCGTCCGGTTTTGGAACGTTTGCACCGATGGGGCGTTACTGCAAATGCCATTACTGTCTGGGCCTTGATTTTGTCTTCTGTTTGTGGAACTGTTTTTTATTTTTACCCGATCAGCGCATTTTACTGGATCTACCCAATCGTTTTATTTGTGCGTATGGCTCTCAACGCGCTTGACGGCATGATGGCCAGAACCTACAATCAGCAAAGTAAAATTGGTGAAGTATTGAACGAGATCGGTGATGTACTTGCCGACGTGTGCTTGTTTCTGCCGCTTGTTGTTTTGCCGGGTATCCATCCCATGGCGATCGTTTTATTTGTGGTTTTAGGTGTGATCAATGAATTCGCGGGAATTCTCGGAAAGGCCCTGGGTGGCGACCGACGTTACGAAGGTCCTATGGGAAAAAGCGACCGTGCTTTCGTGGTAGGTGCATCATTGTTGATCTTGCTTTTCTATCCACTGGCAGCTGCTTGGTTGACCTATGTTTTTCTGGGAGCCACTGCCCTATTGATACTCAGTACTTTTGTTCGACTTAAAAAAATGCTCGCATGATCTTAGCTTTTAATTTGTGGAAATTCATGACTAGCTCTGAAACGATGATCGTGGTGAGCTTGATCTTTGGTATCCTCGTTTTCGCCACGGTCCTTTTCTGGATCATGGGCATTGTGAAGCCCGATGCCAATGTCACCGAGCTGAAAATGCGTACGAAGTCGTGGTGGATGATGGCAACGATCTTTGTGGTGGCCACGGTACTTCACCCGGCAATTTCCTTTGTGGCTATCGGGCTACTTTCCTTCATGGCTTTACGCGAATTGTCTTCGATCAGTAAAAATGTGCGACCGGAAGACCGCAAGATCCTCATTTGGTGTTATTTGGCCATTCCGGTGCAATATACCTTGGCTTATACCGGGCAA
>JBMLQF010000175.1:0-1294 GCA_049241705.1 Fluviicola sp. | reverse complement strand
ACCCTGTTCCTTACGTTCATTCCAATTTTCATGCATTTATGGATACCGTTCATGTTGGTTATTAAGGGTGAAACGAAAGATATCGGTCGCTCTATGAGTGTACTTCCAACGCAATTGATGTTGACCGTTTTCGGTGTGAGTCACCTGGCGTTTTTGTTGAGTTTGCCGGAATTTGACGGATTAAAGGCCGGTGGACGTGGTTTGTTGTTATTTGTGGTCTTCATCACTGAAATGAACGACGTGTTCCAATTCACATGGGGGAAATTATTTGGTAAACTGAAAGTGATGCCTACGATCAGTCCGAATAAAACTTGGGAAGGCTTGATCGGCGGAGTGGTTACAACTACAATTGTAGGGTATTATTTGCGTTTCCTGACGCCGTTCTCAGAGATCGAAGCGCTGGTGATCTGTTTTTCCGTTGCCGTGACCGGATTCATCGGTGATGTTGTGGTATCTGCGGTGAAGCGCGATATCGGTCTGAAAGATACAGGAGATATCATTCCGGGACATGGCGGAATTTTGGATCGCATCGATTCCTTGGCGCTAACTGCTCCCGTATTCTTCCACATTGTGTTTAACCTGTATTTCTTGAAGTGAAACGCATCGTTCTGTTCGTGATCTACAAAGTGATCCTGAAAACCGGATTGAAACTCTTTACCGGCACGAAGGTCATTCATCCTGAAAATTTGGTGTACGAAGGCCCGTGTATTATCGTTGGAAATCACAATTCTCACTTGGACACGATCAGCATCATGGCGAATTTACCGATGCGCCAATTGATTCGTACACATCCGGTTGCAGCGGGAGATTATTTCGGAACATCCCCATTTAAGGCGCGTTTGACGCGTTTTTTTGTGAATGCTTTGTTGATCCCTCGTCACCGACCAAAAGAAGGTGAAACTGGACCGGATCCGATCAAAATGATGCTCGACATGCTTGACCGTGGTGAATCGTTGATCGTTTTCCCTGAAGGGTCGCGTGGTGAACCGGAGAAACTGCAGAAATTTAAACGTGGAGTTGGTTTGGTGCTCGAGGATCGTCCTCACATTCCGTACATTCCCGTATACATGAAAGGCATGGGAAAAGTCTTACCAAAAGGCGATCCGATCCCGGTGCCATTTGACAGTTATATGCATGTCGGAAAGCCAGTTTGGACAAATTCACGCACCGCAGAAACTATCGTTGAAGAAGTAGAAAAACAAGTATTGGAATTGATCGCCGATTAACCCTTTTCAAGTTCAAACAAGGTGATTTCCGGGTAGATCCCCACACGACCGGGAAAGCCCAAGTATCC
>JBMLQF010000174.1:0-14865 GCA_049241705.1 Fluviicola sp. | reverse complement strand
ACAAGATATAGCTGGCCGCCAATAATTGCTTCACCCGAACTTTCGTCGGAAACGGTACCACTGACAGTTGCCGTTTCTTGTGCGAAAACAGTGCCTGTCAATAGGATAAACCAAAGTAAAATTGTGCGCTTCATGATAAGTTCCACGAAATTAAGGAATAAGGAGCATCTTTTGTTGTGGATCAGGAATAAAAAAGTGTGAAAAACATGTTATTGAAATGTGCTGTTTTGCGGATGTAAACCGGCTAAAAATGGTATTTTTGCCCCAAATTACAACGCATGAAGATCTCTTACAATTGGTTAAATGAATTTTTGCCTGTTCAGAAGTCACCGGAAGAATTGGCGCAACTGTTAACAGATACTGGTTTAGAGGTAGAAGGATTGGAAGTTCAGGAAGCCGTAAAAGGTGGATTGGAGGGTGTTGTAGTTGCTGAGGTGTTGACTTGCGACAAACATCCAAATGCGGACCGTTTGAAAGTAACAACGGTTTCCAATGGAACGGAAGTATTGCAAGTAGTTTGTGGAGCGCCTAATGTGGCCGCTGGACAAAAAGTTATTTTGGCTCAAGTTGGAGCTACTTTATATCCAAGTCCGGATCAGCCTTTGAAAATGAAAGTTTCGAAGATCCGCGATGTGGAATCTCATGGAATGCTTTGTGCTGAAGACGAATTGGGAATTGGTACAAGCCATGACGGGATCCTAGTGTTACCGGAAAATGCACCGGTAGGAATGCCAATTGCTGAATTCCTGGAGTTGGAAAACGACACTCAAATTGAAATAGGACTTACGCCAAACCGTGCTGATGCGATGGGGCATGTGGGTGTTGCACGTGATGTGTTGGCGCACATGGCTTGTCATGAAAATTCAACAAATACCCTGAACTTGAAACCCTTGAACGGATTCTCGGTTATAGGTTCGTTGCCAATTTCTATTGAGGTGAGTAATGCAGAGAAATGCCCACGTTACATGGGAGTTTCGATTACTAATGTTACTGTAAAACCATCACCTGCGTGGTTGCAGAAACGCTTGCGAGCGGTAGGCTTATCTCCAATCAATAATATTGTGGATGTAACGAACTATGTGATGCGTGAGTTAGGAACTCCGCTTCATGCGTTCGATGCTGAGAAAGTTGGTGGTAAAGTGCTTGTGCGTACAGCTCACGCAGGAGAAAAAATGGTGACATTGGATGGTGTTGAACGCGAATTAGATCCTGCGGATCTCGTGATCGCTAATGCAACTAGTCCGATGTGCATTGCCGGAGTTTTCGGAGGAAATGACTCCGGAATTCAGGATGCAACAACTCAGGTATTTTTAGAGGCGGCTTATTTTCAGCCAGTAAGTGTGCGAAAAACTGCTAAGCGCCACGGATTGAATACAGACGCTAGCTTCCGATTTGAAAGAGGAGTAGATGTGGACCTTGTTCCATATGCTTTGAAGCGTGCAACAGAATTGATCCTCCAAGTCGCAGGAGGTGAAGTGGCTATGGAGCCGGTGGACCTGTATCCAAATCCAATCGAAAAACGTAAAGTGACCTTGCGATTTGCACGTTGTGCTTCTGTTTTAGGGCATGCGATCGCTCCAGAAATAATCAAACGCATCTTGATCGCTTTGGACTTTGAGATCCAATCAGAGAATGCAGACCAACTTGAACTTTTGGTGCCGAATTACCGGGTAGATGTTGATCGTGAAATTGATGTGCTCGAAGAGATATTGAGAATCTACGGATTCAACCAAGTTCCATTGCCTGAAAAATTAAATACCTCGATCGTTTTATTCGATAAGCCGGATATTGAACGTTTGACGGTAAATTTATCCGAATCCTTAGCCGGAATGGGTTTTGCCGAAATGATGAACAACTCGTTGACATCTGCTACCTACACGGAAAAATTAGGGAAAGAGTTGTTGGCGGCATCCAATAATGTTGAATTGTTAAATCCACTAAGCTTGGATCTAAACGTGATGCGTCAAACATTGATCTTCCAAGCACTAGAAACGGTTGCGCATAATCAAAATCGCCAACATCCGGATCTACGTTTGTTCGAATTCGGAAAAGTGTATCGCAACGTAGACGGGGAATACCAAGAAGGGAAGCGTTTATTGTTGACTGTTTGCGGTAGAAAAGAACCTGAAAACTGGAATGCGACAAACGATAAGTCGAGCCTTTATACCTTGAAAGGAGCATTGAGTGCCCTGTTTGCCCGTTTGGGGATGAGCAGCTTGGTGCAGGAAGGCGATTTGAGTGCTCATGACTTGTTGTCTGATGGTTATTCTGTCTCTATCTTGAAAAATCAAGTGGGATCGGTGGGTGCTGTAAATAAAACGGTACTCAAGCATTTTGGCGTGAAACAAGAAGTATTCGTTGCTGAATTGGATTGGGATGTGATCATCGATTCCTTAAAATTGACCAAAACGATCTATAAAGAATTGCCGAAAACCTTTGCCGTTCGTCGTGATTTCTCCTTGCTTTTGAATAACGAAGTGCGTTTTGCTCAAATCAAAGAACTTGCGAAGAAAGTAGATAAGAAACTATTGCAAGAAGTAGGTCTATTCGACGTTTACGAAGGGAAGAACTTACCAGAAGGTAAAAAGTCTTATGCGGTTTCCTTCACATTCCAAGATGCAGAGAACACGTTGAAAGATGAGCAAGTGGATCGCATTATGGATCAAATTCGTCAGCAATTAGAAAATCAACTGGGAGCTGAACTTCGCAGTTAATACGGTTGTTTTATAAAACATCATGAAAACGGGACATTGTATAGTAACTGGTATTGGTACCGGGATCGGTAAGACCGTTTGTAGCGCCGTGATCTGCGAAGCACTGGAATTAGATTATTGGAAACCTGTTCAATCAGGAGATTTGCATGCATTGGATTCCGATTTTGTGGCTGCTCATACCTCCAATACGGGGATCATCCCAGCTGCAAAGTTACTTTCGCAACCGCTGTCGCCGCATGAAGCTGCTCGAATAGATGGGATTAAACTAACCGAAGAAGATTTTGAGCTTCCGCAATTTTCGCGAACAACTCTGATTGAAGGTGCGGGAGGTTTGATGGTTCCATTGAATGATGAGGGACTTTGTTATTTGGATGTTTTCCAGCACTGGGATTTACCGGTGTATGTGATCACACGGCACTATTTAGGAAGTATCAATCATACCTTATTGACCTTGAATGCCTTGTATTGTCGCGAAATCCAGATCGCTGGTTTGATCGTCAACGGCAATAAGAACGAGGCGAGCGAGCGCATTTATCGCAACCATTTTCCCGAATTACACTTGTCTTATATTCCTGAAATGGAAGAACTCACTAAGGCATCTATTCACGCTGCAGCACAATCATGGAAAGAACAACTGCTTTAAAAGCCGATAAACAGGTAGTGTGGCATCCGTTCACACAAATGCAAACAGCACCCGAACCGTTACACATTGTAAGAGCACAGGAAACAAAGTTGTTCGATTCGGATGGTAAATCCTATATTGATGCGAACTCGTCGTGGTGGGTGAATGTTCACGGACATGGACATCCACATATCGCTGCGGCGTTGAGTGAACAATTCCAGCGTGTGGATCACATCATTTTTGCGGGCGCAACTCATGACAGTGCGATCCAATTAGCAAAGCGCGTTGTGGATTTGCTTCCAATGGATTTGACCAAAGTTTTTTTCTCCGATGATGGAAGTACTGCGGTTGAAGTGGCTTTGAAAATGGCATTTCAGTTCTGGCACAACCGCGGTGAGGATCGAAAGCGTGTGATTGCATTGGAAGGCGCCTATCATGGTGATACGTTCGGGGCGATGTCGGTTGGAGCTCGGGACGTGTTCAACAAACCTTTTGAGCCCTTTTTCTTTGAGGTAGATTTTTTAGATTTCCCGACAACTAAGAATGCACATGCATTGCTTCATCAGGCGGAAGAGCTTCTTAGAACGGGTGATGCCGCAGCGTTGATCGTTGAGCCATTGATTCAAGGATCCGCAGGAATGCGCATGTATCCCAGCGCGTTTTTAGACCAATTAGTTTCGCTTTGTAAGAAATATGAAACGTTGGTGATCTTCGATGAAGTGATGACAGGTTGGGGGAGAACAGGACGCATGTTTGCCTTAAATTACATTTCGCAAGTTCCGGATATGGTTTGTTTATCGAAGGGGTTGACGGGGGGTGTGCTTCCATTGGGATTGACCGTAACGACCCAAAAGATCTACGAAGCATTCTTACACGATGAAACAGCAAAAGCTTTCTTGCATGGCCATTCCTTCACCGGTTCTGCCTTAGCTTGTGCTGCTGCTAATGCCAGTTTGGATATCTTCGAACAACAAGATACCTGGGAATCGATAGAGCGGATTGAAGAGCAACATTTGACCTTTGCACAACGGTTAAAAAATAACCATAAAGTATCCGGAATCGGCGTTTGCGGAACAATTCTGCGTTTTGAAATAAACGCTGAAGATTCGGGTTATTTTTCCGGAAAACGCGATCTAATTTACCAACACATGTTAGATCGGGGTATTCTACTGCGACCGCTTGGGAACGTCATTTATATCAATCCTCCTTATTGTATTACAAACGAGGAATTGAATGAAATATATTTTGCAATTGAATTTTTACTCGAAAACTTTCAATGGTAATCTTTATAAATGACCATGTCAAAATTAAACTATTCTTGACCAATTTTAATAGTCAAGAATAGTTCATTTATAACGAGTTTGAAATTTAAAGTTTTAGTAACTTGAATTCGTTGTATAGTTCGTCAAAATAGATTTTTAAGTAGTAAATTCCGTCTGGAAAATTCATTTCAAGTTCAATTTTGTCAGAATTTTGAAGTTTGTTTTTTAATACGATCCGACCAGAAATGTCCGTTATACAATAATCTATTGAGGAATAAACCTTGTTAAAAACTAGCACATTATTTAAGGATATTGGATTTGGAATGTTGATCAATTGAGTGTGATGATTTATTTCATCAACACTTAAAAAATCGACTAAAAAACAATCCGAAGTATCAATACAACCAGTTTGTGTTATCACTACACTGTAGAGGCCATTTATTGTAGGTATATAATTTTGAGCAGTTTCTCCGATTAAAATCTCAGAATTGTTTGAACAATTCAACCACTGATAGTCAGCTCCGGGAGGTGTTGCTGTTAAGGTACTTCCAGTAAGTGTTATGGATGGATTTAAAGAAACAATGTTAAGATTAAGTGTTACGGTAGAATCACAACCAGCTGCATTCACTAAAGTGAAAACTGCCGAGTTGTTGTTCGTCGTGTAAGTAATGCCATCAATCCAAGTCAAACTGTCACAAGCTGTTTGCGCATCTGTGCCAAATGTTGGTGCACAAAAATCAAAAACTCGTGTATGCCCGGTATTTAAATTGTTGAAGTTTGCTCCTGCCGCAACTGTGTAGGGTGTGGGCATTGAAACCGCACCCCCAAAACCGTCGCCAGCTACCTCTCCATCAATGTCAATACCTTCTTGAATCCAAGAAATACCATTCCATTTAAAAACTCGAACATGTCCCGCAAGACTTCCGTTTCCATCATTACTGGCGGATCCTAATGCAAGAGTATTAGAATCGGGCATGCTTAACGTTCTTCCTAAATAATCTTCCGTGGCCTCTCCATTGATATCATTTCCTTTTTGGATCCAAGCTGTTCCATTCCAATGAAACACTTTAGCTTGTCCTGCATCTAATCCACCCTCGTCGTTTCTGTCCGCTCCAACGGCGATTGTATTTGCATCAGGCATTACAACAGCGCTTCCAAAATTATCCGAGGCATTTTCACCATATAATGAAGTTCCTTTTATTATCCAAGCAGTTCCATTCCATGCAAAAACTCGAGCTTCACCGGCGTTATTACCATTAAAATCATTACTCATCGATCCAATTGCCAGGGTGTTGGCGTCGGGCATGGAAATAGACACTCCCGAATAATCTCCAGTCGCTGAGCCATCAATATCCAAGCCTTTTTGTATCCAAGCAGTTCCATTCCATGCAAATACACGAACATGTCCAGAAAGTGAGCCGTTACCGTCATTTTCAGACGCTCCAATTGCCACCGTATTGTTATCTGGCATAACAACGGCAGTTCCAGAATAATCAAATGCTGCCTCTCCATCAATGTCTTGTCCTTTTTGAATCCATGCCATTCCATCCCAAATGAATATCCGTGTATGACCGCAATCAATTCCTCCTGCGCCATTATTGCTCCTAGCTCCAATTGCGACAGTATTTTCATCAGGCATACTTACAGACCAACCGGAAAAATCAGATGCAGACTCACCATCAATGTCTTGTCCTCGTTGAATCCACGAATTACCATTCCAATCGTAAATTCGAACATGACCAGACGAATTGCCGTTTCCGTCATTGCCTCTTGCTCCAATAGCAATAGTGGTACCATTAGGCATAGATACTGCACCTCCCGCATTATCTGCAGCTAATTCTCCGTTGATACTCTGTCCTCTCTGTATTTGGCCATGAACGAAATGTGCGCATAAAAAGCCTACAACAATAAATGTTGTTTTTTGTAGATTCATTTTACTAAATCTTATTGGTAAATAATGAAGGTGTTTTTGAGTTGTTTATTGGACTTTTGTTGCTTCGGCTAATGCCATAACAAACATGCGCAAGACATCGTTTGAGTTTATAGTTTCCGAAATTGTTATATCGTCCGTATTTTGAACCAAGCCATGAATACCATATGTTCGTTCAAAAGTGTGGGATCGCAATTTTTCAAAATCTTTTAAAACAACTTCTTTCTCTTCGACGAGTTTTTTTTCCTTGTCGTAGACCTTAATAGTTAAAGTTAACTTTGGTTTTACTTTGGAAAAACTATTGTTAGCTAAACTAATCTTTACTCCTCCACTCGCAGCAATATGGCATGAGAGGTCCAAATAATAAACTAAGGTGTCGCAGGTTTTAATAGCTTGTTTGAATGTGTTGGCAGGTAGATACATTAAATGCTCGGGTAGGGCTCCCATAACCGCTTTTTCGTCAGGCTTCATACTGGTTAATGAGGCTTTTAAATATTCTCCAAGCACTTGTTCAGTTGCCAATAAAACAGTGTCGGATAGTTCTTTTGGCATGTCTTCAATTGTTGCAAGATTCAGAACTTTATACTCTTTATTTTCAGCTTTCATCTGGGTTACCAATGCATCATCGATTCTAAACGCAAAATTATATATGACTCCTGACTGAGAAAGAGTAACAATTGAATTTAAAATAATTGCAAAGAAAAGTATGGTATGCTTCATAGTAAAGGTCTTAAAGTTCATACCCAAATGTAAATAAAAAAACAATGCTTTAAAACTTTGAATAGTTTAATGAACAGTAACTTCTATTGCATCTTGAATTTTTCTGCCAAGTAAGTTAATTTCTTCCATACTGATCGTTACCGGGGGAGAAAGTCGGAAACTGTAAGGATGCGACAAGAACCAAAAACTGATCACGCCCATATCCAACAGTTGTTTGACCACTTTATCTACGCGTTCGAAACTGGCCATATCACAAGCGAACATCAAACCTTCGCGACGTATTTCATGAATCTCGTCGATCTCGCGGAGGAACGATTCCAACAAGGCACCTTTGGCTTCAACGTCGTTCCAATCCACTTCATCTGTCAACACATCCAAGGTGGCCTTTGCTGCAGCCGTGATCACTGGATTCCCACCAAAAGTAGTGATGTGACCTAGCATTGGATTGTAGGATAATTCACGCATGTGTTTTTGATCTGTTACAAAGGCTCCGATCGGTAATCCGCCACCTAGCGCTTTCCCCAGGATGAGTACATCTGGAACCACGCCACTTTTTTCAAAGGCAAAGAGTTGTCCGGCTCGACCCATTCCGCATTGAATCTCGTCAAACATCAGTAGAGCACCTACAGCGTGACATTTTTCTTGCAGCGCGCGTAAAAAATCATCAGATGCCCTGCGTACACCCGCGTCACCTTGGATAGGTTCGATCAGAACACCGGCCGTTTTTTCGGTAATACGTTCCAGATCAGCGAAATTATTGAGTTCCAGAAAAACCACATCAGGTAATAATGGTCGAAATGCTGATTTATTGACTTAGTTTGCACTTACACTCATTGATCCATGCGTGGAACCATGATAAGATCCTTTGAAAGCGATCAGTTGACTGCGGCCTGTTACGCGTTTTGCCAGTTTTAAAGAGGCTTCAATAGCTTCAGTTCCGGAATTAACGGGATAGACACAATTTAAATTCGCGGGCAATAATCCGGTTAATTTCTCTGCAAAATCTACGTTGGAGGTTTGGATGAACTCCCCATAAACCATTACATGCAAATGCTTGTTCAATTGTTCCTGGATGGCCGCGATGACTTTCGGATGTCTGTGGCCAATGTTTGTAACCGACACACCTGAGATAGCATCCAGGTATTGTTTACCGGAACGATCATAAATAAAAATCCCTTCCGCGTAATCAACATCGATCAAGAACGGGAAGGGATTCGTTTGTCCTAATTGGTTTAAAAAAATGCTTTTTCTATTATCTTCCATGAGGTCTGCCGTGTGGAGGCGGTGGCGGTGGAGGACCTTGTTCGCGCAATGCCTCCAACAATTCCCGCTTGAATTCACGTTCCAAACTTAGCAGTTTTAATGTTCGTTTGTTACCGATCACCTTCGAAAATTTTTCTTGGTATTCTTTTCTAAGGTTTAACTCCTTTTCTTCGTTTGCCAGTACTTCGTCAAACTTCTTTTTCGCTACTTCATCGGTCATTTTGTCGTAAGTCTCGGCAATTTCCTTTTCGATCTTACGATTTGCCTTGCGGATTTCCTTGAGTTTGTTCTCAAGTTCATTGTAAACCGGCCAGAATTTTTCAGCTTCCTCTGTTGTGAGCTCTAATTCTTTGGTAATGAAGGCGATCTTGAGTTTTTCAACTTTGTCCTCTCGTTCTTTTTCAGATGGGGGAGGTCCTTTACGATCTGGCTGAGCGCTTCCGGTAAGTGGCAAAGCCAACACGGTAAGCAAGCAACAGGTTAAAATAAATTGGGTTTTCATGGGTTTTGAATTTTAACTTCCTAATAATAAATCTTCATCTAAATCTTGATCTTCCAGGTATTCCAAAATTTCATCTTTTTGGATTCCTTCGAAAAGATCGTCTACATCCGAATCATGGGTGCTCGCAACGTCATCAACTGTTTGTGTGGCCTCATTCGATAACGGTGACGGAATCTCTTGAAGTTGTTCAGCCAATTGATCGGTTTCTACATCATCAATGTTTTCATGCAAGTAATCCAGGATCTCAGATTTACTTAAAGAACTGAAATCTACCTCCGGATGCGTTTGTTGTGGAACATCAGGTGACCACAATGTTACCGTCAACAACAATGCAATTCCTGCAGCAATTGCCGTCCAGCTATACCAGCGCTTGTATAGCGGAACTATTTTCGGTGTTGATTTTTCTGCGATCTGTTCAAACAATGTAGTTTTCAAATTTTGAAAGTACACGTCATCCGGGATCGCTATTTTCTCCACCTTAAGTTGATCGATAATATGTTGTTCCTTGTTGTTCACGTCTCTTTGATTTCCCATTTCATCAATGGTTTAATTTTGATTTCAAAAAAGTTTCAATTTTGTTGACAGCGTGGAAGTAATTCGCTTTAAGTCCTCCAGTACTTCCTCCTGTGATGGTGGCAATTTCTTCGTATTTCAAGTCTTCAAAATACTTCATCTCGAAAACAAGGCGTTGTTTTTCAGGAAGTTGATCCAGTGCTTCCATGAGCCAGCTACTTATTTCTTCTGCGCTGATCTTTCCGAAATGTTCGGAGTGATGGTGAAAGGAAACGATTGGTGCATCAATTTCCGTGGCCAAATGCTTCTTTTCTTTTTTCAAAGCCTGAAGCGTTTCGTTGTAAGCAATGCGAAAGATCCAGGAATACAAAGAACTGTTTCCCTGAAATTGAGTTCTGTTCTTCCAGATCTTCAATAAGGTTTCTTGGAGAATGTCGTTTGTTAGTTCGTGGTTTTTCGCCCATCTCCTGATCGTGGTGTAGAGGCGTTTGGCATATGCATCAACAATCCAGCTCATGGCTTGCTGCGCATATTTATCTTCCCGATGAAGATAGTCTAGTATGATATGTTCATCGGGAAGTTTTTGTGTCATTTATTATCCTTTTCGTGAAATTGCTTTTTGTGCCGCTTCAACAATGTTTGGAGTATCAAGACCATATTTTACCATCAATTCATCCGGTGTTCCTGATTCTCCAAATGAGTCGTTTACAGCTACATATTCTTGCGGACAAGGGAAGTTTCTACTCAATACTTGAGAAACTGCTTCACCTAGACCGCCGTTCATCATGTGTTCTTCCGCTGTTACAACACATTTTGTTTTACGTACAGAATCTAAGATGGCTTTTTCATCCAAAGGTTTAATCGTGTGCATATTGATTACTTCAGCAGAAATTCCTTTTTCAGCTAAAATTTGAGCTGCCTCGATCGATTTCCACACCAAATGGCCGCATGCGATGATCGTAACGTCTGTTCCTTCGGTAAGGACATCTGCTTTCCCGATCACAAATTTGGCATCGGCAGGAACGAAAATTGGAACAGCTGGACGTCCGAAACGCAAATATACCGGTCCTTCATGTTCAGCAATTGCAATTGTTGCTTGTTTTGTTTGGTTAAAATCAGCTGGAACGATCACGGCCATATTGGGCAACATGCGCATCATACCGATATCTTCCAAAATTTGGTGCGTTGCGCCATCCTCTCCTAAAGTCAAACCTGCGTGTGAAGCACAGATCTTCACATTCTTCTGAGAATAAGCAACCGATTGACGGATTTGGTCATACACACGTCCGGTAGAAAAGTTTGCAAAGGTTCCTGTATATGGAATCTTACCACCGATAGTCATTCCGGCAGCCAATCCAATCATGTTTGCTTCAGCAATACCCACTTGGAAAAAACGTTCCGGAAATGCTTTTTGGAAGGCATCCATTTTCAGGGATCCTGTTAGGTCGGCACAAAGGCCTACTACGTTTGGATTTTTTTGTGCGACTTCTAGTAATCCTTCTCCGAATCCAGAGCGTGTATCTTTTTTTCCAAATACTTCAAATTGCTTCATGGCAAGACTATAAATTTATTGGCGTTGTTTTATTTGATTGAATTTTAAATCCTTTTTCGCTTGTATAGGTAGTTGATCGAAGTTGTTTTTGACGGTAGATCAACTTGTAATTTCCGGGTTGCAGGTAAACCATACCTGAAAGGTTCGTTTGATCTAAATTGCAAACCCATTCCTGCGTGCCGTCTTCTTTCAACAAAAATATTTGTGCGGCAACAGCTTTCGGGGTAGAGTAGGTTAACTGTCCAGGAGCTAAGATGTCGACAGTTTCCTTCGTGCTTTGTGTTACAGTAACCTTTTTGTAAATACGCGGCAAAGTAAGAATCTCTAGTTCGTATTCTCCAACGAGGTATTTATCCGTTGTATTTACAAATTGCGTGTTCAATGTCGCAGGTTTTCCTTTTTGCATCACGCGAACTTCAACTTGGTATGGTTTCGTTGCATTTGAAAAACGCACGTTGATGAAGCCTTGAGGACAATCAACCACAATCGTATTGTGTGTGTTTTTGACCAATGAAATATTTTTCTTTTCAACTTTTGGGATCGTATTTACCAAAAGATCGTATTTCAAATTTGGATCGATGATCAAGGTGTCCGGATTGCCCCAGCGGTTGATAGTATGTTCAAACGTGTAAACCAGTCGTTTCGTTCCGGCTTCATATAAGAACATCGTAACATCAGTTTCCAAAGGAACTCCGTTAATATTATTCAGATTAATTTGAGCAGTAGTATTGATCAATGCCTTATTGATCACTGTTTTCAAAACATTTTTAAATGCATCTTTCGTTTCAGCTTCAGAATAACTACCGATGCATTTGAATTGCTCCAAATAAGAAAGATCCAATCCCAATCCAATTACGAAGGGTGTGACACGAACTCCTTTATCATGCAGTTTCTTTGCAATAACACACGGGTCGTTATCACAGGCTTCGAGTCCATCTGTGATTAGGATGATAATATTCCGGGCTTTCGTATCCGGAAAATCTCCTGCTGCGGCTTCCAATGAGCGAGCAATAGGAGTAGTTCCTTTTGCAGCAATGGATTTGATACGGTTTTTTACACGATCATAGTTGTCGGCAGAAAACGGAACTTCCAATTTGGTATCGTTACAATCCTGATAAGTAGCCGTAACCGGTGATTGATGTCCGTATACACGCAAGGCAATTTCCAAATTAGCTGAACCACGCAAACTATCAACGGCCTTGGCTAAAAGTTCCTTGGCTGCCTCAATACGAGTTTGAGTTCCCCAATTCGCATTCATGGAATTCGAGGCATCTAAAATGAAAAGTATACGCGTCAACTCTTGTGCTTGGGTATTGGTAGCTCCCAAGAACAAACAGATGAATATGACGCGAAACAATTTCATATTAGTAGTCTCCCAAAGTTTCTTCTAATTGAGCAAGCGCAACTTGTAATTGCTCTGCATTTGGTGCAACACCATGCCATTTGTGGGATCCCATCATGTAATCAACACCTTTACCCATTTCAGTACGCATGATGATCACGATCGGTTTTCCATTTCCGCATTTGGCTTTAGCTGTTTGAAGAGTTTGAATCATTTCTGCTAAGTTGTGTCCGTCCATTTCCAAAACGTCCCAACCAAAAGCTTGCCATTTTGCGGCCAAATTGCCTAACGAGATCACGTCATCAACATCACCATCGATCTGACGACCGTTATAGTCAATAGTTGCTATGATATTATCAACCTTGTGTGCTGCTGCATACATAGCTGCTTCCCAGATCTGTCCTTCTTGAAGTTCTCCATCTCCGTGCAAGGTGTAAACAATCCCGTAGTCGTTATTTAATTTCTTCGTCTGAGCAGCACCTAGACCATTTGAAAGACCTTGACCAAGAGAACCTGAAGCCATACGTACACCAGGAACTTTTTTATCCACACTCGGGTGACCTTGAAGACGAGTCGAGATTTTTCGGAAAGTACCCAATTCTTCAATTGGAAAATATCCTGCTCGTGCCAAAACGCTATACCAAACCGGAGAGATGTGTCCGTTTGACAAGAAGAATAGATCTTCGTTTTTACCGTCCATGGTGAAATGATCCGGATTGTGTTTCATTTGATGAAAATAAAGCACCGTCAGAAAGTCAGCACAACCCAAAGATCCACCCGGGTGACCTGAATTTACTGCTGATACCATTCTTACGATATCTCTTCTAACTTGGCTAGCGATTGCTGATAATTGTTGAATTTCCATGTGATTTTGCAATTTGGCTTTGCAAAGCTAATCTTAATTATTGAGTGAAAAGAGTATTTTTTTTCATTAGTTTTACACTACAAAGCAACTTTTTGTTATTTAAACAAGTCTTGCTTCTATACACGTACTAAAATGAAAAGAACTCTCCTCGTATTAAGCGTTTTAGGTTCTGTAACTTGTTTAAATGCACAAGTAAAATCAGAAATTAAAAAAACGGAAAAGGTCGCCCCTTCTACTGAAATGAGTTTCGAACAGTTTTGTTTGAAAAATGCGATCCAGATCATTCCTTCAACGTCAAAACCAGCGAATGTTACAGGAAGTGTTCCTGCAGCAGATACCCCAAATCCAACGTATGAAGATTATGGTGTGCAGTTGAAAGAGAATGAGGCTCAGTATTTCACAATTGAAGGAACGTCTAATTTGTTGAAAGTTGAATCGCTTTTCAGATTGCGTTTGATGTATAATTCTTTAAACAAGTAAAATGAGTTTCAAACGAATTACACTTGGGGTATTGGCAATTTGTCTGTGGGGCTCAGCTTCTGCACAAATGTCTATATATGATAACGATTATGATCAATCGAATCCGCTTGATTGTGGCGCTTTAGCAGCCGGAGGAACCAACTTTGTGGATATGGGAGGTAATTATTTACCGAACACGGATGAAACAGTTGTGTTTTGTCCGGATCTGGCACAAGGTTCAAAAGTTTCCATTGCCTTTGGTACGAACATCGGTTATGAATTTGATATTCATCCAACGGATACGTTGTATGTTTTTGATGGTCCGTCAATCGCGGCACCTTTGTTAGGAGCTTTTAACTCGGCTACCGATCCTTCCGGACCGTATGTGGCTGCTACCTTTTTAAACAATCCTTCTGGATGTTTAACGGTTCGTTTCCGTTCTGATGGTGCTAGTGAAGGTACAGGATGGGTTGCCAAAGTAGCCTGTGGAAATTTACCGCAACCGTTTTACCCACATTTAGAAGCCTTTGTAAATGGTTCAGCAACAAATGATTTGAATCCGATCGATACGGGATATGTAGATGTATGTTTGGGAGATAGTATTTTGTTGGTTGCAAAACCTCAATTTCCATATTCACTTGAAAATGCTGGAACTGGATATTCTCAGAATGTCAACAACTCTGTATATACATGGACGATTGGAGGAGTAGGTACATTACCTATTAATAATGACTCTATTTGGTTCGTTCCACCTGCACGTCAAGGTTATTTTGTTGATTTGCGTATTCAGGATCAATTCCCGCAAGCTGAACGTATTACTTGTAAGATCCGTGTCTCTCAATTACCAATCTTCGCCGGTACTGGTCCCTTGGAAGATACTGTATGTTTAGGTTTGAATACGAACTTAATTGGTGGAGTTACACCAACAGATACGGTTGGTGTGGATGTACCTGCAGGTACCTTTCCGATTGGTGGTACTTTTGCTGGTCTGACCGCTTTGCCGGATGGTTCAAATGCGGTATATACTACGACAGTAAATATGACAGGATTGGGCGGAGGTACTGTTACTAGTGGTAACGATATATCTTCTATTTGTTTGGATTTAGAACACTCATATATCG
>JBMLQF010000173.1:0-8282 GCA_049241705.1 Fluviicola sp. | reverse complement strand
TTCTTGTACTCGAGAAAGAACAGTAATTTGAACGACCCGAATTACCTTGCTTCATTGCGTGGACACGATGCGATCGTGCATGCTTCTGAGGACGCGGTTGATCAAGATCCAACATAAACTTCGAATTTTAATGAACAATCCTGCTTCGTTTTGAGGCAGGATTTTTTTTGAACTACTATGGAACAAGATACAAAGAAATCACTCGGACTCATGGATGCCACATTTTTGGTGGCAGGAAGTATGATCGGATCTGGAATATTTATCGTTTCCGCCGATATGGCAAAAGATCTGGGTAGTTCCGGATGGTTGTTGTTCACCTGGATTTTAACTGGTGTGATCACCTTATTTGGTGCGCTAAGCTATGGAGAGTTGGCTGCGATGTTCCCGAAAGCTGGTGGACAGTTTGTGTATATCAAAGAAGCCTGGGGCAGGATGACAGCATTCGTTTATGGTTGGACTGTTTTCACGGTGATCCAAACCGGGGTTATCGCAGCAGTGGGTGTAGCCTTTGGTAAGTTTACCGGAGTTTTCTTTCCTGTTCTAGTAGAAAAAACCTTGTTCCAGTTTGGTGAAGTTGTAATCAATGGGGCAAATTTGGTTGGTTTGTTTACCATCTTTTTGCTCACGATTATCAATAGTCGCGGGATCGAATATGGGAAGATCGTTCAAGCCATCTTCACAAGTTCGAAGTTGATTGCATTAGCCGTATTGATCGTAGCCGGGATTGTGGTTGGTTTTGCATCCGGATATTTCGATGTGAACTTTACAGACGCTTGGACCGCTTCTAAAACGACGGTGGTAAATGATGTGAAGACCGAAACTCCGTTGTCCACGATTGCCTTGATGATCGCCCTGTCCACAACGATCATAAATTCTTTGTTCTCTTCAGATGCTTGGAATAACGTTACATTCATTGCAGGTGACATCCGTAATCCGGAGCGCAACTTGCCAAAGTCCTTGTTCTTGGGAACCTTTATCGTGACCATTTTGTACGTTTTGGCAAATGTGGCTTATCTGGGCTTATTACCATTGAAAGGGGAACCGATCACCGGAGATTTTGTATACACAGCTGAAAACGTAAAGAACGCCGGAATTCAGTTTGCCAGTTCAGGAAGAGTAGGAACTGCAGCTGCGTACATGTTGTTTGGTGACCTTGCAAATTGGTTAATGGCAGCGTTGATCATGATCTCGACCTTCGGTTGTAACAACGGCTTGATCATGGCCGGATCGCGTTTGTTTTACGCCATGTCGAAAGAAGGATTGTTTTTTCAAAAAGCAAATTCTTTAAATAAGTTCGGCGTGCCCGGTTGGGCTTTGTGGGCGCAAGCTGTCTGGGCAATGATCTTATGTTTTTCCGGTTCTTATGGCATTTTGATCAAGTTCGCTACGTTTGGTTCCATGGTCTTCTACATTGTGACGATTGCTGCAATCTTTAAATTGCGCCGAACCATGCCTGAGGCCGTAAGACCCTACAAAGCATTCGGATATCCTTTCATTCCAGCATTGTACATTGTGTTGGCATTGTTGATCTGTGTTTCGCTCTCTGTATTTACCTTCTGGGATACCTTCGGAAGTATCGTGCTAATCTTGTTGGGAGTGGTGGTTTATTTTGTGTTTTATCGCAAGAGAGCTGCGTCAGAAATGAATGACACTGTCTGATCATTGGCAGCAATTTTAGTCATATTCTGACAATTCGTCAGCAGAATTTTCGAAATTTTCTTTAAAAACTGACATTTTAAGCAGTTGCTTGTCTGTTTGTCCCGTTGGCACATGAATTGACTAGTCGAGGGAAAATTGACAAAAACGAAAAACAAATAAAATGGGAAAAATAATTGGAATCGACTTAGGTACAACCAACTCATGTGTTTCCGTAATGGAAGGTAACGAGCCGGTTGTTATCACTAACTCCGAAGGTAAGAGAACTACGCCATCTGTAGTTGCTTTTGTTGAAGGAGGTGAACGCAAGGTTGGGGATCCTGCAAAACGTCAGGCGATTACCAACCCGACAAAAACAATTTACTCGATCAAGCGCTTCATGGGCTCATCTTTTGATGACACAAAAAGAGAAGCAGATCGCGTACCTTACAAAGTAGTTAAAGGAGACAATAATACGCCGCGAGTAGATATCGACGGACGTTTGTATACCCCACAAGAAATTTCAGCAATGATCTTGCAAAAGATGAAAAAGACTGCTGAAGATTATTTGGGTCATGAAGTGTCTGAAGCAGTTGTAACTGTTCCTGCATACTTTAACGATGCACAACGTCAAGCTACAAAAGAAGCTGGTGAGATCGCTGGTTTAACAATCAAACGTATTATCAACGAGCCTACTGCAGCTGCTTTGGCTTACGGATTGGATAAAAAAGGAATCGACCAAAAGATCGTTGTATTCGACTTCGGTGGTGGTACGCATGATGTATCTGTGCTGGAGCTTGGAGACGGAGTTTTTGAGGTATTGGCAACAGATGGTGACACGCACTTAGGAGGTGATGACGTGGATGAGGCGATCATTCAGTGGTTGGCAGATGAGTTCAAAGCAGATGAAGGTTTGGATTTGCGTCAAGACCCGATGGCTTTGCAACGTTTGAAAGAAGCTGCTGAAAAAGCGAAAATTGAGTTGTCATCTACGACATCTACTGAGATCAACTTGCCGTACATCATGCCGGTGAACGGAATTCCGAAGCACTTGGTGCGCACTTTGCAACGTGCGAAGTTCGAGCAATTGATCTCAAGCATCGTAGAACGTACAATCGCTCCATGTCGTTCAGCTCTTCAAAATGCAGGATTGAGCACAAGCGATATCGATGAAGTAATCTTGGTGGGTGGTTCAACACGAATACCAGTAATTCAAGATGCTGTTCAACGTTTCTTCGGGAAAGCGCCTTCAAAAGGTGTGAACCCGGATGAAGTAGTAGCGATCGGTGCTGCAATTCAAGGAGGTGTATTGACAGGTGAAGTAAAAGATGTCTTGTTGTTGGATGTGATTCCACTTTCTTTGGGAATTGAAACAATGGGTGGTGTATTCACGAAATTGATCGAAGCGAACACTACGATCCCGACTAAGAAATCAGAAACATTCTCAACAGCAGCAGACAACCAACCGGCAGTAGATATTCATGTGTTGCAAGGTGAACGTCCAATGGCACAAGATAACAAAACGTTGGGTCGCTTCTCTTTGACAGATATTCCACCGGCACCTCGAGGTGTTCCGCAAATTGAAGTGACGTTTGATGTGGATGCGAACGGAATCATGCATATTTCTGCAAAAGACAAAGGAACTGGAAAAGAACAATCGATCAAGATCGAAGCATCTTCCGGATTGTCTGACGAAGAGATCAAGCGCATGAAAGCGGAAGCCGAGGCTAACGCAGATGCAGATAAAAAACGACGTGAGGAGGCTGAGACTTTGAACAAAGCAGATTCATTGATCTTCCAAACGGAGCGTCAGTTGAAAGAATACGGAGATAAGATCCCTGCCGATAAAAAACAACCGATCGAAGACGCACTAGCAGCTTTGAAAACGGAGTTTGAAGCGAAGAACATGGCCAATTTGGATGCCGCAATGGAACGTTTAAATACAGCATTCCAAGCAGCTTCTCAAGACATGTATAACGCAGCCAATGCTGGAGGAGGGGATGCAGGTGCACAAGCAGATGCAGGAAATCCTGGAGATGAGGTTACCGACGTTGACTTCGAAGAAGTAAACGACAAAAAATAAGAAGTACCCCAATAAAAAAGCCCGCTTATTGAGCGGGCTTTTTTAGTTTGAAGTGATAGGTATGAATGTCTATTTGCGTACAAGTTCAACAAAACCGTGCCCCTCGATGATTTCGCCGTTTAAGGCGTTTATCTTGTACATGTAGAAATAGGTTCCTTCAGCTGCAGGTACACCATCAATTTCGCCATTCCATTCAGGAGATGTACTCTTACCGCTAAACACAGCAGTTCCCCAGCGATTTAAGATCGTCAATTCGATATCAACAACATTTGTAGCAGAGACGAAGAAAAGGTCGTTATCTCCATTGCCATCAGGTGTGAAAATATTATAGGTTTCAATCACCGGATTAGGTGGTATTGGATACGTGCATGAACCATCACTAACGGTTGCTGCAGGATTGTAATTCAAAGCGAGAGGATCTGTGCAGCCACAAATATCAACCGAAATTACCAGTGCTGCAGTATCCGCACAATTACCTTGTGTGACGATCAATTGAATTGTTGCAGATGACGTGTATTGTTGCTGTTGAGATGACAAATCGTTCACGCTAGCTGTTTGACCATTTCCAAAGTTCCAATTACACGTTCCAATGTTCAGACTGGTATTGTTAAAATTTACCGTGAGTGGTGAACATCCGGAAATGATATCCGCATTAAAATCAGCGACAGGTGGATTGGACGGTGTCACTTGGGTAGAATCATAGCGGTAACAACCATCAGATTCTATCGATAAATAATACCAGCCGGTTCCAAGATTAGTCCAAACGGATGCATTGATCTGATTCGGGTTTGTCGCTCCAGGACCATTCCAAGTATAGACAGGAGGATCATTAAAAGTTCCTGTTGTTGTGACAAAGACGGCTCCGCTATTTGTTCCGCAAGCAGTTGGTTGTGCAGCCACTTCATCAATATTCCAAGGCATTGGAGTAATCGTAGCTAAAGCAGAGTCGATCAATGGACAGCCGAAAGGCGAGGTTCCCGTAACGGTGTAATAACCGCTCGATGTTGGTGTGAAAATCTCACCGGTACTTGTGCCTTCCCAAGAATAAACTGGAAAAGGATAATTTGAAGTTGCCGTAAAACTTTCTGTTTCATTCGCGCAGAATTGAATATCCGGTCCAGCATCAACGTATGACGTATCGAACAACACAAACACAGAGTCAACTTGATTACAAACGGCACCGAAGTAGATATCGTCGATGATAAAGTCGTTACCCCCGCCGGTGGTATTTTGGTTCACAATACATAACTGAGCGGTGTTGTTCAAGCCTGAATTCCAAGTTTGGTAAAACTGATTCCAAGTGCAGGCTACAGGTGTTGTAGCGAAAATTGGACCTAATTGCACTCCGTTAATAGTAAATTGCAAGTTGGATACGTTTGGATCGTTCAAAGCATTTCCAATCCAGGCCGAAAAAACGAAATCTGTGTTTGGACTTACGGCCACGGTTTGACACCAAACGGCAGTGTTCGGTGTACTTGATCCATTTGCAACTAACATATTCCCAGGTCCTGTTGCTGTATGATCAACACAGTTCGAAAAGTTCGTGTGAGTTAAATTGGGAGATGTGGCAATAGCATATTGTCCCGGATTAGATAGTAAGCCCCATGCACCACCTGTTCCATAAATGTAAGAGCTTGTAAATCCTGTATTTCCTGCTTCGAAGTCGCCATTGGTTACCAAGTTGGGCGTTTCGTTAGATACCGTCAAAATAACTGTGTCGGTTTGTGACACCGTAAATTGGCTGCTATTAGATCCATTTCCCCAGCTGTGGTATTGATATCCTGGAGGAAGTTGATAAGTAATCGTTTGACCCGGGCAAAGTAAGGTGTCATTTCCTAAATTGAGTACAGGAAACATTTCGCATTGTGCATGTAGTAGCTGAGTGATGCAAAGTGTAATGAAAAGAATGGTTAAACGCATCATGCTAAAATTTAGTAAATATTTAGCAAAGAAACGATAAAAGGATTTAGTTGGTTGCATGAGTTGCTTGATTTTTATGAAATTAACGACTTTTTTACGGCTTGTAAATTTTGTACCTTTGTGTTATGAAATTTGAAGAACTTGGTCTGAATGAGATGGTTTTGGAAGCCGTTCATCATATGGGCTTCGAGAATGCCACACCAATTCAAGATCAAGCCATCCCATTAATTATTGCAGAACACGATTTGCTGGCCTGTGCTCAAACAGGCACAGGAAAGACAGCTGCATTTTTACTTCCGATCTTACACAAGATCACTGGAAAAGAAGACACATCGATCAATACGCTGATTTTAGTTCCTACACGTGAACTAGCTGTTCAGATTGAGCAAGAGATACAGGGGTTATCTTACTTCGTTTCTGTCGGGTCGATGGCGATTTACGGTGGAGGAGATGGAGCGAAATGGGATGAGCAGAAACAAGTGTTGATCGAGGGAACTGATATCATTGTTGCAACTCCTGGAAAATTGTTGTCGCACATGATGCAGGGCTATGTCAATTTTGATCAATTGGAGCATTTGGTATTGGATGAAGCCGATAAGATGTTGGATATGGGTTTCGCTGAGGATATAGAACGAATCATTCGCTATTTGCCGAAGAAGCGACAAACTCTTATGTTCAGTGCCACGATGCCGCCTAAGATCAAGAAATTAGCAGAAAAGATCTTGATCGATCCTAGAGAAATTGCCTTGTCGATCTCAAAACCAGCAGCAGGGGTAGCTCAACACGTGCATTTATGTACGGATGATCAAAAGAATGGTTTGGTAAAACACATTGTGGATGAACGCCCTGACTATTCAGCGATAATCATCTTTACTTCTCAAAAGAGTAAAGTAGGTGATATCGTTTACTATTTGAAGAAACAAGGATTTAAAAATACAGAAGGTCTGTCTTCTGCTTTGGAACAAGATCGCCGCGAGGAGGTGTTACGTGGTTTTCGTTCGAAACGAACACGAATACTTGTAGCGACGGATGTCATGAGCCGAGGGATAGATATCAAGGAGATCAATATGGTGATCAACTACGATGCTCCTCGTGATGCAGAGGATTATGTTCATCGAATTGGACGTACTGCCCGTGCAAATACGAAAGGTGAAGCATTCACCTTAATTAATCCGAAGGATATGCCGAAATTGGCAAGTATTGAACGATTGATTGAGATGAATATCGAACGCTTGGCCATGCCTGAGCATTTAGGTCTTGCACCTGAATGGAATCCTGGGTCTGGTGGAAATAAAAAACGAAAGAAACGTCCTTTCAAAAAGCGACCTAAAAAGCAAGAAGGAGTATAAAGCACAAAGGGCTGACAATTTTGTCAGCCCTTTGTATTATTGTTGAACTTTATATTATTGCTTTACGACTTTCAACAAGTTGCTTTGCAAATTCTCAGCGGATACTTTGATATAGTAAGAACCATTTTCCAATGTGTTCAAATTTAATTCTACTGATTGATTTCCTGCTTTCAACATAGAAGTTTGCACCACTTGACCTGTTACGCTATAAATTTCGATCGTGATATCTTGATCACTCACGGAATTCAAATTCAAGCTAACAACGTCATTTGTTGGGTTCGGGTACAAGCTCGCTTCAATAGTAGGCAATTCGTTGGTTGAAGCACTAGCTTGACACTGATCGATAACTTCTTGCACTTTTGTACGCATGTTTGCTAACGACTGTGCTTGTGTTCCAGCTTGTGAATCCCAAAGGTCCCACTTGATTTTTTTGTCTGCACAACTGATCACATTGATCGTAGGGAATCCAAGTGGTGCGTAAATGTTCAAGTTTAATTGCAAAGGAGTTTCGTTAATGATCGGATAAGGAGTTCCTGTAACCCAATCACCTTGAGTGCTACCACCAGTTCCGTTCAATGCATTTGCAGCAGTCGCAGCATCACCTTCATAAAAAAGTACTACTACTTCATTGGTACCGTTTGGACCGAATTCAGTGTAAAGATCTTCTAGATAATGAGCATTGTGGAAGTTCCAGCACGGTCCACACCATGTTGCTGATACGTCCAATAGGACTACTTTGCCACTATTCAAGTACGTGTACAAATTGTGACTGTTACCGTTGATGTCTACAACAGTGAAATCAGGAGCTGTAGCTCCGATCTGTGCTGATGCAGTGAAGATTGCTGCAACAGCGAAAAGGGAAGTAAAGAGTTTTTTCATGTGTTTTAGTATTTTGTTCATGCAATGATAAGTGATTGAATGATACGATATTGTGAAAAAAACACGCTTAAATTGGAAAGCTAATTCAAAAAAAATCCCGACCAAAGGCCGGGACTTTCTATTCAAACAGGTGTGGATTACTTTATTTTTTCAATGAGTCAACTACAGCTTTGAACGCCTCTGGGTGGTTCATTGCTAAGTCAGCTAAAACTTTACGGTTCAATTCGATACCGCTTTTGTTTACAGCACCCATGAATTGAGAATAGCTCATTCCGTGTGTACGTGCACCAGCGTTAATACGCTGAATCCACAATGAACGGAAGTTTCTTTTCTTTTGTTTACGACCTTCGTAGGCGTATAACAAACCTTTTTCAATAGCGTTTTTCGCTACTGTCCATACATTTTTTCTACGGCCG
>JBMLQF010000172.1:0-9915 GCA_049241705.1 Fluviicola sp. | reverse complement strand
ATGGGTATTCAATCCCCTTGTAATTCCATTCTGTTTCTGACAACCATTTCTCTACTTGATCCATGCGCAAATTGTATCTCCACGAAATGATCTCCACGGCATCCGGATCCTTTTTGACTTCTTGTGCCTTTTCGTTCACGATATCGCACATCAATTGTAATAATGCCTCGTATTTTTCAGCAACTTCAGAGCGAACTGCAATGACGAAACAAGGCCATGGTGTAACAACTTCACCAACGTAACGACATTTTCCTTGTTCAACAAATGGAAAAGTGGTGTATTTCTCCCACAAAAATGCTTGCGCTTCATTATTCTCTAATGCCCACAATCCACCGTAGACATCACCGATCACATTGAACTTCAGATCGTCTAAATTCCATCCGTGTTGATCCGCCATTACATAAGCCATCAAATGAGAACCGGATCCGTAACGCGAAATGGCGAAGGTTCCGTTTTCCACCTCCTGAGTTGTTTGAATGTTGCTGTTTACTGGAACATGAACGCCCCAATGCAACGGTGAAACTACATATACTTGTAGGATTTTTGCGTCAAGTCCCTGTAAAATACTTTTGGTAATACCTTCAGTAAGCAAAACAGCAATATCGATCGAACCGGTTTCCAATCCTCGAATCATCTGACCCGTTCCACCACTCATATCCGACCAGTGTAAGTTTAATCCGATCTCCTGGAAACGGCCTTCTTCAATGGCCAATCTCCAAGGTAAATTAAAGTGCTCCGGAACTCCTCCGATCTTCAATCCAATTGGTGTCATATGTGTGAGAATTGCATGGTGTACAAACGATTGTACAAGCCATTTTGTTTTAATAAGTGTTCGTGGTTGCCCGTTTCCTTGATCTCTCCCTTGTCCAATACAACGATCATGTCGGCAGCTTGAATGGTTGAAAGGCGGTGTGCAATTACAATAGAAGTTCTTCCATTGGTCAATTTCTCTGTTGCCTGCTGAATGAGCGCTTCAGATTCGTTGTCCACGGAAGAAGTGGCCTCATCAAGAATAAGGATGTGAGGATTGTAAACATAAGCACGAATAAACGCAAGTAATTGACGCTGTCCTACGGAAAGTACGCCGCCTCGTTCACCGACTTCATAATCGTATCCACCTGGCAGTTTTTCGATAAAACTATCTGCACCCACCGCTTTGGCTGCCTCGATCACCTGTTCGCGAGTGATCTCAGGGTTGCCCAAGGTAATATTGTTGTGGATGGTATCCGAAAACAAGAATACATCCTGTAAAACCACTGCCACATTTTTACGCAAGGTGTTCATTTCGATCTCGCGCAACTCTACATCGCCAATATGGATCTTACCACCTTGATATTCGTAAAAACGACTCAGTAGATTTACAATGGAAGTTTTTCCTGCACCTGTTGCTCCAACGAACGCAACTGTTTTTCCTGCCGCAATATGCAAGTTGATCTTGCGAAGTACGGGTTCGTTTTCATTGTATCCAAAAGACACATCTTCAAATACAACGTCTTGCTGAAAATCGACTTCAGAGTTCGTTCCAGATTCTTGAACATGTTCGTCCATGTCCAATACCTCAAAAACGCGTTCAGCACGAACAACTCCTCGCTGTAAAATATTGAATTTATCAGCGAGCATTCGGATAGGTCTGAACAACATTTGAATGTACATCGTAAAACTCAAGATTTTACCAAACAATTGTGGATCGGTCACATCAAGCCCTGCTACATAAAATGCGCCCCAAACTATGATCAAAGCTTGAGAAAAGGAACTTAAAAATTCTACAACCGGGAAAAAGATGGAAAAGGCCCAAACTGCGTTGATGTGTGCCTGACGATGAACACGATTTGCTTCTTGGAAACCCTCGAACTCTTCCTTTTCGCGACCAAATAGTTGGACAATGTTCATCCCGGTTAAACGCTCCTGAACAAATGTATTCAAACGACTAACTGCTGTACTCTCTTGTTGGAAAGACTTGCGCATAGCACGTGCGAAAATACGCGTAGCTAAGATCAATAAAGGAACAGGGATCAAGGCAATAAGTGCCAGTTTCCAATTAATGAAGAACATCATGGCTAGAACCACGATCAGGGTCAACAAGTCTCCGAGAATGTCAATCAATCCGGAAGAAAAGACCTCTGAAATGGCTTCAATATCGGAAACAACACGCGTCACCAAATTCCCGACAGGTGTTTTATCGAAATAGCGCATACGAAAGGTTGTCAGATGACTGAATACCATTTTGCGTATGTCGCGAATAACGGATTGCGCTAATAAATTGGAGAAATAGGAACCGGCAAATTGTAATACGGCCTCTACTAGTAATAGTCCACCGATGACCAAAGTCCAAAATAGAAATGCATTTTTATCCGGATGGTCCACTACGTGATCTTGAACCACTGAACCAATTAGCATGGGTCTTGCTGGTCCGATCAATGCAAGCGCGATCGTACAGAAAAATGCAAGCACCAACAGTCCCCGATACGGTTTCGCAAAACGCAGTAATCGTCTGAAAATACGGGTGTCTAATTTGGTTTGTTTGGACATGGGTACAAAATTACTGTATAGCCGGCGTATTTCACACCAAAACTTTCTCTTTTTCACATTTCTTGACGCTTATCTGCTCGATACTTTTTAAGAAAATCCGTTTATTTGTGCTAAGGTGCATCCGGCACTAGAAACAAAAGAAAATAAGTATAGCGATGATCGTACATAATATTAGTCAAACCCCTTCGATTTTTAATTCGTTTCTGGCAGAGTTGAGAGATTGTGAAATTCAACAGGATCCGTTGCGATTTCGCAGGAATTTGGAACGCATCGCTGAAGTGATGGGATATGAGTTGAGTAAGCATTTGGAATATGAATCTCGAGTGGTAACCACTCCACTTGGAGAAGCTGAATCTCCTGTGATCAAATCGCAACCGGTTTTAGCTACGATTCTTCGTGCTGGTTTAGCCATGCATCAAGGATTGTTGAATGTCTTTGATCGCGCTGAATCCGCTTTTGTTTCTGCATACCGCAAGCACAGTACAGCTGAAGATTTTGAAATTCACGTGGAATATCTGGCTGCTCCTTCATTGGATGGAAAAACATTGATCATTTCTGATCCGATGTTGGCAACTGGTAGTTCCATGGTCATGGTGTACAAAGCCTTGATGCAACAAGGGAAACCAGCGAAAGTGCATATCGTTTCTGCTATTGCAGCACCTGAAGCTTTGGATTATTTAAAGCGTCATTTGCCTGAGACAGTTACTGTATGGATCGGTGCTTTGGATCGTGAATTAACGGCTCAGTCGTACATTGTGCCAGGTCTCGGTGATGCTGGTGATCTTGCTTACGGCGTAAAATGTTAAGGTGATGGACTGGACAGCATATCTCGGCTTTTTTGGACTTTCCATGGTCAAATTCTTGTTTGCTCCATTTGGAGGACCACATGCAGGATTGAATTTTTTAGAAACCTATTTGAGCTGTGTGTCAGGTGCGATCGTCTGTGCATTTATCTTTTATTTTTCAGCGGAATTTTTCATGATTCGCGCACACAAGAAACGTAAGGCTCAAATCGCTGCGGCAAAGGCGTCAGGAACAGAATTGAAACGGAAAAAGGTGTTTACACGAACGAATAAGTTCATTGTTTGGATCAAAAGAAGATTTGGAATTGTGGGTGTTTCCATGTACGCGCCTTTATTTCTCTCTGTTCCTGTAGGAACGATCATCTCGGCCAAATTCTACGGAAAAGATAAACGTACCTTCATGTTGATCTTGTTCGGGATTGTTGTAAACGGTGCAATTACCACTTCTTTGGCTTTTGGTGCATTTCATTTGTTCTAATGAAAGTTAGACAGCTATTTTTTGATCTTGATCGAACACTTTGGGATTTTGAAACCAATTCGAAAGCTGCTCTGCAACATTTGTATGAGTCCTTGAGTTTGGGTGATACGATCGAACATTTTTTCCATTTTCACCATACTTATATTCGTATCAATGCGGATCTATGGCAATTGTATGGTAAGGGTAAACTGACCAAAAATGAACTACGTGATCAACGTTTTGTAAAAACACTAGCACATCACGGTATACACGATAGCGATCTAGCGCAGAAAATGAGCGATGGTTACATAGACATGTCACCGCGTCAAACGAATTTATTTCCGGGAGCCATTGACATGCTAGAACAATTGCAAAAAGAAAAATACCGCATGCACATCATCACCAATGGATTTCGTGAAGTGCAGTTTATCAAACTGGAAAATAGTGGAATCCGCCATTTTTTTGATATGGTCCTATGTAGCGAAGATATCGGCGTCACGAAACCACACCGACAGATCTTTGATGAAGCATTGAAACGGACCCACTGTCAAGCCAATCATGCAGTAATGATAGGTGATGATTGGAAGGCTGATATTCATGGGGCTTTAAATGCTGGTTGGTCAGCGATCCATTTTGATCCCGAAAGTAAATTCAAAAAAGAAAGAGACTTGCCACGGGTGAGAAGCTTGGAAGAATTACCTGAAGTGATCAACTGCTTGCCAATTGTTCATTGATATGTCAATTTTCAGAAAACTTTTTTAAACTTTGGTACAGTCTTTGAAAATCGGACGCAAAAAATTTTGATTATAAAGTATTTATTGTTTTTGGCATTTTTGGTAGTTGTACTCATTTCTTTCGGTCAATCTCATAATTTAAAAAGGCCATCAATATGATGGCCTTTTTTTATATTCCGCTGTGATCTTCAAGTTTACTTTTCACGCATTTGTCTTAAACGTTCAAATAGAACCATTCCGGCAGCTACACCCACATTCAATGATGAGATCGTTCCGGCCATGGGAATGCTCACGCGTGCATCAGCCATTTTCATGATGTCGTTCGAAATTCCGTCTTCCTCTGATCCCATGATAATAGCGGTTGGACCGAAGAAGGAATAATTCTCGACTGAAATTTTGGTCTTCTCTGTACATGCCACGATCTGAAATCCGCTTTGCTGCAAATAGAATAAGCTTTCTTTCAATAGATCTGTCTTACAAACCGGAATTGCATTCAAAGCACCTGCAGAGGTTTTAACAGCATCAGCAGAGATCAATGCTCCTCCTTTGGCTGGAACCAAAATCGCATCAACTCCCATACAAGCTGCTGTTCGGGCAATTCCTCCAAAGTTGCGGACATCGGTAATGCGGTCCAAGACCAACACGCACGGCTCTTTTCCTTCGGCCAACCATTGGTCGCACAAGGCCTCGATGTTTTGATAGGCTATTGGCGAAACAAAAGCAACAACCCCCTGGTGATTGTTCACCGTCAATTTGTTCAGCTTTTCTACCGGGACATATTGCAATTGGTAGTCTTTACCGGTCAATTCAGTGCGCAACTCATCGAAAAGTGCTTTGTCGATCCCTTTTTGGATCAAGATCTTATTGATCTCTGCATTGTTGCGAATGGCTTCAATTACCGCACGAATTCCATAAATGATGTCCTCTGCATCCGCTTTTGGTTTGCGTTCGAATGTTCGTTGATTCTCAGAGCGCTGAAATTTCCCGCTGCGTTCTCCGCGGTTTGGACGTTCGTTATACATGGAATTCAAAAGTTATTTCAATTTCAGGGTGAACAGAATGGGCAACCGGACAGGCTTTACCTGCACGGATCACGTGTTCAGCTGTATCCGCATCCCAATTATTTCCGCTGAGGTCATATGAAATCACGATCTGTGTAATGCGACGTGGCCCGGTTCCCATTACTTTGGTAACCGTGGCTTCAGCGTGAGAGAACGGGATCTCGCGTTCGATGCAGTAAATGCCCATGATCGTGATCATGCAAGAAGCATAAGCCGTTGCAACTAGATCCGTAGGGGAGAACTTTTCTCCTTTCCCCTTGTTATCCACAGGAGCATCAGTCAGAATTGTAGTCCCTGAAGCGATGTGTGTACATTCGGTGCGCAGGTCACCAAGGTATTTTACGGTTGCTGTTGCCATAATTTCTAAGCTTCTTTGTAATTTTGCAGGAAATAAAACCAATACGCAAAGTTACGGTTTTAATTGATTTGGCATATGTCTGAAGAAATCACAACGAACGAGAATTCCATACGCATTAAAAAGCCAAAATGGTTGCGCGTCAAGTTGCCTACAGGTGAGAATTACCGCAAGGTACGCGCATTGGTGGACGAGCACAAACTGCACACGATCTGTGAAAGTGGCTCTTGTCCGAATATGGGGGAATGTTGGGGAGAAGGAACAGCAACGTTCATGATCCTGGGAAATATTTGTACCCGTTCTTGTGGTTTCTGTGCAGTTCAAACTGGACGACCAGATGCTGTTGATGAGTTTGAGCCAGGAAAAGTGGCTCACTCGATCAAAACAATGGGAATCAAACATGCGGTTATTACTTCCGTAGACCGCGATGATCTAAAAGATGGGGGCGCTGGTATTTGGGTACAAACCGTGAAAGCGGTACGTCACCAAAGTCCCGGAACAACGATGGAAACCCTGATTCCGGATTTTGCAGGTAAATGGGAGAATCTGCAACAAATCATCGATGTGGCTCCAGAAATCGTCTCGCACAACTTGGAAACGGTTCGCCGATTGACAAAACAGGTACGTATTCAAGCAAAATACGATCGTAGTTTAGAAGTGTTATTCCGTTTGAAAAAGGGAGGTATGCGCACCAAATCCGGTGTGATGTTAGGATTAGGTGAAACGGACGAGGAGATCATTGAAACAATGCAGGACTTGCGTGCCGTTGGTGTGGATATTTTGACTTTGGGTCAGTATTTACAGCCGACACCGAAACACTTGCCAATCGCAGAGTTTGTGACACCGGAACGTTTTGCCAAGTACGAGCAATTGGGCTTGGAAATGGGCTTCCGTTTCGTGGAAAGCGGACCGTTGGTGCGATCTAGCTACCATGCGGAGAAGCATATTTTTGAGTTGTAAGGGGCGGATTTGGTTAGCAAATTCGAAATGTTGTATTGTTTGAACTTTGCAACTTTCGAACTTAGCAACTTTGCTAAATTCAAACATTTCACATTTTTTCTCCCAGTTTGTTTCCTCAAGGGTTACCTGTTCTTCAATTAATCCCTAACTTTAGCGCACATTTCTGAAATTTACACTATGAGTACGTTTGATGTTGCCATCATTGGTTCTGGTCCCGGTGGATATGTGTCCGCAATTCGCTGCGCACAGCTGGGTTTGAAAACTGCATTGATTGAGAAATACCCAACTTTGGGAGGAACTTGCTTGAACGTGGGTTGTATCCCATCGAAAGCGTTGTTGGATTCTTCCGAGCATTTCTTCAACGCGAAACACAACTTCGAAGCACACGGGATCAAAGTGAGTAACGTAGAGGCTGATTTGGCACAAATGATCGCTCGCAAAGAAGAGGTGATCTCTCAAACGTGTAACGGGATCAAATTCTTGATGGACAAAAACAACGTGACTGTATATCAAGGAGTAGGTTCATTTGTAGATAAAAACACGGTTGCAATCAAAGATACCGAGGGCAATTCAACGAATATCACCGCGAAGAATGTCGTGATCGCGACAGGTTCTAAGCCAAATTTCTTCCCGGGAATGGAACCGGACAAGGACCGCATCATTACCTCTACGGAAGCTTTGAAAATGAAAGAGATTCCTGGTAAAATGATCGTGATCGGTGGTGGTGTGATCGGTTTGGAATTGGGTTCTGTATACGCTCGCTTGGGTTCACAAGTGGAAGTGGTAGAATTCGCTCCGAATATCTTACCTACGATGGACTTGGCACTAGGAAAAGAATTGACAAAGATCTTAAAGAAAGAAGGCTTCAAATTCCACATGGAGCACCGCGTTCAAAAGGTTGAAAACACCGGAAAAGGGGTGAAGTTGACTGCCTTGAATAAGAAAGACGAGGAGGTTGTTTTGGAAGCGGATTACTGTTTGGTTGCAGTGGGACGTAAAGCATTTACCGAAGGACTTGCCTTGGAAAATGCAGGTTTGACAGCAAACCAACGTGGACAGATCGATGTGAACGACCATTTGCAAACGTCTGTTCCGAATATCTACGCAATTGGTGACGTGGTACGTGGTGCGATGTTGGCGCACAAAGCGGAAGAAGAAGGAGTAGTGGTAGCTGAATTGTTGGCCGGACAAAAACCGCATATCAATTACAACTTGATCCCGGGCGTGGTTTACACGTGGCCGGAAATTGCCTCTGTTGGTAAAACCGAAGAACAATTGAAAGCAGAAGGTGTGGCTTATAAAGCTGGATCTTTCCCAATGAAGGCTTTGGGTCGTGCACGTGCATCCATGGATACCAGCGGATTCATCAAAGTGTTGGCAGATGCCACAACAGATGAGGTGTTGGGCGTTCACATGATTGCTGCCCGTGCTGCCGACTTGATCATGGAAGCTGTTACTGCAATGGAATACCGTGCATCTGCGGAAGACATTGCTCGTATCTGTCACGGTCACCCGACATTCTCGGAAGGATTGAAAGAAGCAGCTTTGGCCGCAACAGACAACCGCGCGATCCACATTTAAGAAATAGATTTTACGCGATAAAAAAAGCAATCTCCAAAAAGAGGTTGCTTTTTTGTTTAATTGACCTGCTTTTGTCAGGAATTGAAGTCACACCAAACTTTTTACGCTTATTTTTGTTCCCCAATAAACATTCTAGCATGGCAAACAAGAAAACCGGAGTCTTATTGATCCAATTGGGTACGCCCGATAGTCCAAAAACAAGTGATGTACGCCGTTACCTCAGCGAATTTTTGAACGACCCGCGTGTGATCGATATTCCGTGGTTGCCACGCAAATTGCTCGTAAATGGGATCATTGTTCCTTTCCGCGCACCAAAATCAGCCAAGGTTTACAAAGAACTGTGGGAGGTTGGCAATGGCGTTTCTCCACTCATGACGCACACACAAAATGTGGTGAAATTGGTGCAAGAACGCTTTGGCGCAGAAAACGTGACTGTCGAAATGGCCATGCGCTACCAAAATCCGTCGATGGACGTGGTGTTAGATAAAATGCGTCGTGCAAATTACGATCAGATCATCATCATTCCTTTGTTCCCGCAATACGCCAGCGCTTCTACCGGTTCTGCAGTAGAAAAAGCCATGAATATTATCCGCAAATGGTGGGTGATCCCGGAGGTGAAGATCGTTTCTCAGTTTTACGACAATGAAGGATACATCGATTCGATCGTGGAGCGTGCCAAGCAATTCGATCTGAAGGACTACGACAAGATCATGTTCTCGTATCACGGTCTGCCGGAACGCCAGGTAGATAAGGTGTATGACGATGGCTTGTGTTCGGATCAGCCTTGTGAATTGGAAGTGAACGATCACAATAAATTCTGCTACAAAGCTACATGTTATGCTACAACTCGTTTGATTGCAGCGAAATTGGGCTTGAAAGAAGGCGATTATACGGTAAGTTTCCAGTCGCGTCTGGACAAAAAATGGATCGAGCCATTCTCAGATAAGATCATCGAACAATGGGGGAAAGAAGGTGCTAAAAAAGTGCTGGCCTTCAGTCCTGCTTTCGTGGCAGATTGCTTGGAAACGATCATCGAGATCGGTGAAGAGTACCAAGAGATTTTCGAAGAACACGGCGGTGAAAAAGTGCAGTTGGTTCCTAGTTCGAACGATCATCCGCGCTTCATCGACGGCTTAGAGCAAATGATCCGCGAACGTCTGTAACGCAAAAATTCGGTTTAGATCAATCCAAAGCTAAGTCCAACACCAAGCAATATGGCGATTAGTTTGCCCAAATTGAAGCGGTGTTGTTCACTGGTTTCAAAAATGATCGTGGTACTGATGTGCAAGAACATCCCAACAACCATGGCCAGAAGTACGTCGATGTAGTAAAACTCTGCGCTGAATTGAAGGAAGTATCCGGTGAACATTCCTAAAGGTGTCATTATTCCGAAAAGGAACAGCAAACTCCAACTTTTTACAGATGAGATCCCACT
>JBMLQF010000171.1:2044-4521 GCA_049241705.1 Fluviicola sp. | reverse complement strand
ATTATACAAATATGCCATGTGGTGCGAAGGTTCGTTTCCGTGTGCGTACTGACCAATCAAACCGGTGATGTCTGCCTGTTCCCGTCCCGACATACCACGCTTATTCTCAAAGATCGAATCCAGGAATTTTTCCAGTCCATCGGTTCCTTTCAAGGAAACCACCTCACTGATGTGATGTGGCATTGCCAGTGAATATTGATAGCCATTCGCCTCCGTAAAATGGTGGTTCACTTCTTCCGGTTTGAAATGCTGCAACCACAAACCGCCTTTGCGCGGCTGGATGAAACCACTTTCCGGATGCAGTAAGTTCATCCATTGGCTCGCACGCAAGTCATATCTCGCTGCAATTTCCATTTTACCCAATTTCTCTGCAAAACGTGCAATGCACCAGTCATCAAAGGCGTATTCCAAAGTCTTGGAAACCGACTCCGGCTCCAATTCTGCAGAGATGAAACCATCTGATGCATAGGGTTTTTTACCCAAGTGATCGAAAGTACTACTTGCAATCATTGCCTCGAGTAAATGCTCGGGGTCATTCAATTCGATCCCTTTCAAAAATGCATCTGTGATCACTGGAATCGCGTGGTAGCCGATCATGCAATTGGTCTCGTTGTTGGATAAGGTCCACATGGGCAACAAACCGGTTTGCTGGTATTGCAAGCGGAAAGACTCCACAAAATCGATGGTGCGTTGACGTTGCGTGATGGTATACAAGGGATTTGCCCCGCGGTAGGTATCCCACAAAGAGAACACCGAATAATTCGCAAAAGGAGACGCATAGAGCTTGTGATCAAAACCGCGGAAACGTCCGTCCACATCCGACCACAAACTTGGGTGCACGTAGCTGTGATACAAGGCAGTGTAGAAATTGGTCAAGACAACAGGATCTTTTGACGTAACCGAGATCTTGTGCAGTTCCAAGCGCCATTGCTGAGCAGCAGCCACTGCAGCCGTTAAAAGATCCAGGCGTTTCAATTCCGATTCGTAATTCAGAGAAGCGCCTGCCAGATCAGTTCCGGATACAGCTACTTTCAAATCGACGAACTTGGTGTTTGCAGGAAACTCAAGCACCATAACGTACTTAAACTTTTCCGGGTAGATCATCCTTTTTACGCTCTTGAAGTCAACGGAGCTAACCAACTGGAAATAAAAATGTTGATCACGCGCCCAAGCCTCCGATCTTCGGAATCCTTTGATGGTATTTTTTCCTTCAATACGCGCATCTGCATCGATCACGCGGTCGCGGTATCCCAGATCCAACACGATGTATTTCTTTTCTTTTCCTTCCGGAAAGGTGTAGCGGTGAATGGCACCATGAGCAGTTGCTGTTAAGTCAACAGAAATGCCGTTATCCAATTTCACCGAATACGAGCCTGGAGTTGCGCGTTCGTTCTTGTGGGAGAATTTGGCTCCATAGCCTTTCCCTTTTTGTGCTTTGTATGCAGGAATGGTCAGTGCTTTACCAATTTGAGGAACAACAAGTAGATCCGCATAATCCGGAACACCCACTCCACTCAAATGCGTGTGCGAAAATCCGTAGATCACCGAGTCTGAGTAATGGTAACCCCCACATCCATCCCAACCTTCAGGACGGGTATCAGGTCCAACTTGCACACCACCAAAAGGCACAACCGGTCCCGGAAAAGTATGTCCGTGTCCACCGGTACCAATAAAGTGATTTACAAAACTCAAAGGATCTTGCTGCGGCAATCGGTTTTCAGAGCCACGGATCAAACGTTCGCCTTTATCAGACGCTTGCTGTACTTCACGAATCTGTGCAAACACTCCGGTTGCAGCGAATAAGGTACAGATAGTTATAATTCTTTTCATGCGCTTTGAATGCATTAAGCGGATTTCTTATTGATGTGCCAGAACATGGCGGCGGCGGTTCCCAATACGGCTGCATTCTGATGATGCAAGGTAGAGGTGGTCACCGTGATCTTTCCTTTAAAGATCTGCAGCGCATTTTGTTCTAAGTGAAACTGTACGCGATCTGCAAAGGATTGTCCGGCTTGTGCAATGCCACCAAACAGCACGTAAGCCTGTGGATCTGAGAATGCAGCGAAGTCCGCTAAAGCAGAACCCAACATCATTGCCGTGTACTCCACGATCTCCTGTGCGAACAAGTCTCCATTTTGCGCCTCCATAAACACTTCTCGTGCATTCACATGGTCTTTGCGTAAGAGGATCGAATCTGATTTATTCGGTGAAGCCAATTCAGCAATGCTGCGCACCACTCCGGTCGAAGATGCGTAAGTTTCCAGACAGCCACGTCGGCCACAGCCACACAAACGACCATTTGGAACCACGCGAATATGTCCGTATTCTCCGGCAAAACCGTTGTGTCCCACCACCAAATGTCCATCGATGAACACACCGGAACCCAAACCGGTTCCCAAGGTAATGGTCACAAAATCATTCATTTTTTTGGCGCAACCGAATAAGTGCTCACCTACTGCTGCCGCGTTGGCGTCATT
>JBMLQF010000171.1:0-1944 GCA_049241705.1 Fluviicola sp. | reverse complement strand
TTTTTTTGGCGCAACCGAATAAGTGCTCACCTACTGCTGCCGCGTTGGCGTCATTCGCCAGAATTGCTGGAACATTAAATGCTTGCGAGAAAAGTTGTGCAATCGGAACAATTCCTTTCCACAATAAGTTTGGAGCGAATTCAATATTTCCGGTGAATACATTTCCATTTGGAGCACCGATCCCAATACCAACCAATTCCGAAAAACCGGGCTTGTCTTTCAGTTTTTCAAGCAATTCCAGAACCAAGGTTTGTGGTTCTGCGTGCGCTTTCGTTGAAACAGAATCTTCGAACAAGACCTCTCCCTCCGAGGTGATCAATCCAAATGCTGTATTCGTCCCCCCAATATCAATGCCCAAGGCTACTTTTCTCATAGAACAAAAATGTCAAAAATTTTTGGAATTACTAAACATTAGTAAACCGGTATAGGCTTGCTGATACATGATCCGGCATTTACGCATCCATTTATAGTCAATTGATTGGATAAGGAACACGGATTTAAGAAGCAAGAAATTCGCAGCAATTGTTTTTTTCTTTCTCATATTTTTCTGATATTCAAGGCTTCAAACTACAACTTATGAGAATCAACAAATTACTTTTTGCCATATTGGTCTTCCCAATCTGGGCCTTTTCGCAATCTTCCCCCTTATTTCAAGATGGAAAGATCTGGTTCAAGGTCACGAATGAAATGCGCATTTCCTATGCCTTGAAAGAAGATCCGCAATCCATTCCGATTAAATCGATTCCAGGTTTGGAGTCTATTGTGCAGGAATACGGATTCATTCGCTTGTCGAAACCATTTTACGCAGCTAAGAACTCGGAAATTCTTCAACGCACTTATTTGCTGGAATTCAGCGACGTTGCGCGCACTGAAGAATTGATCCGCAAACTGCAAGGAATGAAACACATGGAATATGCGGAGCGCGTGCCTTTAGACAAGACTTGTTTGACACCAAACGACCCATCGTACGGTTCGCAATGGGGCTTGTCCACGATCAACGCTTCTCAGGCTTGGAACTATTTTTCATCAGGAAGTAATGTGGTCATTGCCATTGTTGACGATGCTGTGGAGCGCACTCATGCTGATCTATCACCAAACCTATGGGTGAATTCCGGTGAGATCGCAGGGAACGGAATTGATGACGACAACAACGGATACGTGGATGATATCAACGGATTTGACGTAGGTAGCAATGACAACAATCCAAACCCACCAAGTTCAGGATATGACCACGGAACCCACGTTGCCGGAATTGCTTCTGCAAGATCTAACAACGGAACAGGAGTGGCTTCCATCGGATACAGCTGTAAATTGATGTGTGTAAAAGCTACTTCTTCTGCAACTGCCGTAACGAACGGTTACGACGGAATCGTTTACGCCGCAGCAAGTGGAGCGGATATCATTAACTGTAGCTGGGGTGGTCCTACATTTACTACCACCGGACAAAACGTTGTTAACTATGCAGCGTCGCAAGGCTGTATCTTAATCGCTGCAGCAGGAAACGACAATGTTTCGTCGATCTTCTACCCTGCCGGCTTAAATAACGTGATCTCTGTAGCTGCAACGAGCAGTAACAACGCGAAAGCATCTTTCTCTAACTACGGTTCTTGGATCGACGTATCTGCACCAGGGAACAATATTTACAGCACCACTATCAACAATACTTACGGAAACAAATCTGGAACTTCCATGGCAAGTCCGATGGTAGCCGGATTAGCTGGTTTAATGAAATCGTTGAACCCTGGAATGCCGAATGCCGATCTGATTAACTGTTTATTGACTACTGCTGCAAACATCAATGCGCAAAACCCTTCTTACATCGGTCAATTAGGTTCCGGCAGGATCGACGCCGCCGCGGCTATGGCCTGCGTGGCAACATCACTGAACACTCCTCCTGTTGCTGATTTCTCAGCGAACTTCACAACGATTAGTGCTGGAGGTTCT
>JBMLQF010000170.1:8693-9942 GCA_049241705.1 Fluviicola sp. | reverse complement strand
GTAATTTTCCAACATGAACTTTCTGGACATTATTATTATCGTTCCGATCATTTATGCTGCCTACAAAGGTTTCAAGCACGGATTTGTGATCGAGCTATTTACTTTGCTCGCCTTGTTCGTCGGCATTTACGCCGGGATCCATTTTTCGGATATGGTTGCAGAATGGTTAAAGGAAAGTGCTGGATGGGACTCGCCGTATATTCCTGTAGTGTCGTTCACCCTAACATTCTTAGCTGTGGGGGCTATGATCTATTTCGGTGGAAAAGCCGTGGAGAAAATGATAAAGGTCGTGCAGTTGAATCCCTTGAACAAAGCTGCAGGAATCTTCTTTTCTGCCATCAAAATGCTTTATATCTTGAGCGTTCTTTTGGTGCTAATCGAGTCTTACGATGAAAAAGGGCAATTCTTTCCAGAGGACACCAAGAACAAAAGTTTACTCTATCATCCCGTAAAGGACCTTTCGACTAAAACCGTTCCCGGATTGGCAAATAGTACCATTTTCTTAGGAAATGCGTTGAAAGAAGAAAAGGATAGTACGGGATTAACTGTGCAGCAGATCTTGCGTGCTAAAGAAGTAGCTGACAGTCTTGGAATAGTTGCGCAAGATGCCAAAACCATCCTTGAAATACATCAGAAGTATGGGAAAGAGAATTGATTTTTTCATTGTGTTTTTGCTGTTTCCAATGTTGGTCCTGGGACAGTTAAAGGGACTCGAAATGCCTGAAAGTAAATTGGTCATGGTGAAGTACGGTCCTTTCCTTGGTTTGGAACAGGGGTCTTACATGAATGTGCATTTTGGTCTTGAACGACAGGTGAAACAATTGAAATTGATCAAACCCAATACCTGGGCTGTGAACGTGCAATTTGATTACAATTTCAAGCAATCCATGGCAGGAATGCAATCCGGTTTTTGGTTCAAGACCAATCGCCTGGATCTAACCTACGGGGCTCGTTTGGTCTGGCAAACAGATTTTGAAAATCACCGCTTTGGATTTTCTCCAAACGTGGGCTACAAGATCCTTCAGGCACATTTCCAATTAGGCTGTAACTTGCTTTCCAGAAATGATCAAATGGCCAAATGGAATACTTTTTATGCTTCCTTGCGCTGGGTCTTCATCAATAACCGTGACATCAAAAAACGCGGCGAATAGTACCCTTAAAATAAACTTCCTTGAGCCGGTGTTTCCGGAATGAATGGCAAAAGAATATCAGGATTGTTCTTGCCCATTATACGTTTGTTCACCAGGGT
>JBMLQF010000170.1:0-8683 GCA_049241705.1 Fluviicola sp. | reverse complement strand
CAGAAAATCATTAGAAATCGCTGTGATTGTTTTCGGATCTCCAGTTTCCAACCACCTCATTTCTTGACTTGGTGCTACGATTAGCGGCATGCGTTTCTGGCTGTTGTGAATTTCGGCCATCAATGGATTGGCTTCGGTTGTGATCAATGTGAAACTGTTTGTAGCGGTTCCTGTTAACGGATTCGTCCATGTATCCCACAAACCGGCGATCGAGAACAAATATATGTCCTTGGCAAAAATGCGATAGGGAATTTTCTCTTTTCCTACGGTCTGATATTCATAAAATGAGGTAACAGGAATCAAACATGGTTGTTGACCAACCAAGTGTTTGAAGCTGGGCTTTTCATGCAAACTTTCAACCCGTGCATTTAGCGTATGTGTAGCAAAATCAGAGGCGTGATCAGCTTTCAGCCAGCGAGGTAATAAACCCCATTGCATCCAGTGAAAGGAAGCATCTTTGGTTACTACAGGCCAGTCTGGAAAGCTAAAACCGGAGACAAAGAAAGTGGGTTGGTACGCTCTTTTCTGTTCCATTTCGCGTTTGTAGCGCTCTTTGAACGCCTCCAACTGGGAAGTATTTGAAATGCTGTAACACATGCTAGTAAAGATAGGAGAATTTGACAGGACTTGGAAACATCCGACTTTTTATACGACTTAAACAATATATTTGTAGCTTATTAGTTTTACCATCAAGCGAAATTCTATTCCTCACATGAAAAACTGGCATGTATGGATCCCTGCGGGACTATTGGTCTTGTTATTGGCTGCGTGTTCAACGGAGCGCAATACCTTATTGTCCAGATCATACCACAGTACCACGGCACATTACAACGGTTACTTTAATGCGAACGATTTGTTGAGCCAAGCGATTGGTGGTTACCGTTCTGCTTTAAAAGAAGATTATTATTCGGTTTTATCCTTGCGTCCCTTGCCAACGGAGGAGGAAGTGAAATCCTTGTATGCACCCATCGATACGGCCATTGCGAAATGTACCAAGGTAATTCAGCGTCATGCGATGCCATCTATGGAAAAACCTTCTCAGAAAAAAGAAGAGCATAATAAATGGATCGATGAGAACTGGATCACGATCGGTGTTGCCAATTACTACCGCCGTGATTATGGAACAGCACTTAAGAATTTCGAATACACCAAACGCTTTTTCAATAGCGATAAGTCAGCATACGTTGCCGAAATGTGGATGGCTCGTGTTTACATTGAGGAGAATAGATTGACAGATGCCGGATTTGCCATTGCCAATTTACAAAAGGCTGCAGATGAAGTAACAGGTGGCGCGGAAGGTGAGAAAGCACCGAAGAAATCAAACTCCAAAAAGAAAAAAGGCAAGAAAGAAGAGAAAGAAGCGGATCCATTTCCGAAGAAACTCTTATTTGAATTTGCTGTAACAAAGGCCTTGTTTGCAGAAGCGAAGAAAGACGATGCAAATATGATCCTTGCTTTAGAGGAAGCTTTGAAGTACGCCAAAAAGAGTGGTGATAAAGCACGTATTCATTTCATTTTAGGTCAATTACTTGAAAAAGACAATAAGCGATCAGAGGCATCCATGCACTATGAAAAGGTCTTGAAATACAATGCGCCTTTCGAAATGAACTTCAATGCACGCTTGAAGAAAGCGTTGAACGCAGGAGGTGAAAAAGTGAAAAAAGAATTGAACCACTTGCTTCGTGATGCGAAGAATGCTGAATTCAAGGATCAGATCTACTTTACCTTGGCCCAAATGGAGCAAGGTGAAGGAAATGAAGACAAAGCTTTGGAATATTACACCAAAGCAGCATTTTATTCTACTTCTAATAATCGCCAAAAGGGAATGGCATATGAGGAATTGGGAGATATCTATTTCTCGAAGAAATCGTATGTCAAAGCTCAGAAATACTTTGATTCCTGTGCGACGGTGATTCCGGAGGACTATCCAAATTTTGTTGGTGTTAAGAACAAAGCGGACAAGCTAAAAGATCTGGTTGTAGCCATTGAAACGGCACAATACGAGGATAGTGTGCAGCGCATTGCTGGTTTGAGCGAGTCCGATCGATTGGCTTTTGCCGAAAAGGTTTTGAAGCAAATGAAAGAGGACGACGAACGTCGTAAACGTCAGGAAGCAGAAAAATTGGCTGCCTTGCAAAAAGCGCAACAGAATCAGGCCTCAAATGCAGGCGGATCAAAGTGGTATTGGAACAATGAGCGTGCGAAGCAAGATGGTTTTGAGGAATTTAAACGTCAGTGGGGACAACGCGCGAATGAAGATGATTGGCGCAGATCGGAAAAGATCGTTTTCGCTTCTTTCAATGGTGAAGATCCTGATTCTCTCGGAAATAAACCAAATGTGGAAACGCCTAAAGATTCGATTACGGCAGAGTCCTTGGTAGCAAAACTTCCGGTGAATGATTCGCTACTGAAGGTTTCTCGCGACCGCATGATGGAGGCGTATTACAATGCCGGTAAGATCTATTTGGATCAATTGAAAGAACAAGAATTGGCTGAAAAGCAATTTTCAACGATCATAGAAAAGCCTTTCGAAAGTGAGTATAAGTTACTCGCGGCTTACCAAGTATACAGAATGTACCCGGAGTCAGACCCGAAAGCGCAGGCTCAGAAGGATTACATATTGATCAATTATCCAACGTCAGATTACGCAGGTTTCATTCGCGATCCGGATTACTTTATAAAAAAGCGTGAGCGCTTGAAGCAAACGGAACAGGAATATATTACAGACTTGGAGCGCTATGAGCGCGGACTGTATTATCCGGTAATTACGAAGGCAAATACAGTGATCACCGAACAAAAGGACAATCCATTCCGTCCGAAATACTATTTGTTAAAGGCGCGTGCTCAAGCTAAGATCAATGAGGATAAACGTACCTTGTTGCCTACTTTAGAGGAATTGATGACAGAATACCCGGGTACTCCAGAAGCGGAGGCAGCAGCGGAAATGAAACGCATCATTGAAGGTGGGTACAGTAAAAATGAAGCGGTTGATTTTACCAAGAAAAGCATTTATGCCTTCAAGGAAGGTGAACCTATGCAAGTGGTCATCTTCTTGGATGAAAAAGTGAATGTGGGGGTAGCTAAAACCCGTGTTGTCGATTTCAATAAAGAGTTTTTCGGCAGGGAGCGTTTATCAACTGTTTCGAAGATCTATGGAGAGAAAACGAATATCATTTTGGTGAAAGAGTTCCCATCCGAGAACGAAGCGGCTTCTTATGTGAGTACCTACAAGCGTACGAAGAAACACTTAATGGATATGCAAAAGATGAAGATTTTGTATATCTCTCAGGACAATCTAAAAACCTTGTTCGAAACACAAAAATTGGCTGATTACGAGTTGTTCTTCGACGAGAATTATTGATCATGGAAGAAAAGCAAAAAAAGCAGGTCAACCAGTACATCCGATTTTCGGGACTCGCCTTACAGATGGGAGGGATCATCGGATTCTTTGCTTGGTTGGGTGTTTTTCTGGACGGGAAATACAATCCGGGAGGAAATGCCTGGACCTTGTGTTTGACCCTTTTTGGTGTGGCTGGTTCCATGTATATAGTAATTAAGGAAGTCATGAAAATGTCAAAAAACGATTAATGGTAGCAGGACTTCTTCAAGTGATCGCAACGATCTGTGTGTATGCATTGGGCATCGTGCTCATGAATGGTTTTCCATTGTTGACCGACGATTTATTAGCACTTGCAGGAAATGCCGTTATCTTCTTGCTGAGCACAACCTTGATCCATTCCGGAAAAGACAAGGCTCCAGATGCACGTGTGCAGCGTTTCATTTTAGGAACATCGGTTCAAATGATCCTGGCCCTGTTCTATTTGTTGTTGGTGCGCTACAAGTTCGTGCCTTATTTCCGAGTATTTGTGTGGGATTTTTTATTGCTTTTCGTGCTCTTGTTGGCAGTTCAGGCAGTTGCGCTGATCCTGAAGGCACGACGTGCTAAGTAGATTTCCAATTAATTTCTCGCGGCTTTACGGTCGATCAAATTGCAAAATCATAGAAATCCGAGTTCAAAACCGGATTAGCGCCATTTTTTTGTTTGTGTTTGTGAAAGATTAACTACCTTTGCGCCAAAATTTGGGTGTTTATCTAAAGATTACAAAGCGATGTCTCTTATTTTCAGTGCAAAACGTTTTTTTACAATTCTAGCCGCAATCCTTGTTATGAGCCCTGCTTTCGCTTCCGAACACGAAGAGAAGAAAGAGTTCAACGTTGGAGAGATGATCATGCATCACATCTCGGATGCGCACGAGTGGCACTTGTGGGGAGGACATCACGATGCAGTTACGGTTTATTTACCAATCATTTTGATCGATGGAGGATTGAAAACATTTTCATCTTCTCACTTCTATCACGGTGAAGTAAAAACTGCGGTAGATAAGAAAACAAATGAAGAGATCGAATACGTTGCTGGTGTAGGTCCGGCTGCCGGATATGCAATGGTGCACGAAGAGATCTACAAAATGGGAGCAAACGGTTTGGAGTTCGAAGACGGACATGTTCACGGAGCAACTTCACCTTTGGATTTCTCAATTACTAAAAACGTATTGTCTCTGTTCTTCGGAGCATTCTTCATCATCGTGATCATGTCAAGTGTGGCTCGTTTCTACAAGAAGAACGGTTCAGTTGCACCACGTGGTTTAGCGAAATATTTGGAAGTGTTGATCTTGATGGTTCAAGATAACATTGCTAAAGAGAATATCGACCACCACAAATACAAGAAGTATGTTCCTTATTTGTTGACGATCTTCTTCTTCATTTTCATCAATAACTTATTGGGCTTAGTTCCGATCATTCCTGGTGGAGCGAACTTGACAGGTAACATCTCTGTGACATTGTTCTTAGCGGTTTGTACTTTGTTGGTTACGTTGTTTTCTGGAAACAAGAATTACTGGGGACACATTTTTGCCATGCCAGGAGTTCCATGGCCGGTATTATTCATCTTGGTTCCTATTGAGGTCGTAGGGATCTTCACAAAGCCTTTCGCATTGATGGTTCGTTTGTTTGCGAACATGACTGCTGGTCACATTATCGTGTTGGCGTTGATCTCGATCATTTTCATTAACGAAAATGCAGCTTGGGGTGGTTTGTCAGTGCCAATGGCATTGTTCATCTCTACGTTGGAGTTGTTAGTTGCGTTCTTGCAAGCGTTCTTGTTTACGATGCTTTCGGCGTTGTTCATTGGAGCAGCTGTGGAAGAAGCGCACCATTAATTAGTAATTTTTTAATACATATACAGATGTACGGAAGTATCGCAGCAATTGGAGCAGGTCTTGCAGTATTAGGAGCAGGATTGGGTATTGGTAGAATCGGTGGTTCAGCAATGGACGCAATCGCACGTCAACCTGAAGCTTCTGGAAAAATTCAAACAGCGATGATTATCGCTGCGGCGTTGATCGAAGGGGTTGCCCTTTTCGGTGTAGTAGTTGGTCTACTAGGAAACGCGAAGTAATTGAAGATGCTTGTTGCAACGGTTGGTTGCGACAAGCTCTTTTTTTAAACGGAAAGATTTACACTAAATACAAGAACAATGGGTTTAATTACACCGGATTTAGGCTTAATATTTTGGACAGGATTGGTTTTCTTGTTGTTGATGTTCGTGTTGACGAAGTTCATCTGGAAGCCAATTTTGACATCAGTGAATGCGCGTGCTCAAAAGATCACAGACGCATTGGAGTTGGCTGAAAAGACAAAAGCTGAAATGACTGCGTTGCAAGCTCAAAACGAACAGTTGTTGGCTGAGGCTCGTGCTGAACGCGATGCGATCGTGAAAGATGCGAAAGCAACGGCTACACAAATGATCGAAGATGCGAAATCAGTTGCGAAGACTGAGGCAGAAAAAATTGCTGCTTCTACACGTGCTGCTTTGGCTTCTGAAAAAGCTGCTGCGATCGCTGAGTTGAAAACGCATGTGGCTGCATTGTCATTGGAGATCGCTGAGAAGATCATTCGAGGTGAGTTGGCATCTGATGAGAAGCAAAAAGCATTGGCTGAGAAATTGGCCGGAGATATTAACATGAACTAAGAAGCACGATGAAAAGTTCAAAAGTTGCAACCCGTTACGCACAAGCGCTCTTGGAATTAGCCATTGAGCAAAATGTGTTGGATGCAATTGCAGGTGACATGCAACATATGTCGCAAGTATGCGCTGATAATCGCGACTTGGTGATCATGTTGGAAAGTCCAATTGTAAAAGCTGACAAGAAGATCGCTGTTTTGCGTGCGGTATTCGATCAATTCAATACACTAACTGCTTCGTTTGTGGAATTGATCACGCGCAATGGACGTGAGTCTTTGTTGGTTCAGATCGCTGAAGCCTTTACTGCATTGTTGAAGGCGCACCAAGGAATTTTGCCGATCACAGTGATAAGCGCAAAACCGTTGGATGCAGGTGTGAAGAAAGCATTGTTGGAACGCGTGCAAAAGCATGTAGAAGGAAAATTGGAAGTATCAGAAGAGATCGATGAATCACTAATTGGTGGTTTTATTGTTCGTATGGGTGACTTCCAGATCGATGCTTCAGTGGCATCGCAATTAGGTCAATTGAAACAACGTTTAACAAGATAGAGGAGGAAACTCTTTTAAAACAAGAAGAACATGGCAGATGTTAAACCAGCAGAAGTTTCTGCGATTTTAAGAGAGCAATTATCAGGGTTCCGTTCGGAAGCTGAATTGCAAGAAGTAGGTACCGTATTGCAAATCGGTGACGGTATTGCTCGTGTATACGGATTGAAAGGTGTTCAGTACGGTGAATTGGTTGAATTCGACGGGGGATTGCAAGGAATTGCATTGAACTTGGAAGAAGACAACGTAGGGGTCGTATTGTTAGGACGCTCTTCAAGTGTAAAAGAAGGAGATACAGTAAAACGTTTGAGCCGCATTGCATCTGTGAAAGTAGGTGACGGTGTAGTTGGACGTGTTGTAGATACAATTGGTAGTCCAATTGATGGTAAAGGACCAATTTCTGGTGACTTGTTTGAAATGCCAATCGAGCGTAAAGCTCCAGGGGTAATCTTCCGTCAACCGGTAACTGAGCCTTTGCAAACGGGTATCAAAGCGGTAGACGCGATGATTCCAATCGGTCGTGGACAACGTGAGTTGATCATTGGTGACCGTCAAACTGGAAAAACAACGGTTGCGATCGATACGATCATCAACCAAAAAGAATTCTACGATCGTGGTGAGCCTGTATTCTGTATCTACGTTGCTGTAGGTCAAAAAGGTTCTACGGTAGCAGGTATCGTTAAGAAATTGGAAGATGCTGGTGCAATGGCGTACACAGTGATCGTTGCTGCAAATGCTTCTGATCCTGCTCCAATGCAGTTCTACGCACCAATGACAGGTGCTGCAATCGGTGAGTACTTCCGTGATACTGGTCGTCCGGCTTTGATCGTATTTGATGACTTGTCAAAACAAGCGGTAGCTTACCGTGAGGTATCTTTGTTGTTGCGTCGTCCTCCAGGTCGTGAGGCTTACCCAGGTGACGTATTCTACCTTCACTCTCGTTTGTTGGAGCGTGCTGCGAAAATCATTAACGATGACTCGATCGCTGCAAAAATGAACGACCTTCCTGAGTCTTTGAAAGGAAAAGTAAAAGGTGGTGGATCATTGACAGCTTTGCCAATCATTGAAACACAAGCGGGTGACGTATCTGCATATATCCCTACAAACGTAATTTCGATTACAGACGGACAGATCTTCTTGGAAGGTGACTTGTTCAACGCTGGTATCCGTCCTGCGATCAACGTAGGTATCTCGGTGTCTCGTGTAGGAGGTAACGCTCAGATCAAATCCATGAAGAAAGTTGCTGGTACTTTAAAACTAGACCAAGCACAATACCGTGAGTTGGAAGCGTTCGCGAAATTCGGTTCTGACTTGGATGCGGCTACGAAGTCTGTCTTGGACAAAGGAGCTCGTAACTTGGAGATCTTGAAGCAACGTGAAGGAGATCCTTACCCGGTTGAGAAGCAAATTGCGATCATCTACGTAGGTACAAAAGGATTGATGCAAAACGTTCCTGTAAACCGTGTGAAAGAATTCGAGAAAGAATATTTGGATTTCTTGGAGGCGAAGCACAAAGACGTATTGACTCGTTTGAAAGCTGGTAAATACGAAGATGCAGACACAGACGTGTTAGGAAAAGTTGCGAAAGAGATCGCTGCGAAATATTAATTCTGAATGCGGAATTAAGAATTAAGAATTAAGAATTTTGATAAGAAGGTATCAAAAGTGAAGGAAAATGTAATTTTGACTAAATCTTTTGAATTTTCAAAATTGATAATTCGTTTTTGTCTAAGCTTAAAGGAGCAAAAGCACTTTGAAATAGGTGGGCAGTTGTTGAGAAGCGGAACAAGTATCGGAGCGAATGTCCGAGAAGCTCAGAGAGCTGAAAGTTCTGCCGATTTTAGACATAAATTGCAAATTGCACTTAAAGAAGCAGATGAATCGAAATATTGGTTGGAGTTGATAGATTCTGAAATTGTTAAGGTAAATAAAGAATTAATTGATTTGAATGATGAACTAATTAGATTATTAGTAGCAATTATCGTTAAAAGTAAGAGCTCCAAATAATTCTGAATTCGGAATTCATAATTCATAATTGACATGCCAAGTTTAAAGGAAATACGCAATCGAATCACTTCTGTAGGTTCTACCATGCAGATCACTTCAGCAATGAAGA
>JBMLQF010000169.1:0-9868 GCA_049241705.1 Fluviicola sp. | reverse complement strand
TTTATCCATGTTATGTGCACTAAAATGGTGCGTAAAGTTAAATTAATTTGAAGAATGAAGTTCAGAAAAAAACCATTAAAATTTGCAAATTCCACCGAATTTATCGCAAATATCCTTTCGGTGATCTGAATCACCTGAAATCTATTGATTGGAGAACTGTAATTTGTAATATACTTTGGTGATCTCACGAATGAAAATGGCTTCAGCTAAGGCTTTTTCAGGCTCCTGACTTTCAGTGAGTTGATTTGACCAATTTTCGGGAACATCCACTATGTATAGCAATTGTTTGAGCTGATAGGCGGAAAGGGTAGAAAGAGTTTTCGCAAGTTCCGGAAACCATTCCATGGGTAGATCTCCTTGTAGATCAGGTACAGGAGCGCCAACTAGCATCAAGTCTTTTTCTAATTGATTGTAAATGGCTTGGAGCACGACTTCTTTGGAAGAGACTTCCAAAGCTTTGTTCCAAAAGGTAAGGGCTGGCTCCATCCTAAAGTAGTTTTCAGAATGAAGTTACCAATAAAATTGATATCCCATTGAACTTAACTTTAAATTTGCAACATGGAAAAAGCGTTGCCGAATGTGATCATCTTCGATCTGGGAGGAGTTTTGTTGAACTTGGACTACCACTTAACTACCCGTGCTTTCATTTCTCTTGGAATGGATGATTTTGAACGTCGTTATTCTCAATTACAGCAAACGGACCTTTTCGATCTGTTCGAAACAGGAAAAGTTTCTCCGTTCCATTTTATCAATCGCTTGTTGGATCAACTTCCGGCAGGAACAACGGCCAATCAAGTGGTGCATGCCTGGGACGCGATGATCCTAGATTTTCCGGTGGATCGTTTGGAATGGTTGCAAAGCCTGAAAGCGGAACACCGACTTTTCTTATTGAGCAATACGAATGCTCTGCACATCGATGCGGTAAGACGCGCCCTGAAAAAAGCGGTGGGTCACGATCGCTTGGAAGATTATTTCGAGCAAGTATTCCTTTCTCATGAGATCGGAATGCGTAAACCACACGTGGAAACATTTCAGTGGGTGGTAGAGCAAATTGGCGTTGAACCAACAGATTGCTTGTTCATTGACGACAGTCCGCAACATGTAGAGGGAGCAAAAGCTGCTGGAATTGAGGCGCTTTATTGCAATGAGTCTATCGAAAGCTTGTTGAAGCTTTAGTGACCTAAATTATCCTTTCTCCTGACACAATTCCACCAACACCCCATTCGCTGATTTCGGATGCAAAAAAGCGACTAACTTATTGTCTGCACCATTCTTCGGTACTTCGTTCAATAATTGGAATCCTTTTGCGGCTAAATCGTTCATCGATGCTTGTATATCGGTAACATCGAAAGCAATGTGATGAATACCTTCACCTTTTTTGGCGATGAACTTGGCTATCGGACTGTTTTCGTTCGTGGCCTCCAACAATTCTATTTTAGATTCACCCACCTGGAAGAAAGCAGTTTTCACGCCTTCACTTTCTACAGCCTCTGTCTTATAACAAGGAGTGCCTAAAAGTTCAGTATAGGTTTCAATAGCGGCTTCCAAATTAGAAACGGCAATTCCGATGTGTTCGATCTTGTTCATGGTGTAAAAATAAAAAACCCCAACGTAATCCGTCGGGGTTTCCTGAATATGTTTTCCAGATTATCCTTTGAAGAACTTCTCTGTCTTATTATCGAAGTTGATGTAGTAAGCTCCTTTCAACAAGTTACCACAAGGAACTGATGTTCCAACACCTTTCTTCACGATGTTTCCGTAAGCATCGTAGATCTCGTACTTCGTTTCAACCGGTTTCCCGTTTGCGGTGAAGTTAATCACGTCTTTTACTTTAACAGGACTTTTCTCTACTACTGGAACAGTGGATGTGAACTTCACTTCTTTAGAAGAACGTTTTGTTCCACTATGGTCGATCTGTACTACGCGAACTGTGTTCTCTCTAGAGTGAGGAGGCACTTGAAATTCATACGAATTCGTGCCTGGAGTTCCTTTACCTTGAACTTCACCAACTTGAACCCATTTGTTCCATCGGTATTGTTCAATGATATAAGGAAGCTTTCCTTGCTCGTTCGTTGTCTTCCAAGTCAGCATCCCATTCGGAGCAACTTTGATCTCAACAGTGTTAAAAGTTGAACGCGGCAATAGTACTTCCGGGTTCAAGATCTTTGGTTTACACCCATCGTTGTGTTCAATAACAATGAATACCGGCTCGCCGATCTCAATGTTGAACAACGAGAAGTCAATCTCGAAAGCACTGGATGCACAACCACCTGGCATTACATCACCGTTCACGGTTACCTTTGTAGCACAAAAGCCAAATCCGTCTCCATCCTCAGGATTTTGAACGTATAAGTTTTTGCCTTGGTAACTCCCTTCAATTGACAAAGCAGCAAAGCTTGAAAAGCCTATGAACAGCGCAAAGAGGGTAAGTAAGAGTAAGTTTTTCTGTTTCATTACAAATTAGTAGCTACACTAAAACATGCGCAAGTATAATAGCAATTTTTCATAAAAGCAACCTTTGTCGATGTAATTTTTTATTTCGTCGAAACCAACTTGATTATCGTACGGTTCATTTCAATGACTATTTTGCCTCTTTCGATGAGTAATTTTATGTGAAGGCTTGCGATGGTTTATTGATTGGTATCGTGGTGAATATGGTCAGATAATTTTTTTTTAGTATTCTTGTCTTTCATATTGAACCGACTGATTCTATGAAACTTTCGATATTTGGTATCATACTATTACTTGTGCTGGTAGCCTGTGGTGATGGTTCCGACAAAAAGCAATTCGAATTTGCTGGCGGCACCCTTGCTCTAACCATTGATAACGAGCCTAGTACGCATATAGCTTGTGAAGTGACGGATGTCTACTCCAATGCTGTTTTGAGTCAGATCGTGGAAGGACTGGTTTCCTTCAATCCGGAAGACCTGCAGATCCAACCTCAATTGGCCGAAAAATGGGCGATCTCTTCAGACGGAATGAAATTCACCTTCACCCTGCGCGAGGATGTCTACTTCCACGAGCATCCGGTGTTTACTTCTGATGAAGAACGCAAAATGACACCTGAGGATGTAAAGTTCTCGATTGAAAAAGCGTGTTCACAAACTAAAAAAGGAGAACCGTCTTCCGCCTACCTGGGGTTGTTTGCAGATCAATTAAAAGGAGCCAAGGAGTTCTTTGAGAAGAAAGCTACTTCTATCAGCGGAATCTCTGTGAAAGACAATACGATTCAACTCACCCTTGTTTCTCCCGATCCGACTTACATCAACAAATTGGCACAGATCAATGCAGCCATCGTTTCGAAGAAAATCGTGGAGGCTGATAAAGAAGCGGACTTGGTTGGAACCGGACCTTTCAAATATGCTTCATACGTGCGAGGGGAACCTGGAAAGATCATCTTGACGAAAAATGAATCCTATTACTTGACGGATGCAAAAGGAAACGCCATACCGTATTTGGATTCCTTAGTATTTATTGTGGAATCACGGAAGTTGGAGCAATTGGATATGTTCGAACGCGGGGAAACTCAAGTCATCAATACCTTGCCAACATCGCGAATTGCCGAAATGCTCGAGGGACGTATCAAGGATTTCAACTCAGAACCACCATTGATGGTCTTGTATAACAACCCGTTATTGATTACGAATTATTACTTCTTCAATATGACGGATCCGCGTTTCCAAGATCCGCGTGTGCGACAAGCATTCAACTATGCGATCAATCGCGATCAGTTGACCAGTGAAGTACTGCGTGGTCAGTTCTACGAAAACGGGATTTATGGGGTGGTTCCTCCGATCGGTTCTGCCTTCCGCGGATATGATTTCAAAGGCGTGAAAGAAGTGTCTTACGATTACAATCCGGAACTTGCCAAGAAATTGTTGGCCGAAGCCGGATATCCGGGCGGGAAAGGTTTTGGAAGCGTGAACCTGCGCTTGAATATCGGAGATACCCATTCTGCTGTGGCGGAGGAGATCAGTGAACAGATCTACCAAACCTTGGGAATCAATGTGAATATCGATGGTTCTTCTTTCGAACAGAAAGATGCAGATGCCGACTTCGCGAAAGGCGATATGTTCCGTACTGCTTGGGTGGCCGATTATTCATCACCGGAAACCTTCCTGACTAACTTCTACGGTCGTCTGGTTCCGAAATCTCGTGAGGAAGCTTCGCAGATCAACCAATCGCGTTATCAGAATCCGGAGTTCGACAAATTGTTGGAGCAAGCACGAGCAGCAAAATCTCAAAAAGAACGCTACCGCTTGTTTAGTGAGGCTGAAAAGGCATTGATGAAAAATCCGCCGTTGATGGTCTTGTGGTACAACAACGATTTCCAATTGAGCTACTCGCGTGTGCGCAAACTGAAAAACAATCCGATGAATTTGTTGGATCTGAAACAGGTGTATCTGAAGGAATGGACGAAAGAGGAATACTTGAAATCCATCCAGTAATGTACGACTTTTTGCAACTCTGAACTTTTGAATACGGAAATTCGGGACATGGTTTGTATGTTCCGTTTCTACTTTTACCAAAAAAACTTATGAAAACTCACATACTACTTGCACTTTTCTGCTGCCTTTTTGGAATTGCTTTCCAAGGTTTTGCGCAGGGACCAACCCAACGTGTTCGCGGAAGGATCGTAGAACAGGAAACGGAATCGGAAGTCATTGGAGCTACCGTGCGTATTCTTTTTGAAGACTCAACCCAGGTGGCCGTAGTAACCAATGAAGAAGGGGGCTATGAATTTGAGAAAGTTCCCGTTGGAAAACACCAGTTGATCGCTACTTTCGTTGGATTTGAGCCGGTGGTCATAACGATCACAGTAAATTCTGGTCGCGAATTGGTGATGGATCTCAAAATGACCGAAATGGTCAATGAGGTGGAGGAAGTGGTGATCGTTGCCCAAAAACAAGGCGAGGTGAAGAACGAAATGGCTACGGTTTCTGCACAACAATTTTCGGTGGAGGAGACAGAGCGTTACGCAGGTTCACGTGGAGATCCTGCCCGTATGGCCAGTAACTTTGCAGGCGTACAAGGTGCAGATGATTCCCGAAACGATATCATCATTCGCGGTAACTCTCCATTAGGTGTCGTTTACAAAGTGGAAGGAATCGATATTCCTAATCCGTCACATTTTGCCATTTCCGGTAGTACGGGCGGACCGGTATCGATCATCAATAACAAGGCCTTGAGTAATTCGGATTTCTTTATGTCTGCATTTCCTGCCGAATACGGGAATTCTACTTCCGGAGTATTTGACTTGAAATTGCGGAACGGAAACAATCGCCAACACGAGTTTACCGGACAATTTGGTTTCCTTGGGACAGAAGTTTTGGCAGAAGGACCGATGGGTAAGGAGGGACGTGCTTCATACTTGGTAATGGGCCGTTATTCTACCTTGAGTTTGTTCCAGGTTTTGGGAATTAAGATTGGAACAGATGCCGTTCCGGTGTATGGCGATGGGGCTTTTAAATTCAATTTCCCGACAAAAAATGGCGGTCAATTGTCTGTTTGGGGTATGGGAGGTGCCAGTGACATCGCGATCAAGATCTCGGATCAAACTACATTCTCTCAGGAATTGTATGGGGAAGGAGACCGCGATCAGTATTTCGGTACTTCGATGTACGTGGGTGGTGTGACCTACAAGAAAACACTTTCCGAAAAGACCTTCTTTACAGCGAGTCTTTCGGGTGCAATGGACGAACAGCACACAAAACACGACTTTTTGTTCCGCTCTCTGGATACAAACGTTGTAGATGGTGTAGAAACAATCAATGTACGCGTGGATTCGATTTACAGGTTGTTGGAATACCAATTCAAAACAACGCGGGCATCCAGTTACTTTGCGTTTAACCACAAGTTCAACAAGCGCCACGTGCTCAAGTTTGGTTTGAATGCAGATTACTTGTATTTCAATATGCAAGATAGCGTGCGACCAACCTACAATGGGCCGTGGAATTTGCGTTGGGATTACCAAGGTGGCTCGGCTTTGATCCAACCGTTCATTTCCTGGAAATACCGCGTATCGGATAAAATGGACGTAACTGCCGGTATTCACGCCCAGTACTTCTCCATGAGTAATTCGATCAGTCCTTTCGAACCGCGTTTGGGTTGGAAATACCAGATCAATCCGAAATCGAAAGTATTCGCAGGAGCAGGTTTGCATTCCCAAACACAGCCGTATTACATCTATTCTTACCACTTGACCGATGCGAACGGACAACGCGTGTACCACAACAAGAACATGGATTTCTCGAAATCTGTTCACACGGCTTTGGGCTACGAGCGCGCCTTCAACAAGGGATTCGTTTTGCGTACCGAAGTGTACTACCAATACTTGTACAACGTGCCGGTAACGGTTGATCCAAGTTCATTCTCAGTGATTAACATGGGTAGCGGATTCTCACGTTTCTTCCCGGATAGCTTGCAAAACATGGGTACAGGAACAAACTACGGAATCGAGTTGACGGTACAGAAATACTTCGATAAGAGCTTCTACATCTTGTTCACTACGTCTGTTTACGACAGTAAATACACTGGAAGCGACGGCATTGAGCGCAATACTTCTTACAACGGTTTGTACACATCCAACTTGTTGTTCGGGAAGGAATTCAAGCTGAACGCCAAGCACATGATCGGCATTGGTGGAAAAGTGACTGTAGCTGGAGGACGCCGTTATGGTTATGTTGACTTAGCACAAACGCAAGCAGCAAACGAATTGATCTTCTCGGATTCTTTGTTCAACGAGCGTCAGTTCCGCGATTACTTCCGTGCCGACGTGAAGATCAACTGGCGCATGAATGCACAAAAGGTAACGCACGAGATCGGTTTGGACTTGGTGAATGTCTTGAACACGAAGAACCTGTTGACCTTGGCTTACGCGCCTAACTTGGCTGATCCTACAGCAGAACCAATCGCTGAGAAAACGCAATTGGGCTTCTTACCGATCTTCTATTACCGCATCGAGTTTAAGATGGGGAAAACGAAGAATTGAAAATGCAGAATTGAGAATTAAAAAGGAAGTTCAACATGTTCAATCTCCTCCCTGTCAGTTCGAGTCCGCCGAAAGCGGGGTATCGAGAACAAGGGAGGAATAATTGAAAATGAAGAATTGAAAAGATTGAATTGAAAAAGGGGCGCAGTAACATGCGCCCTCTTTTGTTTTAGATAGTTCTACGGAAGTTCCAAGGAAGTTCAACGAGTTCAAAGTGTTTAATAGTTCAAGCCGGTTCAAAGAAGTTCAAGATCGTTCAACGAGTTCAAAAGGTCAATTGCCTTTATAACCACAAAGCACGCAAAGGCACGAAGACCACAAAGCATTTTCTTTAAATTGATAAAACAAGGCCCCCAAGATTTTGCTCGCACGCTCGCTTTTCAAACCGTGGTGTACAAAATAGCATCTGACAACAAAATTAATAGGCATAGGTCATCCGTCGCATTTGAAAACAAGAACTGGGACTCAAAATCTTCACTCTCATTCTGATTCTCACTCTGAAAAATGGTAGTTTGGTTTTCTGGCGACCAGATTAATGATCTACCTTTTTCATCGCCAAAAAGGTAGCAAGAGAAAGCATCGCTTTCGAAGACGAACAATGACAAACGTTAGTGCGAAAATTGTGAGGTAGGCTAGGCCTGTACTCGTCGGTTCGAAAATTAGCTTCCACTCCGCTGTCTTCACCCAAACTCATAACGGCATTTGCCATGTCTTTTTCAAATCCATGGATGCCTGAATTCAGACATGGGTTCGACTTCGCTACATGTTCAGCATTTTCTACACCAACAGCGTAATGGCCATTGGAAATCGTGTTCTATCAGAATACGGATTAGATTGCTAAACGGAATTCTAAGAAGAAGGAATATTACAGCGTAGTAAAAATATGTAACTGACCACAAATTATTACTGCGTAGGATCGTGCCATTCATGGAAGTGAGGAAAATAAAAAAAGGGCTGACGTGTGATTTTGGGAAAAGCGCTCGGCGTTTCAAATCCTGATTTGCCACTTTTGCCTCAAATCACCGACAGGCCGCTTTTTTATCCGAACGGCTTAGAATGGCACAAGGCGTTTTGTTTCTGGCGCCTGTCCGCCCTCTGGCGGAGGCCGTCAAAAGAAAAGAAAGAAAGAATAATTTGATTTGTTAGCGGAGGATTGCACCCCGAATAGTCGGGACAAGAATCCAGCGCAGCGAGGAAATCTTCACTCTTACTCTGAAAAAGGGGTAGTTTGGTTTTCTAGCGACGAGTATTCCCCGATATTGTCGGGGCTTTTTGCAGAAAAAAGTAAATGTCCTAAAATCCAAAACTCAAATTCAATCCATAAACCGTTGGGCTCACTTTTAAGCGTCCGGAACTGTTGTTCGTCCATTTGCGCATGCGCTGCGCCATCCAGAGATCGTAAACAAATAGAAAACCTCCCTGGAGGATCATTCCGTTGCCAAAACCCGCCAGACGGTCTGTATTCGCACCTTGAGCCCTGTGTTGCATCACGCCTCCCGCTACCATATATCCGATATCGAGTCCGGCATTGATGAGGTAGATCTTGCGGTAACGCGCAGCGAGTTCGATTTGTGAAAAGGGTTTCGTACGTTTATTTGACGGAAGCAGCGATGCGGTGGCGATGCTCGCATTGATCACATTCCAATAACCGTTCATTTGGTGGAAATACAAGTTGCTGCCATCACTCTGGGATGCTCCGATGCCCGCACCGGCCATATTGGCCACCGACCACGACAAAAGCACCAGCGAACCTTGGCGCACTTCGCGTTGCACAGAATTCTGATCTTGTCCGTAGCACAAGACTGGCAAGAGAAACAAAAAGAACCATTTTTTCATGTTCTAAAGACAGACGAGTTCTTCATTTGTTCTCGAAATAGCCAATTTACTGATCCAATTGAACAAATTTTGTTCGGCGCGTCTTATTTTGGATATCGGTTGTTTCTAACACGTAGATTCCAAATGGAATAGAACTCGACTTCAAAATATTTTTGAGATCAGAGGTTTCACCAGAATGTGCAAAGATAACCTGACCATTTAGGTCAATAATTCGTAATTGCTTTATTGGAGCATTCGATTCGGACATCTCGCAAGACGTAGGATTATAAACAGTTTTTTCACCGGAAAGATCAACTTGTGTGAGGCGGTAATAATTCGTTCCCAATTCCGGATTGGCGTCTATGATGTAGTAGTCCGTAGGATTCGATGTCGTTCCTTGTCCCTGAGAACGAATCATCTCATTGTAGTTCACCCCATCGGCACTTTTTTCTAAAATGAAATAATCCGAGTTCACTTCTGCAGCCGTGTTCCAATGGACGTTGATGAAGTTTTCATCTTGTGCACATTCAAAAGACGTAAGCTCTACTGCAAGTGGCGTGCAATTCAGAGAAGCGCCGCTTGAAAGGTTCCAATCCAGTAAAAAACCGTTCGCCGTTGGACTCCAGTTGTTGATCATCAGATAGTAGATCTGTCCCGCTGTAACATTCATCGTGCTGGTCCAGCCATTCCCATTCACATTTTCAGAGTTGTCGGCTGCGCCATTACCCATCCCGGTATTTCCGGTGTTTGCCGCGTAGCTGCATCGGATCGGTGTTCCCAAAGCGCCGCACGTAACGTTCGGTCCGTATAGCGCATAGTCGTAATCATCCGTATTCACGTTCGGATCGATGGTAAAACCCAAGGTTCCACTTGACGAAACTTGAAAAACATACCAGCTCGAATAAACCTCACCACCCGAAGCGGTACATCCTGAACAACCATCAGATACTAAGCCCGGTCCTGATGGGGTAGTTGAAATTGGTGTGTCCATACATACTTGAGTTGCACCGGTGCAATCTGCATTTCCCCCCGTTGATCCACCAGCACAAGGAACACAACTCA
>JBMLQF010000168.1:0-2825 GCA_049241705.1 Fluviicola sp. | reverse complement strand
GATGCCCAGTCTTATAGTAACTTACAAGATCGGTAGAAAGTTCGTGCAGATATTCGCGCAAATGCATGGTGGAATGATGATCGCTTTGATACATTTTCTCGTGGATCATCGACATGGCGATCACACGGTGTGTAGCATCTTTGAATTTTGCGATTGCCTCTGGATTTTCCAATTCCCGCGATTGTAAACGCAATAAACTGGTAATGATCTGTAGGTTATTCTTTACGCGGTGATGGATCTCTTTCAACATCACCGTTTTCTCTTCGTTCTGTTTAGAAATGATGTTGTATTGTTCTTGAAGCACCTCTTGGGCGTGATTCAGCTGCTCTTTTGCAAATTGATTGATACGAATATTTTGCCAGCATAGATAACCAATTATGACAAAACAGATCAACACATTCACCGCTGTGCTAAACACCTGCGGTTCGGTAAGATCTTTCAACGCATACACTTGATCCTGAAAGGTAAATGCATAAAAAACACTGATGCTGATTCCGTGTAAAGTAGTAAATATTAGTCCCCATCTATAATCCAGGATCAAGAAAGCGAAAAGGATATTGATGACCATCCAGAATACATCCACAACATGGGGTTGATCATTAACGGCAAAAAGCGTGGTGAGACAGGCGGCAGCTCCAAAAATATTGAATACTAACGTAGCCGTGTAATACTTTCCTGTACTTCGAATTGAAATCAGCATTGTTAAGGCCGATAGAAATGCAATAAGCGCAATGATCGCAGTTATGACATTGAAGTATGAGAATAAGAAAACATCCAATATTCCAATTGTCAAAACAAAAAACAAACTCATGCGGTAGGCCAAAATGTACTTTGCCTCATGAACAATATCTACATTGCTTAATTTGGGAGGGGTGAAAATGGATGTAAACATACTGCAAAAATACGCTTTCTATTCCGACTTTACGGCAGCAATACCCGGCCAGATCGTTTGTTTGACAGAGCTTTCTACTCTTTTTTGTTGATTTTTCGAAAGTTGTGGTAAAAAATCTAAGCCCGTCATTTTCTCAACGGCATCGATCGTTACGACAAAAGTGTTCAATGCTTCAGAACTAGCTTCGTTTGGAAGAACAAAGCCAATTCCCGAGAAACCTTGTGAAGTGCGTTTGACGATCACTTTATAATATGCCTTTGGAATGCGCACTCCGTTGGGTCCGATGGAATCCAATTTTAAGGAATCGCTTAAAACCGGTCCTGTAATGATCAATAACGTATCGCCATTTTTTGCCCAATCACGAACCTGTCCTTCCAGTTTTTTCCAAATTCCGCGATTGAATGATGGATTTTGTGGGCTCATGTTCGAATAATAAAACGATTCCCTCATTGTTTTTGCGGAATAGCCCATATCTCCTGCAGGTGCCAAATGTCCACGATCGTATCCACTTCCTTTGTAATCCTCATTGGTAGCCGACCCAGTAGAAACTTTTGGATCTGGATAAAAACTAGAAGAGCGTTCTTCGTCGCCCCCACATTCTTCTGGCAAAAGCACGTAGGAAACCCAAGTTGCTTGTTCGTTATATTCCGAGTAACCAAGGGAAAATCCAGAATGTTGAATCACTTGGTAATTGTGCGTAGCTTTTGGCAAAAATCGGTTAAAGGTACCTTCGCTACAAGCTGCAAAAAGCAGCGTGTCCTCAGAATTCTGACTGTTCGCGAAAACGGGCAGAAGGGTAGCTGTTGCGAAGATGAAATTCCTGATAAACTTCGGCATATGATCAGTGTTTTTGTAGAACAAATTTAAGTAAAACAAAAAAATGTACTTTTGAGTCAAATCTACACTACGCGATGTTGTTCCTTCGGTACGTCCTAATTATTACCTTTTCGTTCCTTCTGTCAGAAATTGCTTTTACGCAATCAAACAAGAAGTTGGAGCTGCTTAAAAAGGAAATCAGGCAAGCAACTTTGTATGATAGTTCCGCGGTTTTTTCGAAAGGATCTCAGGCTATTTTTCTTGCCAGAAAATTGAAATCGCACCACGATGAAGGTTTGATCTATCAATATTATGGCAATTTCCATTACTATTCGAATAATTACGACCAAGCCAAAAGTTACTACAATAAGGCTCTCGAGATAGCCAAAAAGCACCAAGATGTTCAATTGGAAAATTCCACCAAGATCCGCTTAGCTTTTATGACGGCAGAGAAAGATCAGATCTTGGGTGAAAAGGAATTTAAACGACTTCTTAAACAAGCGCAGAACGAGCGGTTGATCGAAAATCAAATTGAGATATATAATGGACTATGAATACTGTATGAAGGTAGAATGATGGATGATCAGGCTGTTGCTTATTATCTGAAAGGATTGAAGTTGGCTGAGAAATATAAAAAGAAATATTTCACTGCTTTCCTGTTGAACAATTTGGGACTTCTCAAATACGAAAACAAGCAATATCATGCTGCAAGAGAAGATTTGGAACGAGGTCTTATACTTGCCAAAGAAGAAGAGGAATGGCGTTTAGTTGGAAACTTGCTGAACAATTTGGGATTGGTCAATCGACAATTGAAAGATTACGCTTCGTCTGTTAAGCATTACAAAGAAACAGTCAAATTGACCAAGCGCTTAGGATTTCCATTCGGGATCAGCGCTGCGTACATTAATTTGGGAGATGCCTACAAGTTGAATGGACAGTATGAAGAAGCAATGGCCTGTGAAGATTTAGCAATTACACTTCTGAAGACTTTTGACAATCTGGAGTACTTGCAAGTTGCCTACTTGGCAAAAGCAATGATCTCGATTGAGATGAAAGATGCAAGAAAGGCAAAAATGTATGCTGATTCCGTAGATTATTACCTGGATTTACAGCACGT
>JBMLQF010000167.1:4713-6826 GCA_049241705.1 Fluviicola sp. | reverse complement strand
ATGTTAGGGTTATCTTTCGAGATCAGTATGGAAAGTTTTTTCCAAACCAATCCGAAATGTGCGGAAAAGCTTTATACCAAAGCTATTGATTACGTTTGTGAACATGTTTCTGAAAATGGCGTGATCATGGACTTGTTCTGTGGTACCGGAACAATCGGACAGTTGATCGCCAAGCGCGTGCAAGCAAAAGAGATCATCGGCGTAGATATCGTTGAAGAAGCGATCGAAGATGCCAAGCGCAATGCAGCGATCAATGGTTTTGATCACTTGCATTTTTTTGCGGCTGATGTAGGCAAATTCTTATACCAACACCCAGAATATCAAGGGAAGATCGGCACGATCGTTTTAGACCCACCTAGAGCAGGAATCGCTCCGAAAACCTTGTTAAAAGTGATAGCATTAGATGCCAAGCACTTGGTTTACATTTCCTGTAATCCGGCAACGCAAGCAAGAGATACAGAGACATTGGAACAGCACGGTTACAAACTTACTAAGTTAACTTTTGTAGATCAATTCCCGCATACAAGTCATATTGAGGCGGTTGCTTTATTCGAGAAGTAAATTGTATTAATCGTTTTTAATAAAATTAAAAGCTTGTTCTGCGGAGATATTTTTTAGTACAATTCTTTTATTTTCATCTAATAGAAAAAGTGTTGGCTTGGTAACAACATGGTATTTCTCTTTAATAATTTCAATTGTATTTTTATCCAATCCACTTGTAGTTATTAAGTCAGGGAATGAAAATTTCATCATTGTATTAAGTTTCTTCGTTTGATCTGCTGAAATACAACATTCAACAACGGCAACGTTTAGTTTTTTTAAACTATCCATTTTACTCGCCAAAAACTCAAATTCAGCACTTGAATTGCCTGTTTCAATATCCCAAAAAACTAGTATGGTGTATTTACCTTTTACAGCCGATAATTGTGAGTTATTTTCGTTGTTATCAACAAATCCAAAATTAAAAGCGTGTTTACCACAAAGCGAATTTTCTAAATGAGAAGCATTTTCAGTGATTTTTTTCAAGTTCTGTTTTGATTCTTCGTTGTCATTCATCCACGTTGCTTTTCCAGTGGCATAATACTTTTTAACAATATGGACATAGACGGCGTCCATGCAAATGATTTTTGATTTTGCGAATTCATTTAAACATTGAATCAAGAGAACCTTAAAAATCTCGTTGTTTTTGGAAGCAAACCCCAAAATAACATCTAGGTTTTTTATGATGGAATCAGGATCTTGAGCAGTTAATGAGTAAATGTATTCTTTGTAAAAGTCATTTAGCAAAGAGGTACGAACTATTGCATCAAATGACCAATCAGCATAATCAAAAAAATGATCTCGGTAATAATAGAAACGGGATTTGTTATCTGATAGTGATTCTTGAATGGTTGGTCTTTGCATAAATGAATTCATTTTAACTAGAAAAGAATTGGGATATTCTTGTCTCAATTTAAACATGTATGCGTCAAATTCATCGTTGATTGCTTTATTTTGAGCAGCGTAGTTGGGGTTATTCTCTTTAATCAACGATTCCGACTTTTTTTGAAGATTGGTTTTAAATACTATGTATTCATAGAAAATGGAATTATCGATAGAGCCTCCAAATTTAATCTGGCCTGGATCTGTAAGGCCTTTTGCAGAAAAGTGTACGTCGAAATCCTGATCATCTGAAATAATTATATTAAAATAACTCATTTCTCGCTCCGGAAAAGCCAAGATATACAGCCCTTTCTCAAGTTTCTCTGCAGTGTTTATTAGGGCATTACCTTTTTTATCCGTTTCGACGGCCAGCTTTTCGTATTGTTTATCGCCTAGAGAATAAGCTAAAATTATTTTTTCAGTTGGCCCGTCTATAAAGTGTAAACGAATCGAAGTAGCTTCTCCAGTTGCTAATGAAAGTTTGGTGATTAATAAACAGATAAAAAGAAATATTAGTCGCATATCAAGTTTTTTCATTGAGAAGCAAAGATACTATTTATTTCCCCTTCGCTTTGATAACGATCAGGATCGTGTACAACATAATCTTGATGTCGAGTGCAATAGAACGATTATGCAAATACAGCAAGTCGTATTTCATGCGTTGGATCATCTGTTCCACGTTCTCTGCATA
>JBMLQF010000167.1:0-4613 GCA_049241705.1 Fluviicola sp. | reverse complement strand
ATGATCCGAAACGGTTTGCCATGTATTCCGATGCGCTCCTGAACAAAGAAAATTGGTCCCGGAGAAGAAAGTTTGACGGCTATTGCCAGGAACAAATAAACAGGGATCAACAAGATGATCGCAATGATCGAAATTACGATATCCATCAGGCGTTTGACGTACTGTTGCCAAGGCGGCATCACTTCAGCATTCACTTCCATGAGTAAAGCACCAAAGATGTTGTTCAGTTTTACAGATCCGGAAAGGATATCAAACATATCCGGAAGCACCTTGATCACGATACGGTTGTGGTTGATACGCGAAATGATCGAACGCAAACGTTCGTGTTCGGTAGTTTCCAAAGCGATGATAACTTCTTCTACATCGTTATCAGCGATCACCTTTTCAAGATGATCAACGTGTCCGAGGTAGGGGATTTCACTTTGAAGAAGGGTATCAATTCCATTCAAATTGACAAAGCCAATGAATTGATTTCCTCCACTTTTTTGCAAACTTTCAATTTCTCGGTAAATGCTCACTGCTTTTTCAGATCCGCCTATCAACAAGGTGCGAAAGCCATCTTTTCGCTTATGGATACGACTAACTTGAATGCTGGTAAGTATTAAACGAGCGATCAGTGTAAACGAGAAGTGTAATAAAGCTAAGGCAAGTAAAGATTGGTAATAATGCTTGTAACTGGTGACGTCGTCATCCAACAACAGGGCAAAAAACAAGACGATCGATCCGAAGATGGTGGCAAATGTCGTTAATGAAAGGATCTTTAGTCGATACAAGCGACGAATATCAGAATAGGTACCTTGAACGGTGTAGAAGATCAACCACAATACAGGAATGATCAAAATCCCGTAATAGAAGGTAGAATTGGTATCGAATTGAACCCCCTCAACATAGGTTTTCCGGAAATAGTAGAATAGAGCCCAAGCCAACATAGCTGTAAGCCAATCACTCAAAATAAATAATGTCCGGAAAAAGGAACGCATGCAGGAATCAGAAATAAACGATGTGAATGTTGTCGATATAAACGTCAGCCGTTGATTGTCCTTCTGGTAATTGAGCTTTTAGGTATTGCTTGAAATAATTTGCATTGGTTGAATAGGAAATAATTTCAGTCAATTGGATATAGATCTTTTTCCATTGCATGGACGAGGCATCCTGCGCATTCATAGCCACGTTCGGATTATCCGTTGTGGAGCCATCTTGATTTAATGCCTTTACTCCGGTCAATAGACTTGTGGAGTTGCGATAAGAAACTTCCAGGTAGACTTCTTTTCCTTTTGGAAGAAAAACGGACTCAGTAGTAATGCCAACCCAGAGTGGTTCGGCTGAAGTAAGATTCACATACCCGTAAGTGCCTGACAATGCAATTTGACTATTATTTCCGAATGAGATAGCTGCTGAAGACACCGGATCTTCTTCGATTTGCACTGTGGAAGATTCGAAGTCTTCAGTCCAGAATTTCGTGAAAGAATTGTAATGTGTTTTCGGATTAAAGGTATACGTTTCTCCGGATACCAGATTCATAGTTGTATCAACCGGTACCATGAAGGGGTAGATCTTTTTGGTAGCTCCAATGCCATTATTGCGAATAGCAGGATAGATCTGGATTTTTTTAGCATCGCCACTGATCAGTACAGGGATCTTACAAGGCACCTCAAAGCAACCGATGATCTTATTGTCAACATACACCCAAGCTTCGGTGAAATTGTGGCTCAAGAAATCTGGTTCTTGACCATTGCTTACTAAGTCTGGATTTGATTCAATAGTCCATTCGTTAATCTCCAACCAGATCGGTTTCGGGTTGTTCCGAACACAACTGTTAGCTAAGATACCGATTAGACCAAGAAGTAAGATAATTCTCATGTGTAGCGTGTCTTTCAGCTTAACGCAAAAGTACGTTAATTATTGTCGCAAGCAGCTACAAAAGTAGATTTCAATTTTTCACTGATCCGCGTAGCCAGGTCCAGGGCGCGGTAAGCATCGTCGATAGAAACAATAACTTCCTGACCTTCAGTGATCGAACGGTGGAATGAACGCAATTCTTCCAAAATAGCATTACTATTTTCTACATGCGCTCGGGTGGTCACAAAGTGTTTTGAGTCAGTTAAAGCCATTACCTGATCCATGCCTGCTGGAACCGATTGCATGACAGAGATCTGTTCCACTTGGTGATGTAAAAAATCTACAGACAAGTAGCCACTAGGTTGGAAAACACGCATTTTACGCATGTTCGTGGTTGAAACACGTGAAGACGTCAAATTAGCAACACAGCCATTATCAAATTCTATCCTTGCAGATGCCATGTCCGGGGTATCAGAGACGACTGCGATACCATTGGCACTTACACGACGAATACTAGAGTTTACCAAACTCAATACAATGTCCAGGTCATGGATCATCAAGTCCATTACCACTGATACATCAGTGCCACGTGGATTGTATGTTGCCAATCGGTGGATCTCGAAAAACATCGGACGTTGAATAAGTGGACGAGCCGTGACAAAGGCTGGATTGTACCGTTCTACGTGACCTACTTGCACCTGAATGCCAGCCTCATGTGCGAGATGTAACAAAACTTTTGCTTGTTCTGGTGTTTCAGTCACTGGTTTTTCAACAAAAACATGCTTGCTTGAACGAATTGCTTTATTGGCAATGTCGAAGTGTGTTAGGGTAGGAGTAACAACACTGATACAATCACATGCATCAATAAGAGCCTGCGGATCATCAAAACGTTTGATGTTAAATTGGCTTGCGACTGCATCTGCATGACTGTCCATAGGGTCGTATATCCCTACCAGCTCATACAAATCTTGTAGCTCCAAGATCAGTCGCACGTGAACCTTCCCAAGATGCCCTACACCAAAAACTCCTATTTTAAGACGACTACCCATCACGATACAAAAGTAGGCAGTGCCAATCTCGCTTTAAAGACATGTCCGAGCAGTTATCAACACGACAATTTTAGTTCACGTTGTAAAGGCCTGTTTAATTGCTTGATTACGTGTTTTTTGTTTGTGTCTGGAATGATTTTTTTGTAAAAAAATATTCAAAACCCCTTTTTTATCTTGAAAAATCCTTATTTTTGCCGCCACTAAACGGAGGTTGTAGCTCAGCTGGTTAGAGCGCCGGATTGTGGTTCCGGAGGTCGCGGGTTCGAACCCCGTCTTCCTCCCTCAATTAGAGAATAAGTGTGAGTGCGCAAGTACTCACATTTTTTTTTGATCAAAAAGAAAAGTACAGAGTCTTTCAATTTTTAAGCCTTTTTATTCTTGAATAGCAATAATGCGATCCGCGGCAACTAACAATTCAACTTGACTATGGTAGGTTAAATTTTGCAAGCTATTGTCTTCCAAAGAATAATTGATGGTCGCTATTTGAAGTGTACGGCTATTTTCAAAAGTCAAGATCAATTCATAAAGGATAAACTGTTTACCACCGATTGGTTCGTGTTCATCATTCAAATCTTGATACCAATTCCATTTCGTATTTAGTGAAGCTATTCTTAAACCGACCATGTCTTGACCGATTTCGAGTTGATTGATTGCAATTTGATAGTAGTCAAGATCCCCGAAAATGGTACTTATTGGATTTGTTGAAACATCAAATAATTCTAATTCTGGACTCCATCCAATGGATAAGGTAAGATCATTCAATTGTAACTCCACCCCTCCGTCGATCACAGCATGACCTTTCGGATTGAAAATCAATAAATCGTTATTAACGTTATAGCATTTAACGGATTCAATGATTTTTCCAGGTAATAGAAAGTTAAGTTCTTCGGTTGTGTGAAAGGCCATGTTAAATATGTTTTAATCGCTTAAAACGAAATACGCAACTGCACCGTAATATCGGATTTGCGGTTGCCCTTGATCTCTTCTGCACCGGAACTCAAACTCGTTCTGTCAGCATACAAGAAGGTTCCGTAACGTACCCACAGGTCGCAGTGGCGCAAGAAGCTGTAGCGCAACAATAAGTATGCACGAGAACCTTGATAGTAATAGGCTGGTACAGAAAACACATACAAAGCGTTGTTCTCAAAGGTGTAGATGCGCGTGTCGTAACTGTCTGTCTCAAACAAGGCGTAGCGGATCGAAATGTCAATTGGAATACTCTTCGGACGGTAAACAACGTCTTGTGTGATCATCCATCCGTCTTCAGGTGTGTTACTTGGTCGGTCAATTGTAATGTATTCCACACGACTCTTGATGGTAATCCCTTCAGAAACTTTGTAGCTTAAATTGATCCTATAATTGCGCTGCAATACATCCTCGATCGGTGTAATGGTTCCGTCTGAATCACGGGAGTTCTTTTGGCGCAACTGCACTCTGAAACGTCCATACACTTCAAGCTCTTTGTTTGGTCGGTAAGTAGGCTGCACCAAGAATTCGTATCCTTTTGAAGGAGCATCCACCTGAAACTTTAACCATGGAAAACTGTAAAAATCGACATAACTATTAACGGTCCAGGCGCTGTTCAGTTTTACTTTTGTTCCGGCAAACAGACCCTTTTCATTTTGTGTATTACTGCCTTCTGAAAATCCGTTATTGTAAAAACTGAAGTAGGCTTTATCGTAGTTGCGGTATACCACAGAAACAGAAACACGTGGATCAATGATG
>JBMLQF010000166.1:0-4087 GCA_049241705.1 Fluviicola sp. | reverse complement strand
TTCCCGGAGGAAATCCATTTTGCTTGAACCACACCAAGTAAGGCTCCGGCAAATGTGCCAGATAACGCCCCTGATATTTACCAAAGGGCATTTTCATTTCCGCCAAAGCCAGTAACTCGTGCTTCTCCATCAGATCTCACCAATATTTCGCAATTCAAAACGGTAATGGGTTCCGGATTCATCACGACACAAAGCCATTTTACCTTCCAGCTGATCCGTCATTGCCTGAATGATCTCCATTCCTAACGTTTCGCCGGTCGGTTCTTTCCATTTGCCATTGTCGCCGTATTCAAACACAAATCCTTCACCATCAAAGGAAAACAGTCTGAGAGTAATAACAGGATCTTGATCTTCCGCGAATGCATGTTTCAATGAATTGGCAAATAATTCGTTGAATAACAACGCAAATGGAACCACCGTCTTTGCATGTAAATTCTTCAATTCGATCGATGCATTCAACCGCACTTGCTTATTCAGACTGTAGCTCTGCATCAGATTATTGGAAAGATCCTGCATATATTGATGCAAATTGATATTCGAAAGTGACTGCGATTGGTACATTTGTTCATGTACCAAAGCCATGGCACTCACCCGATCGATCGCTTCCTTATAAAAAGGATCGTTTTCTTTGCCAGATTTTGACGCCTGTAAACGCAACAAACTTGTCACGATCTGCATGTTATTTTTAACACGGTGGTGAATCTCGTTCAACATGACCTGCATTTCTTCTTTTTGCCTAGAAATCAAAGTGTTTTGTTCAGAAAGCACTTCATTGTTTTTCTGCAATAATTGTTGCGAATAGCGGGTTGTCTGAGTGTACAAGACCAAAATGTAAGCGATACAAATACCCACAATCCCATACTCGATCATAAAGGTAAGTAGGTCATTATTTGAAAAATGCTCTACCCGCACAATATTGCCCTCGTGAAAGGTCCAGATATATACGAAAAGCGCTGTGAAATGGGCAATCAGAATCCCAATCCCCCATCGTTTGCTTAAGGCGAAAAAAGTAAAAAGAATATTTACGATCATCCAAATCGGTGTCAGGAAATGGATCGCTTGAAGTGTGAAAAATGCCGAAGAAATGATCCCTAGACTAATTATTGAACAAAAAGCTCCTACCAAAAAATAATTCCCGGTTCGCTTCAACATGACCACCCCGATGACACACATTACTACAGCCAGCACATTTGGCCAAGCACTGAAATGCGCATTAAATCCATTTAAAATGGATAAAATGGACATTAAGACAATAAAGAAATAACATAAGTGCAACACCAATTTATAGCGCATTTTCTCGAAATACACTTGCCAATCGGTATGCTGCTCTTGTATCATATCAGTTCTTTGCAGGAATTAATTCCAAGGTTTGCAACAAGTAACCCCAAAACTTCTGTACAGAGGAAATTTGAACACACTCATCCGGCGAATGCGCACCACTGATATTTGGACCGAATGAGATCATGTCCATTCCCGGGAAATGTTTCCCAAGAATCCCACACTCCAATCCAGCATGACAAGCTTTAATGTGCGGTTCAGCATTGAAGGACTTTAGGTACAGATCCGCCATTAAATTCAAGATCGTTGAATTCGGATTCGGCTGCCATCCCGGGTATTCTCCATTTTGAACGACCGCCACACCAACACTTTCGAAGGCTGCACGTACCGCATTTGCTACGTCTGCTTTTGTAGTTTCAACTGAACTACGCTGTAAAGATTGCGTGGTGAATTTGCCATCACGAACGATTACTTTAGCCAAACTTGTAGAAGCTTCCACCAAATCTTTGATATCCGGACTCATGCGGAACACACCATTTGGAACCGCGTAAATTGAACGCATAATTCGTTCAAAATCATCATGTTTAACAACACTACTGAAAGCATTAGTTTCATTCAAAGTCCAACTCATCGCTTTTTCGATCGATAGGTATTCAGATTTTAGAACAGAAACAAACTTTTCATACTCAGCCTGAAAGAATGCTTTTTCGGCTTTCGGAACTGCCACCCAAGCTGAGGATTCTCGTGGAATTGCATTTCTCAAACTTCCCCCTTCCAAAGCATGCAAGCGAAGATCTACCAAAGCAACTAAGTGATAAAACAAGCGATTCATCAGTTTATTCGCATTGGCACGACCCAAGTGGATATCCATTCCGGAGTGACCTCCCAACAAACCACGTAAGGTAATCTCATAACATACAAAATCAGCAGGCAATGCTTCCATTTCCACTGACATCGTTGTATTCGTATCAATTCCTCCGGCACAACCGATCGATAATTCGTCATCATCCTCCGTATCCAAATTCAACAATATCGTTCCCGTAATATTTCCAGGTTCGATCTCCATGGCTCCTGTCATTCCAGTTTCTTCATCGATCGTGAATAAGGCCTCGATTGCCGGATGTGCGATGTCTTTAGAAGCCAAAACCGCCATGATAGCTGCAACACCAATACCGTTATCCGCACCTAAAGTCGTTCCTTTGGCGCGCACCCAGTCTCCATCCACATACATTTCAATTCCTTGAGTGTCAAAATCAAATACCGTATCTGCATTTTTCTGATGTACCATATCGATGTGCGATTGCATGACGATTGTTTGGCGGTTTTCCATCCCCGCTGTAGCCGGCTTCTTGATGATCACGTTACCAATGCGGTCTTTTTTAGTTTCAAGGTCCAATGATTTCCCGAAATCCAACATGAATTGGATCACACGCTCTTCTTTTTTAGATGGACGTGGTACGGCATTCAAATCCGCAAAATGGTTCCACAATGCTTTTGGTTCAAGATTTTTTACTTCGTTACTCATAATATGATAATCGTTAATTTGTGTAATCATTTAAACAATTCAATGGCATGAAATTCAAAATTCTTTTTTCTTGAAAAATTGAATTGATAGCAAATATAGGCGCTGTATTTCATCAATCGAAAGGCCTTATAATCATTAAAATATCGGAAGTTATGCGTGTCATCCTGCACGAATTCCAATGAAATAGTCCGTTGAGCTTTTACACCGATGATCAAGCGTTTTGCGATTGGATATGAAACTCCTGCATTGACATGTACCATGAAAGGAAGTCCATCTGTACGTGGATTATACTCCTGCTCAAAATAAGTTCTGGTTGTATCCCCAAGCCATACTGATTCATCGAAACCATCGTCATAACCTTGATGTCCGAAGAAAAACGTCGCACCCACACCTATATCGACTAATAATTTCTTACCAAAACTGGCTTTAAATGTAAGTGGCGCTTGGTAATAAGACATCCGATTATTGATGTAATAATAACTACCGTGCAAATCGTTAAATTCCCTAGCGTGATGTTTTACAGTCTCCTGGGAAAAACCACTTTCAAAAGAAAAGAAACGATTCAACCTTAACCCAACATGCACTCCGGGACTAGAATAAAAGTATCCGCTATTGAAATCGTGTGTGATAGCTTCAATACCAATCGACAGGCGTTTATACTGGGCATCCAGTGAAAAATATACGCCTAAAAACGCAATTATGATTAAAAATTGTCGCATGGATTTCGTTAGTTTAATCAGAATTCCTGATATTATAAACACGATTCACCCACAACTCTTCCACTTTCTTCCGTGCCCATGGCGTTTTGCGTAAAAATTTCAGGCTAGACTTCACACTTGGCTCATTTAAAAAGCAATTGATCGGGATCATTTTTCCCAATTCAGCAAATCCGAACTCTTCTTGAAGGTCGGTCACAATGCGTTCTAAAGTTACTCCGTGTAAAGGATCCATCTTGATAATTGAGAATGGAAAAAAGGGAGAATTAAGAAGTGGTTTAACCATCTTTTCAATTCTCACTTTTCAATTTTAAATCTTATACAATTTTTCTATACTTAATACGCTTCGGCGCTGCATCTCCTAATCGCTTACGCTTATTTTCTTCGTATTCCGAATAGGTCCCTTCGAACCAAACCACTTGCGAATCTCCTTCGAAAGCCAAAATATGGGTACAAATACGATCCAAGAACCAACGGTCGTGGGAAATAACCACCGCACAGCCCGCAAAGTTCTCAATTCCTTCTTCCAAAGCACGCAAGGTATTCACGTCAATGTCGTTGGTCGGCT
>JBMLQF010000165.1:21340-29687 GCA_049241705.1 Fluviicola sp. | reverse complement strand
TTACAGACATGAAAACCTTAACGCGAAGTGGTGACATCGCTGAGATCGAATTCACTAAGAAAGGAAAATGGAATGCTCCTAAGATCATTGCCAATAAGTCGATCAACACTTCATTCTTTGAAGGATCAGCAACGTTAACAGCCGATGGAAATACCATGTATTTTGTAAGTGATCGAAAAGGTGACAAGCGCTCAACCGACATTTATGTAGTGCAGAAAGTGGGTAAGAAATGGGGCGAAGCAAAAGTGTTATCTGATAGCATTAATACTGTTGGTAGAGAAACTACTCCTTGGATCTCACCGGATGGACGATTCTTGTTCTTTTCCTCCGACGGTCACCGTGGAATGGGTGGTTTAGACGTATACGTGAGTGAAAACACCGGAAGCGGATGGACCACTCCGATCAATTTAGGAGCGGCTGTAAATACGGTAAATGATGACACGCACTTCAAAGTGTACAAAGAATTGAACAAAGTCATTATGGCCGGAACCAACTTATTGGGACAAAAAAGTAGTTTCGACATTTACGAAATTGATCTTTCTAAATTGAATTTACCAGTGAAATGGTAATTTCATTTATGGAATATTGAACGAATGAACATCCAAAGCGTATTCAAACGAATACGCTTTTTTATTTAAATCTGAATTATGAAACAGGTATTGATCGCGTTGATCTTGTGGCCATGCATCTTGCAAGCTCAGAAATCGCAAAAAACATTAGCTCCCATTAAAAAGGTTACCGTTTTTAAGGAAGGAGCACAGATCGAACACCAACAGCAAGTAAATCTTATAGCCGGAAAGCAAGTTTTGGTATTTGAAAAACTGACCGATTTCCTGGATCCAACTTCCATTCAATTAAAATCCTCTACGAATGCTGTGATCTTGAGTATCCGTACCCGCAAGAACTACGACGACAAGAGTTTGGCGGAAAGTCAACTAGCTGAAATGAACGGTCGTAAAAAAGAACTTGAGAAAGAGGAGCAAAAGCTTCGCGATGAATACCGGGTTCTGTTGTTTGACGAACAACTCTTAATGAAAAACAACGATCTTGGCAGTCAACAACAAGCGGTAAAAATGACCGAACTGAAGGAAGCATCCACGTTTTTTCACTCAAAATTGACAGAGATCAATACGCGCAAATCTCAACTTCAAACAGAAATTGAAGCAGTTGTTCGCAAGATCAATACGATTGAACAAGAGATCAGTACCCGTCAAAGTCTTCCTGTTATTAATTACACTGAGATCGAGGTTGAGTTGGATGTTCAGAAAGCCGGTGATATTGAATTTGCATTCAGTTACATTACCTCTGAAGCAAGCTGGACACCTTACTACGACATGCGCAGTAATGGGATAGGTTCTGATGTCCTATTGGAAGCAAAGGCTAACGTAACTCAAAACACCGGAATTGAATGGAAGAACATTCAATTGGTGCTTTCAACGAACGATCCGTATGACAATACACAAGAACCAAAGATCGATCCTTGGTATGTAGACTACTACACCCCTGCTCCACGTAAACAAACAACAAACCGCTACATTCCTGAATACAATTTCGATGGAGAATTGGTACACGGTCAGGTGAGTGATTACCAGACAGGAGAACCTTTGGCCTTTGCTAAAATCACTTTAAACAACCAACCGGATGAAATCTTCACATCCGATGCAAGTGGTCGCTTCTCTTTCATTGTACCAAAAGGAGAACGCGGATATACTGTAAGCTACCTGGGATACCAACCAGTTGCGGTAAGTATCAATTCACCATATACCAAGATCCAATTGATCGCGGAAGAGATCGCCATGGAAACCATTCAAAACAATCTAAACTCAGGCTGGGGAGACGGACAAGGGGCCGAGTACGATGCGACTGTAGCCGCTTCTGAACAAAGGCTTTACAGTACCAATGCGGAACTCAATGAGGTAGTGGTGATTCGTGGCTCGCGCAGAAAGAACAAAGCGGTTCTTAAAAAAGAGGAGATTTCAAGAATGCCCGCAGGATCAGCAGCCAAAGTTGCAAGTTACTCGACATCCATTGCTGAGCAGACTGAAAAAGACCTGCGCATGGAGTTTACCATCAATACCCCATTCACGATCCCATCTGACAATGCGGACCATAAAGTAGCGATTGCGGTTTATACCATGCCTGCAAGCTACGAATACCACACCGTTCCAAAATTGGATCCATCGGTATACTTAGTAGCACAAATCTCCGGTTGGGAAAAATTGAACTTATTGAGCGGAGAATCTAACATCTATTTTGATGGAACTTTCATTGGCAAGAGTTATGTAGATGTGGAAGCGACGAAAGATACGATCAGTTTCTCGTTAGGAAAAGATAAAAAAGTGGTTGTTGAACGCAAGCGTAGTGAGGAAATGAGTAAAACGCGCTTGATCGGTTCACGCTACAAATACGACGTTACTTGGGATTTCACTATCCGCAATAACGGTAATGCGACCATTCCAGTGATCATGAAAGACCATTTCCCAATGTCAGTAAATAACGACATCAAAGTGAAACAAGGCACATTCGAAGGCGCAACATTAGAAGAAACCACCGGGATTTTGACTTGGCGATTCTCGATTTCCAAAGGAGAAGTCAAGAAATACCAGTTCAACTACAGCGTGGACTACGGTAAAGAGCAACCCATTTATTTGGAATAAAAAAAGGCCCTCAATTGTGAGGGCCTTTATTTTAGATACCATGCTTTATTGCTTGATCAATTTTTCAATTCCTACAACGCGTCCATCACGAATGAGGTGCACGAAGTAAACACCGGAAGTCCGGCTTGACAGTTCAATAATTTCAGCTGTTTTTGGATTCTGGATAACTTGGATCAGCTGTCCGTTCAAGTTGCGTAATTCCAAAGATTCAGCAGAACCGTTCATCAGAATTTTGACCTCCGAAGTAGCTGGATTCGGCACGATCGTTAATTGAGTGGTCATTTCTTCTCCCAAACCGGCAACACCACAACCATTGGATGAGAACAAAGCATTACGTCGCGGATCTGTATTCAAGAAGCCGTGCATACGCAATTTTTGACCTTTTGTGAACATACCCATACAGGTATCGGAACTGTAATCCATGTAATTGTAAACCATATCTGTTGGATCGAAAGCACCCCAGAAAGGATCTTCGTTGGAACAGGTGTTAGCCACAAAATCACATCCCTGATTGGAGGCCGCACCCATATTTGGTGTATCGACAATCGAATCAGAACCAGTACAAGCATCTTCGTCTCCCCAAATATGATACAAGCCCATCCAGTGACCAATTTCGTGTGTTGAGGTTCTACCACCTGAAGAAATCGGATCGATATTTCCAACAGTACCAAATGCAGTTGTTGTAACTGCTACACCGTCAGCATTCACTTTCGGATCACCAGGAAACTGTGCATATCCCAACAAACCTGGGAATAACTCACCCACCCACAAATTCAAATATTGATCGGTCGGCCATGCATTTTTTCCACCTAATGAATCGTATTTGATATCATCATTGAACGGTGAGAAAAATCCAAAAAATGTTCCTCCGGTGGTCGATGTGCGCGTGATCCCATTCGTTGGATTTCCACTTGGATCTACGCTTGCTAAACAAAATTCAACCTCAATATCCGCTTTTAACGAATCGAAATAGTCAGGTAGCGTAATCTGATTCAAGGCTCTGTAATCTGCATTCAATACATCGATTTGAGATTGGATCTGAGCATCAGAAATGTTTTGAGCCGCATTTTTATACAACACGTGAACAACAACCGGGATCGTCAATAAAACCTTGTTGTTTTCTCCTGCATGTTCCTGAACCCATTGTTTTGAACGAGATTGTGCAAGACTTACTGCACTCGCATAATTCGGATCTGAGTCCAATCGTTGTTGATGTACCGTATGTGAAGCACATTTTTCCTGAGAAAAAGCAAACCCAACACTGAGTACTGATAATACAAGTAGTGTAAAATTTTTCATAAAGCGTAGTTTGTTCGAAGGAACAAATTATCTACACATAATCAGGCATTTTTTTGAAATGGTCACCAAATCGATTTATCAGTGGTCAAAATTGAGGATTAAACAGTAACCGATTCCAAATGATCCCAAAATTGAGGATAGGATTTTGATACAGCTTCGTGTCCTTTCAAGCGAATCTCTGAATTTATCAGTAAAGATGAAATCCCCAGTGCCATTGCAATGCGGTGATCGTCATGCGCAAAGACCGGAACACCACCTTTCAAGCGTCCGGTGCCGTAAACGAGCATCGTATCTTCATCCAATGCTATCCGAAGTCCAAGTTTGCCAAATTCTTCTTGTAAAGTTAATCCGCGGTGACTTTCCTTGTGCTCCAAACGCGCAGCTCCATCGATCTTAGAAACTCCGTCTATTCCGGCAGCGAGTACCACCAATGCCGGGAAAAGATCTGGACAGTGCGTGGCGTTAACATGGAAGGCTAGCCGTGCTGAACCATCTATGCGAATTCCGTTCGGAGAATGAATGATCTTGCAGTTTGCTATTTCCAGAAACTCGAGTAATTTCTTGTCAGCCTGCAAACTATCCATTTGTAAACCCGTTAAAGTTAAATCTGATCCAAGCGCAGCTGCTACCAACCAAAATGCTGCAGCACTCCAGTCTGCTTCTATGGTGTAGCTAGTTGGTTTGTAGGTTTGATTTCCTTTAATTTTAAAGTTACCACTTGTCGGTTCAGTGACTTCAATTCCAAAAGCAGAAAGTGTAGCCAAGGTCATGTCCACATACGGACGTGATTGTAAATTTTCAACACGAAGCAAACTATCCGAAGTGGCCATCGGAAGTGCCATCAACAGGGACGAAATGAATTGGGAACTCAAAGAACCATCTACTTGCAATTGAGCTCCATGCATTGGGCCTTTTACCTGAATGGGCAAGCGACCTTCCATCGAGGAAACCTGAACGCCCAACTGCGGTAAAACGCGATCGAAAAAATCCATCGGTCGGTGTTTTAACGAACCTTCTGCTTTGATCATAAGTTGCTCTGAAAATGAGGCGCAAACTCCCGTCAACAACCTACTTCCCAAACCACTTTCACCTGCATTCACCACCTGACCTTCCTCCGGATGTAAAGCTCCTAAAACACTAAATGAACCGTCATTATTTCGTTTCACACGAGCGCCTAATTCCTGGATCGCTTCCATGACAGCAACCTCATCTTCGCTAAATCCAACACCCCAGAGTGTTGAAACTCCATGTGCAAGAGCCGCTGCGATCCATGCTCGTTGGGTATCACTCTTTGAAGCCGGAATGGCCAAGGAACCATGAAATTTTGAAGGCTGTATCACTTTATTTTGCATCGCGATCGTTTTCCTTAACACCAGGATTCATCACACGGATCTGATGACGAATGGATTCCTGATGCAGGGCATCCATTACCTGACGAATGAACTTCAAAGACAGTTGATATTCTCCAGCTTTATCCATTCGTGCCGTAATAACACGTTTCCAATGTTCTTCCTGGAGGATCGTTATATTATTTTCCTTTTTGAAAAGTCCCACATCTTCACTCAACTGCATGCGCGTGGTCAAGATTTCAAAAAGTCGATCATCTAAAACACCAATCTTTTCACGCAATTGAGTCAAGCCATCTTCCACTTCAGAAGTCACTTCTTTCGATCGCAAAACCAAGGTACGCAGCATTTCACCGAGATTCTCCGGAGTCAGTTGTTGCGCAGCATCAGACCAAGCATTATCTGGATGGCGGTGAGATTCAATGATCAAACCATCGAAATTCAAATCCATTGCTTTTTGAGAAACTTCCAGCAACAAGTTGCGATTTCCGGTAATATGGCTCGGGTCATTGATAATTGCCATCTCTGGTAAACGTTCGCGAAGTGCGATTGGCAATTCCCAATTCGGCACATTCCGGTATTTGGGATGTTTGTATACCGAGAACCCACGATGGATCGCAACCAGATCATGTATTCCTGCTTTTTCCAAGCGTTCAAATGCACCTAACCACAATTCCAAATCCGGATTGACAGGATTTTTTACCATTACCGGGATCTTTGTTCCTTCCAAAGCATCCGCAATTTCTTGCACTGCAAACGGATTGACAGTAGTACGCGCACCGATCCATAATACATCCACACCGGCTTTTAAAGCTTCTTCTACATGCTTTGCATTCGCAACTTCTGTAGTGGTTGGCAAACCAATTTCCTTTCCGGCATCCACAAGCCAGGATAAACCAACGGCACCAACACCTTCAAATGAATCAGGTCTTGTTCGTGGCTTCCAAATTCCGGCACGCAACATATCTATATTGACGTTTGCCTTCAAGCGTTGAGCGGTTTCAAGCAATTGTTCCGGTGTTTCCGCACTGCACGGTCCGGCTATTAAAAATGGTCTTTTTCCTCCCTTTCGGATCAATGGATTCATAGCTTGCAAATTACTTCTTTTTTAAACAAATGAGCACAAAAAAATCCCGCGACAATTACGAAGCGAGATTATAAAAAAACAGGAATGCCTCGTAATCAACTCATACGAAAACACCACACATATGTAAATTTCTTGTTCATGCTAATTTGGGACAAATGTATTGTTAATTATTTAACTGTTGGCTTAATTATTCAAAATATTTTCACTTATCGTTTGGAATTTCAAAAAAAAGCAGCTTACCTTTGCGGCATGAATTTGATCGCAACAATGAATTTTTGGTGGTGGCAGTTATCTAATTGGGTGACTGGCTAACGCTATTTCATTGATTTTATAAATCCTTGAGCGGCTCGTCACTATGATGAGCCGCTTTTTTTATTTCCCATTTTTTATGTCAACAACAATATACACACATACTTCGAACTTCTCTGCCGATTCCATTACACCGGTAGGGCTCTATTTATCCTTACGCAACAAACATCGCTTTCCGTGCTTGCTGGAAAGTAACGACTATCACAGCAGAGAAAACAGTAAATCGTTCATCGGTTTGGATCCGATCGTGTCGCTTTCGTTGTTCGCAACGGAAATAGAGGTCATTATCAACGGCAACAAAGAGATCCATTCTTTTTCCAGTGCAGCTGAAGCCTTACGAACTTTCGAGCATCACACGGAACAAATTCAGTTCGATAAACCGAATCCGCTTAATGGTTTTCTATCTTATTTTTCGTTCGAATACGCCCACTTGGTTGAAAACAAGCTTCCAGATCCAAACTCGTATGAACTTCCGCTTGCCCATCTGGTTGTATTTAAAACACTGATTGTATTGGATCATTTCCGCGATTCAGGCACCGTTTTTCACAACTCATTCGAACCCACAACGGAAGCTCTTAAATTGGAAGACCTATTGTTGCAGCAGGCGCTTCAACCACTTCCTTTCTTGTGTGTTTGGGAGGAAACGAGCGCACTGAGCGATTCACAATTCTTGGAATTGGTAGACCATTCGTTGGAAAATATCCGACGCGGAAACGTCTTCCAACTAGTTGTTTCACGCCGTTTTGAACAAGCTTTTTTTGGGGATGATTTCGAAGTGTATCGCACATTGAGACGTTTAAATCCATCTCCATACTTATTCTACCTGGATTTTGAACATGCCCGTCTATTTGGAAGTTCACCGGAAACACAAATAGCACTGACCAATGGAACGGCAGAGATTCATCCAATTGCCGGAACCATCCGAAGAACAGGAAATCAAATGGAAGAGAAACTTGCTATTGAAGCGCTTTTGGTTGATGAAAAAGAAAATGCGGAACATACCATGCTAGTTGATCTGGCGCGCAACGATCTCAGCAAGTATTCCAACGATGTTCAAGTGGTTTCCTACAAAGAAGTTCAACAATTCTCCCATGTGATCCACTTGGTTTCAAAAGTGATCGCTGCCACAGAAACAGATCCGTTATCCTTGTTCAATGGAACGTTCCCTGCCGGAACCTTGAGCGGAACACCAAAACCGAAAGCTCTTGAATTGCTTGCGAAATACGAACCGCAGGCGCGCGCATTTTACGGTGGAGCTATTGGATTTATCTCTTCGAATGGCAATGCCAATTTGGCCATTATCATACGCAGTGCACTCAGCAAGAATAACACCCTGTACTATCAAGCAGGAGCAGGTGTCGTTATCGATTCGATTCCCGAAAATGAGCTTCAAGAGGTCCATAACAAACTAGGCGCTATACGCAGTGCCATCCGTCAAACTCAAACCGCTTTATCATGAAAATTGCATGCATCGACAACTACGATTCTTTCGTATTCAACTTGGTTCGCTACTTAAAAACGGATCCCGCGCAACCTGAAGTGCGTGTGTTCCGCAACACGCAGATCGATTATGACTACTTGGATTCGTGTGACGGGATCTTGCTTTCTCCAGGCCCGGGAATTCCCAAAGAAGCAGGTGAATTGATGAC
>JBMLQF010000165.1:0-21330 GCA_049241705.1 Fluviicola sp. | reverse complement strand
TATCACCAAACGAAAAGCATGCTCGGTGTTTGTCTCGGACATCAAGCTTTGGGAGAATTCTTTGGAGCTAATCTCGAACAATGTACTGCTCCTGTTCACGGCAAAGCAGATAACATGGTGATTGATAAACGCGCAGTTTTATTCCAGCAACTAGATCCTGCACAAGAAATCGGTCGCTATCATAGTTGGCGCATCCGTCTTAAGAACGAGGATGTTTTGCGGATAACTGGCCGGAGTAATGATCAAACTATCCAGGCATTTCAGCATCAGCAACTTCCGATCTACGGTGTGCAGTTCCATCCGGAATCGATCCTCACGCCAAACGGAAAAACCATGATCTCTAACTGGATAAAAAGCTTAAAAAATGAAAAGAACACTTGAAAAAATAATAACTGGGGAACACTTAACTGAGCAGGAATCTTACAGCCAACTCTTGGCAATTGCGACTACGGAAATCACACATGAAACCCTAGCCGGATTTTTGGTTGCTATGCAAGTAAAGGGATTGCAGTTAAACGAATTGAAGGGATTCCAGCATGCCTTATTGGAACTCTGTGATCCGGTGGATCTAAAAACGCGGGACTACATTGATGTGTGCGGGACCGGAGGAGACGGAAAAGATACTTTCAACATTTCTACCTCAACAGCTTTTGTTTTGGCTTCTATGGGATATCCGGTTGTTAAACACGGAAATTATGGAGTCAGTTCGCTGTGTGGTTCCTCGAATGTCCTAGAATATTTAGGCATTTCATTTTCAAATGACGCGGACAAATTGAAAAAACAATTCGATAAACACCGACTCGTTTTCCTGCACGCACCCCTATTCCATCCGGCACTGAAAAAGATGGCACCGATCAGAAAATCTCTAGGAATTGCCACATTCCTGAATGAACTTGGTCCATTGGTCAATCCGGCGCAGCCAAAATTCCAATTGACCGGAACTTACCGTTTGGGTTTAGCGCGCTTCTATCAACATCTTTTGGCTAACCAACGGGAAGCTTTTTATGTAGTTCATGGCTTGCAAGGTTACGATGAGCTCACCTTTGACGGACCAACCCGAGTCTTTGGAAAAACAGAAGATTTTGTTCTACAAGATCCTCCAGTTGATTCTACGATAATCCGTTCCGAATTACAAGGTGGTAACATCGAACAATCGGCAAAGATCCTGACAGATGTGCTTTCCGGTAAAGGAAATATAAGTCAGAATGCTGTTGTAGCAGGTAATACGGCCTTGGGAATTCGCTGCTTTGAGCCCAAAACAAGCTATCAAGAAGCCTACATGAAGGCGCTGGAACACATTCGTTCTGGAAAGTCAATTCAATTATTAAACGCATTACGAGCATGAAAACTATATTAAACACCATCCTTGAACATAAATTGGCCGAAATCGCCACACGGAAACAAACCAAGAGTGCAGCCGAACTAGTGAAGCATCCTCTTTTCTCCAGATCAATCATCTCACTCAAAGAAAAGTTGAATCGAGCAGGAACAGGAATCATCGCAGAGATGAAACGCAAATCTCCAAGTGCTGGAACGATCCTTCCAACATTGGTTCCCTCAAAACAAGCCGCTGCCTATGCCGAACAAGGCGCATGCGGAATTTCTGTACTTACCGACCAACCTTTTTTCGGTGGTAGTTTGGAAGATCTGCTAACCGTTCGCCAAACAGTGAACCTGCCCATTTTACAAAAGGACTTCATTCTGGATGAATACCAATTGTTTGAAGCCAAAGCTTTTGGTGCCGACGTGATCCTGTTGATTGCGGCAGCACTTACGAAAGAACATTGCTTGCATTTGAGCATCATTGCCAAAAGTTTGGGATTGGAGGTGATCCTGGAAATTCATGCCCAACATGAGATCACGTACATCAACGAGGAGGTCGACTTCATCATGGTGAACAATCGGGATCTGCATCGGCAAGTAACGGATGTTCAACATTCGGAGAAACTGCTTCCCTTACTTCCTGAAAATCTCTTGAAAATCTCCGCGTCAGGCATTCAAACGATCGAAGAAGTTCACTACTTGAATCAACTCGGCTATAACGCTGTTCTGATCGGCGAAAGTATTTTGAAGCAAGCGCATTTGGCAACCCTCACAAACTCACACACACCATGAAGATCAAAGTTTGCGGCATGAGCAATGCCACACAAAATCAAGCGATCTTGCATTGTGATCAGGTGGATTTTTTGGGAACGATCCAATTTAGCCAATCTCCTCGCTACTTCCCAAGGGAGTTGAATACAGCGATCCCTACCATTGGGGTCTTTGTGAATGAAACGCGTGATGCGATTATCTCGAAATCAGAGGCGTTCAACCTTTCCGGCATCCAACTGCACGGAAACGAGACTCCTGAATTGTGTAGTTCGCTTCCAAAACACTTGACTGTGATCAAGGCATTCGCCATTGGAGCAATCGGCGACTTTGAAAAGACAGCCGCGTACGATGGACACGTCGACTACTTCTTATTTGATACGGCTACAACAAATTACGGTGGAAGTGGCAGGAAATTCAATTGGGATCTACTGGAGCACTACACCGGAATAACACCATTCTTTCTGAGTGGTGGAATAGCTCCGGAGGATATTGATGCGCTTTCGCAATTGAAACACGAATGCATGACTGGCATCGATATCAATAGTCGTTTTGAACTAGAACCATGTATAAAAGACAGCGCAGCAGTACTCACATTCATTCAACAATTGAAGTCATGAAAGCATTCTCACACAAACCTGATTCGATGGGCTTTTACGGAGCTTTTGGCGGAGCATACATCCCCGAATTATTGTACAACAACGTCGCCGAATTGGAAGAGGCATTTGCCGCAATCCAGGAAGATCCGAAATTTCATGAGGCCTATACCTCCCTGTTAAAACAATACGTGGGCAGACCAACCCCGCTTTATCATGCTCCCAATTATTCCGAACGATTTGGAACTCAGATTTACTTCAAACGGGAAGACTTGTGTCACACCGGAGCACATAAGGTGAACAATACTATCGGACAAGCTCTTCTAGCTAAACGCATGGGAAAAACGACCATAGTAGCAGAAACCGGAGCCGGACAACACGGTGTGGCGACTGCAACTGTTTGCGCACTGATGAATCTGAAATGCATTGTATTCATGGGTGAAAAAGACATTGAACGTCAAGCACCAAATGTAGCTAGGATGAAATTATTGGGAGCCGAAGTAGTACCTGCAAGCAGCGGAAGCAAAACATTGAAAGATGCAACCAACGAAGCATTGCGCTATTGGATCAACAATCCGTATACTTACTACCTCATCGGAAGTGTTGTTGGACCACATCCTTATCCGGCCATGGTCGCTTACTTTCAAGCAATCATCTCACAGGAGATCAAAGCACAACTGCATGTCCAAACCGGAAGAGACCATCCGACGGCGGTAATCGCGTGTGTTGGAGGTGGCAGCAATGCTGCTGGTGCTTTTTACGAATTCTACGAAGATCCTGACACACAACTCATCGCTGTTGAAGCCGCAGGCGAAGGAATCCACTCCGGGAAAAGTGCCGCAACCAGTGTTTTGGGAACACCCGGAATTTTGCACGGTAGTTACTCCCTGGTGATGCAAACAGCGGACGGACAAGTAATTGAACCACATTCGATTTCTGCCGGATTAGATTATCCGGGTATTGGCCCCTTGCATGCACACGGTATCGTTAGTGAGCGCGTAAAAGCACTAGCAGTTAGCGATCAAGATGCATTGAATGCTGTACTTACCTGTTCCAGATTAGAAGGGATCATTCCTGCGCTAGAATCTGCACATGCGCTTGCTGCTTTGGAGAAACTCGCATTTGACCGTAACGATGTGGTTGTGATCAATCTTTCGGGACGGGGTGATAAAGACATGAATACCTACATGCAAACACTTTCCTTATGACAACTTTTACTTTTTCAAACAAAGCGGTCGGTATTTTCCTGACAGCCTATTATCCAAATAAAGAACATTTTTCAAACTTACTATTGGACCTCCAACAAGAACCGATTGATTTCATTGAGGTAGGCATTCCCTACAGCGATCCCATTGCTGACGGCCCGGTAATTCAAACATCCAGTGAGATCGCCTTACAGCAAGGATTCACAATGGACGGCATGTTCGCCATTTTAGAAGAATTGAAACCGCAATTAAAACATCCAATTGTATTGATGGGTTACGGAAATCAAGTCTTGCAATTTGGCATTGAAGGTTTTTTAGAACGCAGTCGGGAAGTAGGGATTCAAGCACTGATCTTTCCCGACCTGCCTCTCGAAATGCTGAGAGCGAAACACCAAGAACTTTTGGAAAGGAATGCCATTCCATTCGTGCATTTGGTAACACCGGCTACGAGCGATGAACGCATTCAACAAATTGCGCTGGACTGTAAGCAGAGTTTTGTGTATTTAGTAGGAAGCGCACAAACTACAGGTGGTTCCTATCAACTGGAGGATAACATAGATCGTTATCGCACTATCAAATCACTGTGCGGAGATACTCCAGTATTTTTAGGATTTGGGATCGACAGCAAGGCAAAGATAGAGCTGGCTCATTCCGTAACCGACGGTGTAATCATTGGTTCTGCTTATTTGAAAGCCGTGAAATCGAATAGTGAAGCACAGTTTATAAAAGAACTACTGCACACAAGCTGAACTGAATGTAATCTTATTGGTTATAGAAGCATAACTTTGTATTATGAACGAAGCAAAAAGCGTGTCGGCACAGCAGACTGTTTATCCCATTCTGATCGCAGTTTGTGCGGGTCATTTCCTCAATGATCTGCTTCAGGCAGTATTGCCGGCGGCTTATCCTTTGCTTAAAGGTAAATATGCGCTAAGTTACACCCAGATCGGTTTCATCACTTTCGCTTTTCAGATCACGTCGTCTTTGTTGCAGCCATTTGTTGGTGCTTTCACGGACAAGCGTCCGCAACCACATGCTTTTGTTGGCGGGATGATCTTTGCATTTGTTGGTATCACAATCCTAGCATTTGCAAATAATTTCTATTGGATCTTGGTTGCCGCATGTTCTATCGGAATCGGTTCATCGATCTTTCATCCGGAAGCGTCACGGGTAGCCTATTATGCTTCTGGTGGACGAAGAGGTTTGGCCCAATCTATTTTCCAATTGGGAGGTAATGGAGGTACATCTGTTGGTCCGCTTTTGATCGCTTTGATCGCCATTCCGTTTGGACAGTTTACGATTGCATTCTTTGCTTTGTTTGCGGTGATCGGAGCCGGACTACTCTATTGGGTTGGCAACTGGTACAAGAACTACCTGCAACAACAAGTCAACAGAAAGAATGTATACAACGATGGTAATTACGGGCTTTCAAAAAGCAGAGTCACCTTTTCCGTAGTGATTCTATTGATACTGATCTTTTCCAAGTTTTTCTACACATCGAGCATTTCGAATTATTTGGCCTTTTATCTCAATGAGCATTTTTCTATTTCGATCAAAGAGGCACAATTCTACTTATTCCTTTACATGCTTTCCATCACTTTTGGGACCTTGTATGGCGGACCATTGGGTGATAAATACGGGCGTAAGAACATCATTTGGTTCTCGATCCTAGGTGCGGCTCCTTTTACATTGGCCTTACCTTACATGAACCTCACTTGGACGGTCATTCTGCTTTGTGTCGGCGGGGCAATTTTGGCTTCAGCGTTTAGTTCCATATTGGTTTACGCACAAGAGTTGCTTCCAGGTAAAATCGGCATGATCTCAGGTTTGTTCTATGGATTTGGCTTTGGGATGGGTGCACTGGGATCAGCAACTTTGGGAATCTTGATAGATGACCATGGAATTGATTATGTGTACGGACTGTGTTCGTTCTTGCCGCTATTAGGTCTATTGACAATCTTCTTGCCGAATTTGCACAAAAGACGAACTACTTCTGTTTAGCCGGAGCTTGATAAAATGGTTTGACGTAGTTTGGTTCAAAATAGGCCACATCTTCAAAAGTTCCTTGCTGAAATTTCTGATAAGCCAGCTCTACTTGACCTCGAGCTGAAGGTTCCATTTCAAGATCGAACACAACAGGCAAATCTTTCCAAATTTCCTGGCACTTGGCCGAACCATCGCCAATTGCTACGAAGGGTAAAAAGGCATTGTAGGTATTTTCCTCCAAAATATCTGCGCTAACGGGTTTCAAGACGCTAGTGTCCTTTCCTTGGATTAAGGTATAGGCTTCCATTCTTCGTGCATCAATCAGGGCACAGATCGTTTGATCAGGATGTTTTTCACGACTCAAGGCGATCATGGCTTCAAGTGTATTTACAGCAATCAACGGAATGGATAAGGCATAACACAACCCTTTGGCCGTAGAAACGCCGATTCGCAATCCGGTGTAAGAACCCGGGCCAGAAGAAACAGAAATGGCATCCAATTGCGACAGGTCTTTTCCTGCGTGTTGCATCAACTCTTGAATTAGCAAGGTCAATTGCTCACCGTGCATATAAGCATCTTCATTGTGATCGATAGCATACAACAACACACCATCATTTGAAAGTGCTACTGAACACACTTTGGTTGCAGTTTCGAGATGTAAGATCAATGCCATAAACGAAAATCGCGACAAAGTTAGTTTACTTCTAACTTAAAGCCGATACCGTGGACATTTAAAATCGAAATTGATGGATCTTGGGAAAGGTATTTCCGAAGTTTTGTAATGAATACATCCATACTTCTACCTGCGAAGTAATCGTCTTGTCCCCAAACAGCAGTGAGAATAGTTTCTCTTGGAACAACCGTATTCTTGAATTTGCACAACATCTTTAGCACCAATGCTTCCTTTTTTGTCAAAGTCTTCTCGAAGGCCGCATGTTTGAGCGTAAAATTCTCCGTATCGAAAGCATATTCACCTAATGCGATGATCTTTTCTTCCTTTTCTTCCACCAAGTTAACCCGTTTCAAAAGTGCTTTTACGCGAACATTCAATTCATCAAAAGAAAATGGTTTCGTCAGATAATCATCGCCACCGGCATTGAACCCTGCCACTTTATCTTCAGTCATACTTTTCGCAGTCAAGAATAAAATAGGCACTTCTTGATTGATCGTTCTGATCTCTTTCGCGAGCGTGAAGCCATCTTTCTTAGGCATCATGACGTCGAAAATGCATAAGTGAAAGTGATCTTCTGTAAATCGCATTGCTCCATCCTGTCCATTGGTACAAAGCACAACCTGATAGCCTTGAGATTTCAATTCATCGGCAATAATGAATCCCAGATTCGTGTCGTCTTCAACAAGTAGAATTTTAGCTTTTACTGACATAAGATTTGAATGCTTTGGTTGAAAGTACAAATTATTTCGAAACAACATAAAACAACAAGAGCCCGGAACGGGCGCTCCAAGCTCTTGTCACACTAATCAACCTAACCTACTACTACTGACGCAAAGTTAATTCAAAGAATGAATTCTGCAAGAGCCTGAAAACGTTAGTAAAAGCATTTAGTAAAAATTTGATTCTAAGAATGAGACAGCTTGTTGTTTCAAAAAGAGAAAGTAATCTGTCGATTTCTTTGATTTATCGGTTTTAGGTAACGATTTGTCGAGCATTTCCGTGAACGACTCAAAAAATTTAGGAATTCAATTTAACAGGGATTTTTTAACGATTTTTTTCAAGGATGTGCGGTAAAAAATAAAGATGAGTGGCAAAAAAGCAAGTGAAAAACGCTCAAACCACTCTGTTTTCCGCTTTCTAATCCAAAGGAAAGAACCTGAAGTTTCGAGATAATTGGTTATATTTGAATATAAAGAGAATGTATGCATACGATCGTAATTATTGACGACGAAGACGACATCAGAGATATCTTATCTTACAACCTTGTAAAGGAGGGATTTCGCGTATTTACGGCGGAAAATGGTACGAAGGGTATTGAAGTTTGTAAATCAGAATCGCCGGACCTGATCATCTTGGATGTAATGATGCCGGGAATGGACGGCGTGGAGGTTTGCGAAGCATTGCGCAGCACACCGGGACTGGAACATGTATTGATCTGTTTCCTGACTGCGCGAAACGAAGATTACAGTCAAATTGCTGGTTTGGATGCAGGCGCTGATGATTACATTTCTAAACCGATTAAACCTCGTGTTTTGATCTCGAGAATAAACGCGCTTTTAAGAAGAAAAGAAAGTGCAGTTGCTAAAGGAGCTCCGCAAGCTGACCTTGTGATCAACAGAGAAAAATATACCGTTTACAAAAACGGGGAGCCAGTTCATTTGCCCAAAAAGGAATTTGAGTTACTAGCTTTACTTGCATCTCGCCCGGAAATCGTATTTGAACGAGACACGATATTGGAAAAAGTTTGGGGAACGGATATCATTGTTGGGGACAGAACCATCGACGTCCACATTCGCAAATTGCGGGAAAAGATTGGCGATGAATACATCCAAACCGTGAAAGGGATAGGTTATAAATTCAAAAGTCAGGAATAAAAAAAATCCCGATCTCACGATCGGGATTTTTTTTATTCCATTTTCCTAGAAATTAACTTGAGCTTGAAGCCTTAATAAATTCCCTGTCTGTAAATTATCTTGTTTCGCATGATCTTCAAATCTACGAGAAGACATCGTGTACATTGCTACAAATTCAAAATACTTGTTCATTTGCCACTCAAAACCGATCTCAAGTTCGCTTACACGGTAACTTCTAGCATCCGTTTCATGTTTCTTACCACCATTATAATAATGATATCGTGTGAATGGGATCAACAAAGTATTTTTCACTTTTACTTGATAGTTGAGCATTACATACCCTCCTTTTAGACGCTGATTTTCGATCGAATCTGTCCACTTGTTATATTCCGGACCTGTACCAATCGTATATTCGGCTTGAAATCCAAATGGCTTAGGATACATTACAATCGTTCCAGCAACGCGCTGATCTAAATATTCGCCTGTTTCATTTTTCTTAACGCCACTTGAAGTTGACAACAAACCTACTTTACCGGTATAAGCCTGAATACCTGGCTCAAAGATCTGATTCTTGATTTGGAATGGATAAGAAACGCGTGTAACCACATGAGGTTCATTGTTTCGTTCTGACTGGTTCGCTGTTTGACCATTATAAACACCAATAGCGAACACACCGTAATCACCAGATCCTTTCAGTCCATCCTTCACTAATGAACTAAACATTTCTCTACGTTTCGTTGGCGCCCAATAAAAGAATACTCCTAAATCCCGCTCGTTAGAAACAGCACTATTCAACGCATCGTGACGATCCAAAGGCAAACGATTTTGGGAACTTTGCATATTTTCGAATCCATAAGGAATTTTACTTTGACCTATTCGGAATCGAAACTCACTTCTTTTATCAATTCCAACATCAAAATATGCATCTCGTAATTGTGCGACATGATTGGTCGTTCCGGCGCTGGAAGCAAAATCAGGTTGAACGTAAAAGTAAACACGTTCATGCAATTGACCATAAAAAATGATGCGCATTCGACGGATGAAAAACCCACCATTATCTCCCCAACTCTTGTCACACTGTTCACACTTCAAATCAGGATTTGTCTCTAGTAATCGATTATAGCGAACTTGTGCATAACCTCGAATAGAAAACTTATCATACCATTTAGCGTCCTTAGCAGGTTTTGTCGCATTGGTTGAGTCTTTCACAATTTTCAGAGAATCCATCTTAGGATTCAATTCCGTTGCATGCACATTCATCCAAGTAATACAAGACAACAGTCCGATTAAAAAATATTTCATAGCGTTTAATTTGTGGGACAAAACTATTGGCTTCATTTTATTTTAACACTCACTAAATCGTTATATAATATTTATTTAACGCTGTTAATATTTGCTTAACATCTGGCTATTTCACATAAGCTCACAACACCATTTTTGAACATAAATACATAGACTTATGGTAGGATTCATAGCCATCCTTAACATTTACTTAATATTAAAAACACCACATACCCCTGAATTACTGACGCTTAGAGCACCAAGGGAACACACACGTTAAAAACACACCTTGTTTTACCTTTTCGTTAACATTTATTTTGACCGAAACAGGATCGATTCAGGTAGTCTACATTTGTCGACGAAACATTAACAAGAAAGAAAATGGCATCAGGATTATTAAAGTTCTTTTTACCGAAAGACCGTGTATTTTACTCTTTATTTGAAGAGGCATCTCAAAATTTGGAAGCGATTGCTAACAAACTAGTTGTATGTGTAAATGAAGCTGATTACAACAAGCGTGCGGCGATTATCAAAGAGATGGAAGATTTGGAGCATCAAAATGATGAATTGACGCACAAGATCTTCATGGAATTGGGAAGAAATTTTATTACTCCTTTCGATCGTGAAGACATCCACTCTTTGGCTACTTCATTAGATGACGTTGCGGATTATATTTACGCTACTGCCAAAAAAATTAACTTCTACCGAGTTGATCCTAATGATACAGGTATCTTGAAAATGGCAGATGCTATTCAAGAAGCAGTTTTGGCTGTAAATGCAGCTGTTAAAGAATTACGCAACTTGAAAAACACGCAAAAAATCATCGAGTGCGTAATCAAGATTAATTCAGTTGAAAATCAAGCAGATGACATTTTTGATTTGAGCATTGAAAAATTGTTCGATTCTGATATCGATGCGAAAAGCTTGATCAAAAAACGTGAGATCTACCAAATTATGGAGGTTGCTACTGACAAATGTGAAGATGTTGGTAATGTGATCGAATCGATCGTTGTGAAATACGCATAATTTACATTCTATAATTCATTGGTATGTTAACGTTATTAATTGTCATTATCGTCATTGCCTTGTTATTCGACTTGGTTAATGGTTTTCATGACGCTGCTAACTCCATTGCAACAGTTGTATCTACAAAGGTCCTTACGCCACTTCAAGCGGTAATTTGGGCGGCTGTATTCAACTTCGCTGCATTCTGGGTGTTCGATATGAGCGTTGGAAACACCGTTGCCAAAACCGTTGACAACTCGGTTATTGACCTTTGGGTAATTCTGGCCGGTTTGCTGGCTGCAACGGCATGGAACTTATTGACCTGGTGGTTAGGTTTGCCATCTTCTTCTTCTCACACTTTGATCGGTGGATTTGCTGGAGCTGCTATTGCTCACGCAGGATTCGACGTACTGAAATGGGAAGAGATCATCAAACCGATCCTATTCATTTTCTTAGCACCTGTAATTGGTGGTCTCATCGCATTCATCATTGCGCTAGTAACCATTCAGCGTTCCTTTATTAAGAAGATTGGATTCTCCTTTCTTTTATCCTTCGCCACTGTTTATGCATCTTGGTACTACAAAGATTTCATCGATCTAAAACCGATCATGATCTGGATTATTGGAGTTACTTTGGGTACCTTCTTGATCGTATACACTTGGTATCAAATTCGTCACGGCCGTAAACAAACTGCTCTGAAAGAAAGCACCATGTACAAGCGTTTGCAGTTGCTTTCTTCAGCAGCGTTCTCATTAGGACACGGTGGAGCGGATTCACAAAAGGTAATGGGTATCATCTGTGCCGCTTTGATCGTATTTGCTAACATGCACCGCGACGGAAAAGTTCAAGGAGATATTCCTGATCAATTGGTTGTGAAAGAAATGTTACAAATTAATTATCACGACGAAGAAGGAAAGATCAAGAAATTCAAACCGGAGAAATACGGTGAAGTAAACGGTATTCAATTGTTGAAATCCAGCGAAAACTTGATCGAAATTGAAACTGGTGAAAAACTGTTCGAAAAGGGGAAACTGAATAAAGAGAACCCGAACGCTGCCAAATTCGATCTTTCTTTCGAAAAAGCGGCAGATGAATTGGATGAAAAATTGACTGTTTACACAAAAGGTAAAGATTACTACGATTACGAAGAAGAGGTAGCTATCTTCTCCCAAGTGAAAATCAAAGAAGACGGAAAAGAAGTGAAGAAAATGTTGTTGAACAAAGATTACGTTCACGCCGGTTTCTTTTCCAAATTCGTTGATGAAGATGGATACTTGCTTAAAGACCACAAGATCGAAGCGAAAGTAACGAACAAAACAATGCCTTCTTGGATTGCATTCATGTGTTACTTAATGATCGGTCTAGGTACCTTGATGGGCGGTTGGAAGATCGTTAAAACAATGGGAACCAAGATCACGAAAGTGACGCCGTTGGAAGGTGTTTGTGCTGAAACTGCAGGAGCTTTGACCTTGTTCACAGTATCTCAGTTCGGTATCCCAGTATCTACTACCCACACGATCACTGGTTCCATTATCGGTGTAGGTGCAACCAAACGTTTAAGCGCCGTTCGATGGGGTGTTACCGTAAACCTGTTATGGGCATGGATTCTTACAATCCCTGTATCAGCAGTGCTTGCTGCAGGTATTTACTACCTTTCGTTATTGTTTCATTAATGATAATAGATCAAAGGAATCCCCGGAAATTCGTTTTCGGGGATTTTTTTGTAACTAAAATTTTCAAACCGCGTTTCCTAAACCAAATTCTACAAACCATGAAAACTGCCTTGTTGATCCTTTCGTTTATTGCTTTCGCAACGATTAGTCTCGTAAAACCAAAAAAACCTATTACCACCTTATCACAAATGAAAAAAACATTGGGTGATGGATATGCCTATGTACCGAGTGGTAATTTGTTAATGGATGACGATACTGTTAGTGTTCAAGGATTCTTCATGTTAAGAGCTGAGGTTAGTAATTTTCATTACCGCGAATTTCTGTTTTCTTTGAAACAAGCAGGAAAACTAGACGAATACCAAGCTGCTTTACCTGATACTACCGCTTGGAGACAAAAATTAGCATATAACGAAAAGTATGTAGAATATTATTTCAACCATCCGGCATACAGAGAATATCCTGTAGTAAACATCACCAAGGCCCAAGCCGAACAATACTGTAAATGGCTCACACAAATTTGGCGAGAAAAGACAGGAAATCATGAAATCATTTTCCGTCTTCCATACAGAGCGGAATTCTTAAAAGCTGCATATGGCAACAGTTTGAAACGTCCATACGCATGGGACTCCCCTTATCTATTGAATGAAAAAGGTCAACCGAACTGCAATTTCCTTAACATTGGGGCCGGAGCGATCACACGCGACAGTATTACTGGCGCTTTAAAAATTGCAACCTCTGATTTCGATGCACTTTATCAAAACATGGGACCTCATGCAGATCTTATGGCGCCAGTGAAATCCTACTTACCGAATGAATTTAACATCTACAACCTCAATGGAAATGTATCTGAAATGATCATTGACGGAAATACTGCTGTTGGTGGCAATTGGAATTCTCCGGGTTACGATGTACGCAACGAAAGCACCCTAACCTTCTTGAAAGCCAACCCTATGGTAGGGTTCAGACCGGTCATGACCTTTGTGGAGAAAAAGTAAAAACTGACTTTCAACTCTCTGTTCTTGCGTTGTATATTTGCTGAAACACCAAGAATATGACTTTACAAGAGATCGTTGCTGCCGTGGAGATCTTTCACGACTCATTTAAAATCACGAACAACTATAAGCCAACTGCAGAATTAAGTGAGGCGGATATCGAACTGCGTTTCAACTTGATGAAGGAGGAAAACGAGGAATATCTGGAAGCTGCACGTCGCGGTGATATTGTAGAAGTTGCGGATGCTTTGGGAGATCAATTGTATATTCTTTGTGGAACCATCTTGAAACATGGCTTACAAGACAAGATCGTTGAGGTATTTCAAGAGATTCAGCGTTCGAACATGAGTAAATTGGATGCCAACGGTAATCCGATCTACCGGGAAGATGGAAAAGTATTGAAATCGGAATTGTATTTCAGACCTGACATCGCTTCTATTTTGAACAAATAATGAAGCGCTTCAATATTCGCGTATACGGGATCTGCATCAACGAAGATCAGGAAATCCTGTTGTCGGACGAATCATTTCGGGGACACGATTTTACTAAATTTCCTGGCGGGGGTTTGGAATGGGGAGAGGGAACCCGAGAATGCTTGATCCGTGAATTTCAGGAGGAGTTTGAATTAGATATTGAAGTGGGAGAATTGTTCTACCTCACCGATTTTTTCCAAGCCTCTGCTTTCTCGGAGGTAGATCAGGTCATTTCCGTTTACTATCACATCCAACTTCCGGAAAATGCAACTCATCATGACCGAAAAGGAGATAAAGGGGAGCTTTTACATTGGGTAAAACTTCACGAATTCCATGAAGATGTGTTGACATTTCCAATAGACCGACATGTCGCAAAACTCATTCGCGAAAAGTACCACCTGATCTAATCTAATGCAACTTCGGATTTGATCGGTGACGTTCCGCATCACGATCCGTCTTCTTGTCGAGATTTTTCTGCAATGCATCCTCCAAATCCACTCCGGTTTGATTGGCCAAGCAGATCAACACAAATAACACATCCGCCATTTCATCTCCCAGATCCTTTTCCTTGTCGGATTCTTTTTCGCTTTGTTCACCATACCTGCGGGCAATGATACGTGCAACCTCCCCTACTTCTTCAGTTAGCATCGCCATATTCGTCAATTCATTGAAATAGCGAACACCAACTGTTTTGATCCATTGATCAACTGTGTCTTGTGCTTCTTTGATCGTCATTATTCTCTATTTTTTGAATCCATAAGAATGGTTACCGGTCCATCATTCACCAATGCAACTTTCATATCTGCACCAAAAACACCCGTTTCAACTTGCAATTCTGAACATGCGCGAAGTTGCTTCACAAAATATTCATAGAGTGGAATAGCTTGCTCTGGTCGTGCTGCTTTAATAAAGCTAGGTCTGTTCCCTTTTTTGGTAGAGGCATGAAGGGTAAATTGACTTATCACTAAAAAAGCTCCTCGAACATCTTTTATTGATAAATTCATCTTGCCATCCGGATCAGAGAACACACGCATTCCTGCAAGTTTTCCAATTAAAAAATCGGCATCTTCTTCGGTGTCGATCTCTTCAATTCCAAGTAAAACGACAAAACCCATATCGATCTTTCCATGGATGCTTCCATCGATCGTTACGGAAGCTTCTGAAACACGTTGTATGACTATTCTCATGGTAATTTTCTTCAAAGGTACTTTCTAGGAAGGAAAAGCCAAATATCTTTTTCGTTCAATTTGAAGCAACTCAAATGCTGACTTCAAGTTTTGCTCTGCATCAAGTCTAATACGAACCAAATAATAATGTTGCTTGTACTCAACTTCAATCAGGGCTGCATCTAACATAAAGCTTAAATGTTCCTTACATGTACTTCGAGCAATTCGAAATTCGCGCGAAATATCAACATTTCTTACCTCACCGTTCCGTTGAATGAATTGGATCATTTCTATGCGCAGTGGATTTGCTAATGCCCGAAAAAGATGCGCTAAATAGAGTGTTTTTACTGGATAATCTCTAGGTTTTATGGCTCCCATTCATACTGATTTAAGAGGTTTGTTATCTTAAGTTAAAGAAAAACAGCCATCAAAACCCAAAAAACACTGGAATAATTCAGCGTTAAATTGTTAAGATTATCACATAATATTATATCGTGAATTTAGAGAGCTTGGGGCTTTATCCCTTGATAAACAAAGGAAAAACCTATATCGTAGGGAATTCGGGAATTCCCTAACAATAGTCCATTATATAACAAACGTACTATTTTTCTAACGCTCAAACTTCCCCCTGCGATGAACATCTTCGTCATCTCCCTGCATCAATTGCAAATAGGTCCAGTATCTGCTTTCGTAGATTTCTCCACTTTCTATGGCTGCCTTCACCGCGCACTGTGGTTCATTGATATGCTGACAATTATGAAACTTACACTGTCCGATCAAAGCACGCATTTCAGGGAAATAATGTGAGATTACCTCTTTATCCAGATCCACAATTCCAAACGCACGAATACCTGGGGTATCGATGATGAAACCACCTGAACTTAAAGGATGCATTTCTGCAAAAGTGGTCGTATGCTGTCCTTGATGATGGGCACTTGAGATCTCACCGATTCGTAAATCTAAATTAGGATCCAAAGCGTTTACCAACGTACTTTTACCAGTACCGGAATGTCCAGCGATCATCACCTGTTTGTCCTTGATCTCATCCCGCAAAAAGTCAATATTCTTCCCGTTGCTGGCCGAGATCGCTTCACATTCATAACCCACGGTACGATACATATCCATCATGGCTTCCAACAACTCTAATCCATCGGCATCCAACAGATCAACCTTATTGAACAAAATGGTCACCGGAATGCGAAAAGACTCTGCAGCCACTAAAAAGCGATCAATAAAAACCGTGTGCGTCTCTGGAAATTTTAAGGTAACTACCAAGTAAGCACGATCGATATTGGCTGCCAAAATGTGCATTTGCTTACTCAAATTGGTGCTTTTACGAACAATGTAGTTCTCACGTGGTTGAAAATCCAAAATAGTCCCCTTGCCTTCGGTGTCCAAAACATCAGAGATGAGCACGTGGTCTCCTACAGCCAAAGGATTCGTCGTACGCAAACCTTCTAAGCGAAGTTTTCCTCGCACCCTGCATTCCAACACGCTGTTATCAGGCAGCAAAACCTGATACCACTTACCGGTTGACTTCAATACCTTACCTTCTGTTGGAACCATGCGTCAAATGTACGAATCAAACAGTTTTCAACGGCTAAAACGCTTATTAAATTCGCAAGTCCAACGCAATTCACGCGGCTTTCGTTATCTTCGTAACCAAATTTTCATCCCATGTCGATTGAAGTTAAAAACCTTTCTAAGTTTTATGGCGAACAAGCTGCCGTGAATGACATCTCGTTTTCAATTGGAAAAGGAGAGATCGTTGGCTTTCTAGGTCCAAACGGAGCCGGTAAATCGACCACGATGAAAATGATCACCGGATTCATTCCTGCATCGGAAGGAGAAATTCGCGTCTGCGGTAAAGAAGTATCTGTTGATTCTATTGAAACCAGAAAACACGTTGGTTACCTTCCGGAGAACAACCCGCTTTATTTGGATATGTATGTGAAGGAGTACCTCGAATTCGTTGGGAACATTTACAAGATCAAAAATGTACGCGAGCGTGTGAAAGAAATGATCCGTTTGGTTGGTTTGGAAGTAGAGCAAAACAAAAAGATTGGAATGCTTTCTAAAGGTTACCGTCAACGTGTTGGATTGGCTCAAGCGATCATTCACAACCCAGACGTACTGATCCTTGACGAACCTACTTCTGGTCTTGACCCAAACCAATTGGTTGAGATCCGCGACCTGATCAAGCGCATCGGTAAAGAAAAAACGGTAATGCTTTCAACGCATATTTTGCAGGAGGTTGAAGCGATTTGCGACCGTGTGATCATCATCCGTAAAGGACAATTGGTTGCGGATAATTTGGCGAGCAACCTTCAAGTAGCGACTGATCTTCAGGTAGTGTTTGCAGAGTTCGACGGTTCTGTTTCGAAGAATTTGTTACAACGCATTCCAGGTGTTACGAAAGTTCAAAAAGTTACTGAAACTAGTTACTTGATCGAAAGTAGTGAAGCGGAAGATCTGCGTAAAACTGTTGCTCAATTTGCTCAACAAAATAACCTGTTGGTGTTGACCTTGAGAACGGAAGAAAAATCGCTTGAGGAAGTATTTAAGTCGTTGACGAAGTAATCATTCTACTGCTGATTTGGCTCCAAGAATGGTTCGTGCCAAGTAATGCATGAGGTAGATCAAAGGGGTCAAACTGACCGCAACCATTAGTTTAAATGCATAACCCATCATCCAGTATTCCAGTATTTGCTGAAAATTAAAGGTACCCGGCAAGTAGAATCCAATGAATATCACGATGAATCCATCGGCCAATTGAGAGATCACTGTTGACCCTGTACTACGCACCCAAATCCAGCGACCTTTCAATAATTTATTGAACATATGGAAGAGTCGCACATCAATTAATTGAGAAACTATAAATGCCGTAATACTGCCGATCATGATTGGCAAACTCCCTCCAAATGCTTTGCGAAACTCAGTGTCAGACATATACGACCCTTCATCCGTGGGCATTTCAACAGCAATGTATACCAGCAAAAAACAAAAGACGATCATCCCAGTAGTGATCCAACTCAGGCGTTTCACAGCTTTTTGACCGAAATACTCGTTCATGACGTCCGTTAATAAAAAAACGATTGGCCATGGAACGATCCCCGCTATGATAGGCGCAATAAATGTGGGAACGGACTTGCACGAGATCAATTCGGCAACGATAGCACTGGTGATAAAGATCCCGGCCATGACCTGAAAGGCAATTTGTTTTCTGGTTTCAAGCATGATCGAAAATACGATTAACTTTTCATATGAAGACAAATCAATCTAGGTCCTGGTTCATTTCGAAATGACCCAAAAAAGAGTACTTTTGCTCAAAACAAATCAAAATGCCAACAAACTTTATTGAAGAATTACGCTGGAGAGGAATGATCCACGATATGATGCCAGGAACTGAGGATGCTTTGAACAAAGGGATTTCAGCCGGTTATATTGGTTTTGATCCGACTGCAGACTCGTTACATGTTGGTCATTTAGTACAGATCATGACCTTGGTTCATTTCCAACGTTCTGGTCATAAACCTTACGCTTTGGTAGGTGGAGCAACCGGAATGGTGGGTGATCCATCCGGAAAGTCGCAAGAACGAAACTTATTAGATGCAGAAACCTTGCAACATAATGTGAGTTGTGTGCAAAACCAGTTGTCGAAATTTTTGAATTTCAACGACTCTGCCAATGGCGCAGTTATGGTAAACAACTACGATTGGTTCGAAAACATGTCCTTCTTGGATTTCATTCGCGATGTTGGAAAACACATTTCGGTGAATTACATGATGGCAAAAGATTCGGTCAAATCGCGTCTGGAAACCGGAATGAGCTTTACAGAGTTCAGCTACCAATTGGTTCAAGGCTACGATTTCTACCATTTGAATAAAAACCACAAGTGCATCGTGCAAATGGGTGGATCTGATCAATGGGGGAATATCGTCACAGGAACAGAATTGATCCGTAGAAAAGGTGGAGGCGAAGCTTACGCAGTTACTACTCCCTTGATCAAAAAAGCCGATGGTACCAAGTTTGGAAAAACAGAAGGCGGAAGTGTCTGGTTAGACCCTGAAAAAACAAGTCCTTACCAATTCTATCAATTCTGGTTGAACGCCAATGACGCAGATTGCCCAAATTACATCCGAATCTTTACACTGAAGTCAAAAGAAGAGATCGAGCAATTGGAGGCAGAACATAATGAAGCGCCACACTTGCGCATCCTTCAAAAGGCCATTGCAGAAGAAATTACGATCCGTGTGCACGGACAAGAGGCATTGGATGCAGCTATTGCTGCTTCGAATATCTTGTTCGGGAAATCAACTTCTGAGGATCTGAAGAAACTATCTGAAAATGATTTCTTCGCTGTATTTGATGGTGTACCACAGGCGAAAATTCCAAGAACTGAATTAGAGGCTGGTATCGGTTTGATCGAATTACTTGGTTCACGCACTGGTTTCCTGAGCTCGAACAGCGAGGCACGAAGAGACCTGAAAGCCAACGCCATTTCAGTGAACAAAGAAAAGGCAGATGAAAATGATGTAATCACTTCGGCTCACCTGATCAACAACAAATATTTGCTTTTAGGCAAAGGAAAAAAATCGAATTTTATCGTTATCGCAGAATAGAATCCGGATAATCCACTGCGCATAAAAACAAGCCTCTTGCTGGCATGGATGTTCCGGAGGCACTGCGATCTTTTGCGTAAATAACAGCCTGAAATTGCTCCAGATTCAACTTCCCCTGTCCCACTTCGATCAAGGTACCAACCACAGCGCGAACCATGTTGCGCAAGAATCGATCAGCTGAGATTTCAAAACGCCATTTATTGGTTGCTATTTCCACCCATTCCGCTTTTGAAACGGTGCAGATATTCGTCTTTACATCAGTGTGTAATTTCGAAAAAGAAGTAAAATCCTGGGTTCCCAACAACAATTTGGCAGCTTGGTTCATTGCATCGAAATTTAACTGTTGAAATTGCTGCACACTATTGTATGCAAATGGGTCCTTTCCATAATGAATGAAATAGTGATACGTGCGATTTGTCGCCGAAAAACGCGCATGGAACTCATTCGAAACCTCGGCTATGGAAAAGATCACAATACTATTTGGGAGCATTTTATTGAGCTTATAAGCCCATTGCTTTGTGTCAATTGAAGTTTCTAAATCCAAATGCGCCACGAAGTAAGATGCATGCACGCCGGCATCCGTTCGCCCGCAACCAGTTACATCAATTTCCTTCCCGCTTAACAATTTGCTGATCGCCGATTCCAATTCTTCTTGAACGCTGATCTGGTTCGGTTGTTTTTGCCAACCAAAAAAGTCTGTTCCATCATATGCCAAGGTTATCCCGTAACGCATGACACAAAGTTACACAAATGATGTAGACAGAAGATTGTTCTGAAATTCTTGCAAGATTAACAATTTCATAAAGCAGCGAACCTGAACTTAATTATTTAGTAACCTCCCCCTAAACAATAAAGAAAACTGTGAGAATACATTTGTAATCAAAGAATCTGATTATGCAGTCTACAAAAGGAAAAACCATCTTACTGGTCGACGACGAAAAAGACATACTGGAGTTCCTTCAATACAATCTTGAAAAAGAAGGATACAAGGTGTTTACTGCATCAGATGGTATTGAAGGGGTTGAAATGACCCAAAAAGTTGCTCCGGATCTAATTCTAATGGACGTCATGATGCCCCGTATGGATGGGATTGAGGCTTGTCAGACCATCCGACAGGAATTACAATTAAACTCTCCTTTAATCGCTTTTCTCACTTCTCGTTCGGAAGACTATTCTCAAGTTGCCGGATTCGAAGCGGGTGCAGATGACTACATCACAAAACCAATCCGTCCACGATTACTGATCTCCAAGGTGGAAGCCTTACTTCGCAGAGCAGGCAGAACAAACAGCGAACCAAGCGAAATAAGAACTTCCTCGATCGTTGTGAATCGGGAACGCTTTTTGGTTATTATGAACGATCAGGAAATTCAGTTGCCTAAAAAAGAATTTGAATTGATCGAATTGTTGGCATCAAGACCCGGAAAAGTGTTCACTCGCGATCAAATTCTGGCAACTGTATGGGGAGATGAGGCCATCGTAGGTGAACGAACTATTGACGTACACATCCGAAAATTGAGAGAAAAACTTGGAGAATCGTATATTCGTACCATCAAAGGTGTTGGATACACATTTTCTGAATAGTGAGAAACAGTAACCCTATTTTAATTGTCTTGCTAGGAAGCTTCTTAATGAGCGTCCTTGTCGGCATTTCTGTAGTGATCATTCACCTGATCGATCCACTTCCATTATGGGCTTTCTTTGTTTTTCCGATCGG
>JBMLQF010000164.1:0-6868 GCA_049241705.1 Fluviicola sp. | reverse complement strand
ATTGAGGAATCTGCAAACTTTGTTTCTTCAGTTTATCCAAACCCTACAACAGGAATGATCACTGTTCAATTGCATACCGCAGTATCTTCAATGACTGTGACTGATGTAACTGGACGTATTGTTCGCGAGTTCGCAGAACAATCAGCTTCTGCTGTATCAATTGACTTGAACAAAGAAGCAAAAGGAGTTTACTTCTTGAATGTATACGTGAATGAGCGTGTACAAACGCTTCGAATTGTGAAAGAATAATTCCAAATAGAAAAGCATAAAAAAACCCTGATCTGCGGATCAGGGTTTTTTATTTTAGGAGGTATAAGCCGGACAATTGCCATGCCTTTTCTTCTTCTTCGGCTTTGCCATTTCTTTCTTTGATTTCACATCAGAGCTCATTGATAAGCCCAAATTTGAGGTTAACAGACCACAAGCTATTAATACAAGAGATAAACGTTTCATACAGGTTGTTTTCAAACTATAAGCTTCAAAAACAATATGGTTACAAACCCGCTTGCAAAAAAAGTTGGATCTTTTCTGCTTCCGGCATCAATAATTGGGTTGCAAACAAGCTTGACGGATCTACTTCTTTCATTTCTGTTCCCGAAAAATGCAAGGCATCCACGCCCAAGGCTTTCAAGGCTGGAACCATTCTGGGTTTAAGTCCGCCACCCATCATGATCTCAATACGTCCGTTTGCCTTTTCCAGAAGCAAGGAACAAGCCTTTTCCACTTCTGACGAAACACTTACTCCAGATGTCAATATGCGGGTGAAGCCCATAGAAACCAAAATTTCCAGAGACTTTTCCCAATCACTTACATCATCAAAAGCGCGGTGAAAGGTTAAATCCATATCGCCAGCAGCGCGTTTCCATGTTTCCAGAGCTTGCTTATCCGGAAATCCGGCAGCATCCAAGGCACCAACAACAATTCCTTTGACGCCCAGCGATCTCATGTCCAAGATCTGATCGCGCATGACTACAATTTCATCGTAAGAATAATGAAAACCCCCTGCTCGTTGTCGGATCAAAACGTGTTGTTCCAGATCCAAGGTATCTCGGATCCATTTTACCAAAGCGGTGCTTGGGGTAAGTCCGCCCTGTTCCAATGCAATACATGTTTCTATTCGATCCAAACCGTGCTTTTCGGCTAATCTCGCTCCTTCAAGAGAGGCAACACACAATTCCCACTTCATCGCGTAATAATTAATTCATCTAAAAATGTCCAGGGAGTTGTACCTGCTCCAGGCAGTCCTTCAGCAACTTCTGTGGTATTGATCACCGTAAATCTGAGATATCGAGCTTTCATTTTCTTTCGGATCAAAATCCGATCTTCATTTACTTGAATGGAACAACACTTTTTAAATTTCTTTCCGTTATTGCTATACTCTACTTGCACTTCCAAAGGACGATAGATCCAAGAACCCGGATCGTTCAAAGTACCTAGTTGAAGGGTGTTGAAATCTGTTTTAGTCTGCAAATCCAGTACAAAGCGAATAGTATCTTCAGAAAATCCCAGCCATTGATCCCCACGCCAAGGCAAACTACCCGTAATTCCATTAGTCAAACCCAACGAGTCGTGCACGTTATATTTTGCATTGGGCGGTGTCAAAAAGTGAATGGATCTTCCTAACGCCAGATGTGTGGTGTAGGTATAATTCGTTGTGCGGTAAGCTGTTCCATTGTACCAAGTGGTCACAGGAAACTGACGTACCATCGCCTCTGACGTGCGTTCCAATTCAAGTCGATCGATCACCGCCTTTGAATTGCGCTCGTCACTGGTACAACTTACATTCAACGGTGATTTTGGTCGATACTCCAATCCATTCGGGACTTGCTTCAAATCCATCTTCACATCCACAAAAGCACTTGAAAATCGTATTCCTGCCTGAGTCAACCTCGGCAAGTAATGTGTTGCCATAGCCGGAACGAAAGCATCATAACCGGGTTTGTTGCGCGACCATGCTACTTCCGCAAGAGCGATCAAACGTGGAAATGTATGATAATTCACCGCATTCATATCAGGCAAATATTCTGTCCAGATATTGGCTTGTGTTCCTAAAATGAATTTCCCTTCAGCTTCTGTCAATTGCTGAGGGATCGGATTGTAATTGTATACTTTCTCCAACGGCAAGTATCCACCGATCGCAAGTGGTTCGTCCGGATGACTGCTTTGATAATAATCGAAATAACAATGTGATGTTGGGGTCATCACCACATAATGACCAGCCTTCGCCGCTTGAATACCACCTTCTTCACCCCGCCAGGACATCACTTGGGCATTTGCTGCTAAACCGCCCTCCAGGATCTCATCCCAACCCATCAGCTTGCGGCCCTTTTGACGCAGGTGTTTCTCCATCTGCTCGATAAAATAGCGCTGCAATTCATGCTCGTCTTTCAAGCCATGCGCACGAAGGTTATCCTTACATTTTGTGCATGACTTCCAGCGAACTTTTGGTGCTTCATCTCCGCCGATGTGGATGGTTTCAGAGGGGAAAATTGCCACCACCTCATCCAAAACATTTTTGAGAAAATCAATGGCGTAATCCTTGGAACAAAACACATCGTCAAATACGCCCCACAAGCCTTCAACCGGCATTGTCGCCCCCGTACAACTCAACTCCGGATAAGCAGCAATAGCGGCTCTGGCATGACCTGGCATTTCTATCTCCGGAATAACAACGATCCCGCGTTGAGCAGCATACTGTACCAGCTTTTTCGCCTCATCTTGTGTGTAAAATCCACCGTAGCGCTTTTTTTCATAAGTCCGCGGAACTTTGGAATAATGGCCTTCAACCGTACTATCTCTCCAGGCTCCAATTGCTGTTAGTTTCGGATATTGCTTGATCTCCAAACGCCATCCTTGATCATCTGTTAAGTGCCAGTGAAAGCGGTTTAATTTCAAGGCCGCCATTTGGTCGATCACCTGCTCCAATTCCTGAATCGTGTAAAAATGTCGACTGCAGTCCAAATGCATCCCCCGGTAAACGAACTTTGGCGCATCATGGATCAAAACGGCCTCTATTATTTCGGACGAAGTGATCCATTGTCGCAAGGTCTGAAACGCATAGATCAAGCCGCTTTGGTCTGCATATTCAATATGGATCTGTTCCGGTCTGATCTCAATGAAATAACCTTCCGCAGGCAGGTTTGGAGCTTTACACAAAGCGACTGTAGATTTTTCCGAAACGCCAATATGTAATTGAAGTTCTTGTTCGAAGATCTCATGAAACAGGTTCACAATAGCACGTGTATCCTCAGAGCTAGGCAATAACAAAGATCCATTGATCGCATATGCACCTTTCAATGGTTGAATTTTCTCCGGTTCTGGAAAAATGCGACTGTGTAGCGACCAACTGATCCCATTGATCAGACAGCATAAAGCGATTAGATACTTCATTGTTTTTGAATGAATTTTACGAGTGAAACAAGGACTGCCTCATTGAAAGTCTCAGTCAGATCTCCGTATTCTGAAACCATGCATGTTTGACACTTTTGCAATAAATGGTTCAGTCCAGGGTAAGTTTCAATTGTCGTTTGTTGTTTCTGCTTTTCGCTCAAGGCTGCTTTGAATGCTGTAGCATTGGTTTCTGGATTCACCTGTTGATCTTCACCTCCGAATATTGCTAAGGTTGGAACATTCAATTTTTTGATGTAGGAACCCGCATCGAAGAGCAAGAATTCGCGGCCCCATTTATTGTTCAACAAGCTTGACGTACCTTGAATAAACTGTTCTACTCCAGCCTGGGTTGTATCCAATGCACCAGCAGGAGCAGTCTTTGCCATATTGGTCAAAAACACGCGCAAGTTTATCGAACAACGCGCATAATCACTTTCGCTTAGAACGCGATGAGCAGCTCCGTCATAAACCGAGGAATTCCATCTTGCGATGCTATCACCCATGCCACTTTTCAAAGGAATCTCGTATTGTTGTTGCACCAAAGCTTGTCGCCCGGAAGTCGCGATCGACGCCAGGAAGATCATAAAATCCACTTTTCCTCTACGCTTCGCTTCTGCCAACAAGATGTGCATACCTCCTTCTGAATGACCAATCAAACCAATAGGATTCTTTTTGAACGCTTTTTGCGCTTTGAAATGATCGATCGATGACCATACATCACTTGCAAAATCGGTAACTCCAGCCTTGGCATAATCTGCTTGGGACTTACCTGTTCCACGGTCATCGAAGCGAAATGACGCAATACCATTTCTAGCTAAATAATCAGCAATGACTAAAAAGGATTTATGTCCCAATAAATTGCAATCGCGATCTTGCGGTCCGGAACCGGAAGCCAGAATAACAATGGGAAAAGTACCTTTCGCATTGGCCGGATAAGTGAAAGTGCCAAAAATCTGGGTGCCATCTTGTTTGTTTTGAAAACTGAGCTCTTCTGTCTTATATGGGAAAGGCGCTTTCGGTTCTTGTGGGCGTAAAACCACCTTTTTAACAGCCAAATTTCTGGTAAAAACAACATCCCAATTCAATCCTGACTGCGACATTTTACCGTACAAAGAATCACCAACTTCTGCATAGTTCCCATTGAACTGCAAACCACCCATTTTCCAGGTAAAGGCAAGTGTTGTTGAACTCATTACAACATCATCGCACGAAAATTTGTTGGATCCCGGAATTTCCGGATTGATCATAAAAACTTCTTTCTTTTCTGTAGACACCTCTAAATCCATCAGAAAACTTTGTCCCATTACCGTAAATGAACCGTGCCAAAGTCCGTTCATGGTTGTTTGTGCAGCAGCGTTCAAGGCAAAAAATCCGACTAAAAAACAACAAGAAAAGCGCCGCAAGCCAGTTTTCAATTGCGGGCAAGAAAAATAAGTGTTTATCTTTACGTGCATGATCAATTTTTTGATTGTCAATCCAATCACTCAATGAGAAAATCGAAGTTAATGGAAAATTTTCGTTTCGTCATCCTCTTGTGTGCGATCGCGATTTCGCACCTTGGTTTCAGCCAAAAGAAAGAACTAGATCCAAGCGTTTACAATGACTGGAAAAAGGTCGGTGATGTTCAACTGAACAATGATGGTTCTTATGCTGCTTACACGATCAAGCCACACCAAGGAGATGGCTTTTTGTATTTAGTGAACACAAGTACCGGGAAACGCGACTCTATTGCTCGTGGAATAGAACCTGTTTTTACCGGAAATGGAAAATTGCTCGTATTCAAGATCACACCGGGTTTTGACACCTTGAGAAATGTGGAACTTAAGAAGATCAACAAAGACAAATGGCCCAAAGACTCCCTAGGAATTTGGTTCGTTGGTACTGATTCCATCCTACGTTTTCCAAAGATCAAGGAAGTGAAAGTAAGTACAGAAGGTGAAGTGGTTGCTTTTCTGTCTACCGGAAACGATTGGCCCAAGAATTTCTTAAGTAAGAAGGAACAAAAAAAGGAGAAAAAGCAAGAAAAGAAGCATGGTCCAGTTAAAACTGATGGAAAACTTTTGACCATTTGGTCGCCAACTCTTCCTAAACCTCATTATTACCGACATGTGCAGCAGTTTGAGGTGGCAAAGAATGGTAGCTATGTGGCCTTTGTAGAACAACAAAAATTCAAAAAGGACTCTGTGCGTTTGTGTTTATTCAATGCTGCCGCACACAATGTTTGGAAAGCGGATCGCCGCAGTGTAGAATTTTCGGGGATCACATTCAACGCTTCAGCAAACAAACTTGTAGGATTGTCTTCCGTGGATACCAGCGAGAACAAACGTTGGTCTCTCTTTGAGTTAGCAACGGAAAAACCTTCTTTGAACGTGATCTTCGACACGACACAACGATTCGAGAATGGAGAACGCGTGCTGTCAACCAATTATCGTCCACGCTTCATCAATGATGATGCAGATCTACTGTTTGGGGTATGGAATAAACCGGAAGCTCCAGTGAAAGACACACTACTAGAAAGTGAAAAAGTAAAATTGGATCTGTGGCATTGGAAAGACGATCGCATGCAACCCCAGCAATTGACTGAATTGAAACGCGATCAGACCAAGACTAACCTGCATGTCTATCATTTTGCAGAAAAGAAAGAAGCACAATTAGGCCGTGACACGCTGGATCTCTATGTGCCAAACACGAAAAATACCCAAGCCAGTATTTTGGCTTCGTGTGAAGATCTGTACCGATACCAAACCTGGCATTCTCCAAATCCGGCCAACTACTACCATATTTCCATGAGTGATGGTAAGATCACGCCCTTGCGCGACGCGGTTCAGTTCGGGACTAGCTTGTCTCCAAACGGACAGTATTTCGCATTTTGGAATGATAAAACGCTCAATTACTATTTATTTGACGTAAATGAGCCCACCGAACATTGCTTAACCTGTGGTGTAAAAACCAATATCATGTCGGATCTAAATGGTATGCCAACCATTCCGGAACCGCAAGGATTGATCGGTTGGAGTGCCGATAGCAAAGGTTTGTTGATCCAAGGAGAGCGCGACATCCTATACTACGATATCGCAGCGAAAAAGACCTCTTCAATTACTTCCTTCTTGCGCACGGATGTCAAAGACACGAATTATGCCTACAGTTTGGTAAAGTTGAACAGCGATTCTGCTTATTTCAATGCAAGTAATCTCTTGTTGACACAATTCGATAAGGTCACAAAAAACATGCGTGTCTACAGCGTAAAAGGGAACTTCCCAATGGTGACCTATACCCTTTTAAGTGGATCCAATCACAATTACCTTGGGTTTAAAAAGGCTAAAACAGGAAACACCTTGTTGTTCCAGCGCCATTCGAATGTCGATTATCCAGACTTGTTCGCAACGCAACAGAACGGAATGGCTGAAAAGCAATTGTCTTTCACCAATCCACAACAAAGTGAGTACAATTGGTCAACCGTAGAATTGATCCGCTGGAC
>JBMLQF010000163.1:0-33123 GCA_049241705.1 Fluviicola sp. | reverse complement strand
CACATCTTCTACCGCTGAAGCGTCGTAATTCACTTCTGTCACCATTCCCGGATATTTCGCAAGAATGCGGTTTTTAATTCCTGCCATCCCTTTTTTGGTTGCGTAATCGCTCGTTGGGCGGAAATTAATGGTTGGTGGCAAGGGATTTTCACCTCCGAAGATCGCCAGGATCTCTTCGGCATTTTCATCTGTTCCTTTGAACTCTTCGATGGCGCGGTCCGGTGAAACGAAGATCACTTCGCGGAAACAATCCCAGGATTTCAGTTCTTGCTCCACTTGTTTGATGTCGGCAGCATTATACTGCACATCGAAGAACAAGTCGCCATGTAAACTTTCCCGAGCTTGACGCTCGATCGATCCCAACCCCATTACTCCTGCCAATACGAGACCTATCAGGAACAATACCAACGAGATTCCAATGATCGTGGAAACGTAGCTGGTTTGAAGCCCTTTTTTGCTTGCTTGTTCTACTTGCTTACTCATTGATACGAAAATAATTCAAAGCCTGAAACGATTGCTACTCCTGTTCTAAAAAAGATGAACAACTTTTTTTTAATACTGTTGAATACTATTTTTATGGTTTTTATTACCATGGTAATTATCTTGTGTTACATTTGTGCAAATCAAAACACAAAACACCATGAAAAAAATTGGATTATTTACAGCAAGTATTGCATTGATCGCATTTGGCATGACAGCATGTGGAGGCGCTACAGAAGCGGCTGAGGAAGCAGTAACGTATGAATTGGATGCCAAAGCAACCGAATTGAAATGGAAAGGTGATTACGCAGACGGATCACACAGCCACAACGGAACAGTAGCTGTTTCGGAAGGAACAATGAGCTTCAAAGGCGAGACGTTTGAAAAAGGAATGTTCAAAGTGGATATGGGTACCATCAAAAGTGAATTGACACCAGAAACTGGAGCGAACGACCTTTTGGGACATTTCTCTTCTCCGGATTTCTTCAACTCGGCTAAATTCCCAACAGTTGACGTAACGATCAACAACATCGAAGGAAACGAAATGGATGCTACTTTGAAGATCGGTGGAAAAGATCTAAAAACGAAGATTCCGGTGACGATCAAGAAAACAGCTGACTCCTATACCGTAAAAGGAAAATTCACAGTTGACTTCTCTGCTTTAGATTTGAATGGATTCAAACCAAACCTGGAGAAAGAGAAAGAATCAGGGAAGAAAGATCAATACGTAAATCCAGAAGTAGGTTTCGAATTGAACTTGGTGATGAAAGCTAAAAAATAAGAACACCACCTTTTATATAAAAACCGTCTCCATGAGGCGGTTTTTTTTGTTTATCACATATTTCCAATATCAAACGTAGTATCCTTTAAAAGATCTTGAACCACTTCCAATTCGTACTCCGTTTTTATTTCCGTGCACAACTCCCGCATCTGATTTCGTATCGCATGTGATTCTTCCGGTAAATTTCCGCCAGAACGCGCCCAAATTTTCTTATTCGGCCACTGTGCATACCCAATAAAATGTCCGGGCGACGCACGGTGTAAACGTGAGCCATAACTCCCTTCGTACTGATATATGAGTTGGGTTAATGCTGACCAAAGCTCTATGAATTCTGCCGCGTGTTCTTCAGGAACTTTGAACGAATAGACTACTGAAAAAAGATCGTGTTTTGTCATATCAAGGTAATTTCCAAGGTGGATCAAGTCGGTTTTCCCCTGCGTAATAAAGGATCAGGTGATTATTATCCGGATCTTTCAGATGCGCCTCTCGCCACAACCAGGGTTTATCATTCGGCAATTCGATAAACCGTATACCTTGCTCTGTTAACTGACGCACCCGCTCGTCCAGATCATCACACTCAAAATAGACATGTATACCATGTCCTGTTGTTAGTTGTTCTACGCGCTGAATCGAAAAGGTAGCCTGCCCATCCGGACATTCAAATCGCGCGTAACTAGCATGTGTATGTACGATCAACCGAAGCCCCAATTGCTGGTAGAACGGAATTGACCGTGTCAGGTCTAATGAAGGAACAGTTACTTGGTTTAAATTCATCGAAATGGAATTGCCTAAATCATCTCAAAAATACGCTGTATTAATAATTCGGAATATATAATTCGGCAAAAGTCATACTTTTCATGTATCTAATTCAGCAGATATGGATGTCGCATTTTGACCGAAAAAAGAGCAATCGTGTTATTTGTGGTGGATATCAAAAACAAGTAAATCCCAATCATTTTTTTTAACATCTTGTGATTTTTAGCCACATGCAGTAGCACCTACCCCCTATCTCACTACTTTTGTGCAAATTTTCGACTCATGAAGGTATTTAAATTCGGAGGGGCATCGGTGAAGGATGCCAATGCTGTGCGCAATGTATCGCACATCCTCTCGCTTTTTCCTAACAACCAACTCATCGTGGTGATCTCAGCCATGGGCAAAACGACGAATGCTATGGAAGAGATCGTAGATGCACTTTGGAAGCGCGACGAAAAAAAATACCTCGAATTGGTAGAAGACCGCTACCAGTTCCACCTGCACATTTGTGGCGAATTATTCCCGGAACCGCATTATACCATTTATAAAGAACTAGAGGACATCTTTGAAGGATTGAAGAAACGCTTTCACTTGCCGGTTTCTGACAATTACAACTTTGAGTACGACCAGATCGTTTCCTTGGGAGAGGTGGTTTCAACCATGATCGTGGAGGCATTCCTGAAAGAAGAAGGTCACCCAACCGTTTGGGCAGATGCGCGTAAACTGATCCGCACCAACCACGAGTACCGTGAAGGAGAAGTGGACTGGGCTAAAACCCAACAATTGGTGCAAGAGCGTTTACTGCCAGAATTAAAAACGAAGCGTATTGCGATCACTCAAGGATTCATCGGTCACACTTCTGAAGGATTCACCACAACCTTAGGAAGAGAAGGTTCCGATTTCACAGCCGGAATTTTGGCCTTCTGCAGCAATGCAAAAGATGTTACGATCTGGAAAGACGTACCGGGGATGTTGAATGCCGATCCAAAATGGTTTGACGATACCGTGAAATTGCAGAAGATCTCATTTAAAGAAGCAATCGAATTGGCATATTACGGTGCTACTGTAATTCACCCGAAAACCATCAAACCATTACAGAACAAAGGCATTTCACTATTTGTGAAATCGTTTATAGATCCACATGCAGAAGGAACAGAGATCCAATCTTCTGGAGCCTTTGATCATTTGGTACCTTCTTTCATTTTCAAAATGGATCAGGTATTGATGTCGTTCACACCAAAAGATTTCTCTTTCATCGTGGAGGAGAATTTGGGAGACATCTTCAATCAGTTGGCTTATTACGGCGTGAAGATCAATTTGATGCAAAATTCGGCTTTAAGCTTTTCAATCTTGTTTGATGGCCGTAAAACAGAACCGACTAGTCTGTTGGAGAAGTTCAAAGACCAATACGAAGTGCGCTACAATGAAGGATTGGAATTGGTAACAATCCGCCATTACGACCAGGCTACGATCGATCGTGTAACGAAAGACAAGGAGATCTTGTTGGAGCAACGCACGCGCCATACGATCCGCATGGTCATGAAAGACAAATAACCTTTAGTACAGACATAAAAAAACCGGAGACATGCTCCGGTTTTTTTTTCGTTTTATAGTTTTTTACTTGGCTCCTCCGATTGGCTTCACCGATTTGATCGATTTCGCCATCAGGTCGATGATCACTTTTTCGTAACCTTCATCGCGACTGCGGAAAACGTAAGTAATATCGTTGATCACTTTTTGACCGTATACGTGGTAAGTTTTGTGCTCCACACCTACTTTCTTAGAAACACCTTTTTTTCCGTCTACTTTCAACGTTTGTTCGTACAAGATGAAATCCGGCTCATCTACCAAGTATTTAATGTTGTAGAAATTCAATCCAGCCAGACGCTTTTTCTCGTCTACAACCATTTTACGATCAGACCCCCAATCGTCAATGATCATGTGGAAATTAGGTCCAACGTGCAATTCCCATTTGAAATCGTCTTCTACGTGGATCACTTCCGGCTTTGTTGATGCACCAATGTTAGCCGTTTCGTCAGGCAACATGATCATCACAGGAATGTCATACGGGGTCATATTGAAACCTTGGAATTCGTACAACTCTTCGTCTGTCAATTCCGTGTCTTCAGAACTGTCGCCACATCCCGTGAACAACACTCCGGCCATAAAGAACAAAAATAGAGGCAAGTATTTCATAACCATTTTTATTTTCTTGATAATCAGCTATCTTACTTAGAATAATTGAGCCAATCGCTGCAAATATACTTTTTTTATCATATTTGCCGCCAGTTTTATTTTTCAAGTCGTGTAAACATTTTGTGAAGCGATTTGTTTTAAAGCCATGGCAGTGTACAAAATAAAGGATCTGGAATTACTTACCGGGATAAAAGCGCATACTATTCGTATGTGGGAAAAGCGGTATGGCATTTTACGTCCAGAACGCACTGAAACTCAGATCAGGTCTTATTCTGACGGCGAATTACTGTTGTTGTTGAACGTTTCATTATTGAACCGTCACGGCATCAAGATCTCGCGTATTGCTGAAATGTCAGAAAAAGAGATCCATGACCGGGCAAAGGAAATTTCCACTCCAGAAAAACAAGACAGTGCGATCGACCAATTGATCGTAGCCTTATTGCAAATGGACGAGGCCGCTTTTCGCAGTTTGATCCACGAGCTTACAACCCAACACGGCATTCAGAAAGTATACGACACCTATTTAATCCCTTTCCTGGAACGGATCGGTGTGATGTGGATCGTTGGTACGATTAATCCGGCACAAGAACATTTCATTTCGAACTTGATCAGACAGCGCATTATTGCCGAGATCGATCTTTTGCCTATTCCGGAATCTTCCAATGAACGCATTTTGTTGTACCTGCCGGAACACGAGTGGCACGAACTCAGTTTGCTTTTCTTCTATTTCCATTTGCGCAAATTGGGGAAATCGACCATCTATTTAGGTCAGGCCCTTCCCTACGATTCATTATTAAAGAGTATCGAATTCGTCAAACCCACACACATTATCTCTTCGTGGTTGACTGCCGTAGATGGCGCCTACTTGCAACATTATTTCGAAAAGTTGCAAAAAGTAACGGATGCCAAGATCTTGGTTTCCGGATACCAGATTAAACAAAATCAGGAAATTATCCCTTCTTCGATCGAAACGTTCCACAATATTGAGGAACTAACAGAGAAAATCTAAAACCTTTTTTTCAGCGTACATAGGCTGTTCAGTGTGTTAATGAAAAAATTAACAAATTTTCTTATTCGAAAATTTTGTTTTTGTTTAATCTTTTCATTGCTTTGTTAAACAGTTTTGTTTAATGTTTTAATAATTTAATTAAACACTATTACATATGTCTACGCTAGAATTTAACGATGCACTCATTCGCTTGGAAACTTACTTAAAGTCATTTGCAATGACCTTTACGCGAAATGAGGAGGATGCTAAAGACCTCACACAAGAAACAATGTTGAAAGCGATCTCGTACCGCGATTACTACACGCCTCAAACAAATTTCAAGGCTTGGGTATTTACGATCATGCGCAACATCTTCATCAACCAGTATCGCCGCAAAGTGAAATCAGGGACGATCTTCGATCATTCTAAAGATCTGCACTTGTTGTCGAATGCCGGTGATCAAACCAATTTCACCAATGACTATTTGTTGGGCAAGGAATTGAGAACTCACATTGGGAATTTGAATGAGGAGTACAAACGACCATTCGAAATGCATCATCAAGGTTTCAAGTACAAGGAGATCGCTGACGAGTTGAACATTCCGATCGGTACCGTTAAGAGCCGTATTTTCATCGCTCGTAAAAAACTGATGGATGTTCTCCCGGATTATGCCTATCTTTCTAACTAAATGAAACAGAAGAAGAAAATAGCAGTTTTGGGATCGGGTATTGCCGGCCTGTCATGTGCCTCCTTTTTAGCTAAAGCAGGTCATGAAGTGCACATCTACGAAAAGAACGAAACGATTGGTGGAAGAGCTCGACAGTTCGCTACAGACAATGGCTTTGTATTCGACATGGGGCCATCTTGGTACTGGATGCCAGAGGTGTTTGAGAAATTCTATCAGCAATTCGGACATACTTCAAGTGATTTCTACGACCTGATCCGTTTAGACCCATCGTACCGCATATTTTGGGAAGATGGTTCACAAGATGACATTCCTGCCGACATGAATGAACTGGAAGCGTGGTTTGAACACCACGAACCGGGAAGTGCTGAGAAATTGCGTACTTTTTTAAAGGACGCCAAATACAAGTACGAAGTGGGCATGGGTGAATTGGTACACAAACCAAGTCTTTCCTTATGGGAATTTGCCGACAAACGCGTCATGGGTGGCTTGGTAAAAATGCACTTGCTATCTTCTTTTGCGAAATACATTCGCGGTTACTTCTCACATCCAAAGATCCTTTCCTTGTTGGAGTTCCCGATCCTTTTCTTGGGGGCAACGCCGAAAGACACACCGGCTTTGTATTCTTTAATGAACTATGCTGACATGCAATTGGGAACTTGGTACCCGCAGAAAGGCATGTTCGAATTCATCAAAGCCTTTGAGCAGATCGCTAAAGAACAAGGAGTGGTTATCCACACCGGAAAAGAAGTCACCCGTTTTGAATCAAGTGGTAAACAGATCACAGCAGCATATTGTGGCACTGAAAAGATCGAAGCAGATTACTTTGTTTCCGGCGCAGATTACAGACATACAGAAAAATTGCTGGCAGAAAAAGCCAACTACTCGGATAAGTATTGGGACAAACGCGTCATGGCGCCGTCTTCCCTACTTTTCTATGTAGGACTGAATAAAAAGGTTGATGGTTTGTTGCATCACAATTTGTTTTTCGACAAACCATTTGCTCCACATGCCGAAGAGATTTACACGAATCCAAAATGGCCAAGCGACCCGTTGTTCTACGTAAGTTGTCCGTCTAAAACTGACAGCACGGTGGCTCCGGAAGGACATGAAAACTTATTCTTATTGATCCCAATCGCTCCAGACTTAGAAGATTCTGAGGTGATGCGTGAAAAATATTTCGATCTGTTGATCGCGCGCATTGAACAACATACCGGTACTTCGATCAAGGATAACATCGTATACAAACGTAGTTTTTGCATCAGCGATTTCAAAAATGATTACCATGCCTTTAAAGGGAATGCTTACGGATTAGCGAACACCTTAAGACAAACTGCATTTTTAAAGCCGAAGATCAAGAACAAAAAGCTGAACAATTTGTTGTACACGGGACAATTGACTGTACCGGGCCCAGGCGTACCACCATCCATCATTTCCGGAGAAGTGGTTGCCAACAAGTTGATCCAAGAAATGAAAGACCACAATTGACATCTATACCATAACGAGCTATGAAACGATTATTCGACAATATCAGCCATGAAATGAGTGCTTTGACAACTAAGCGCTACAGCACATCTTTTTCACTTGGGATATCATTTTTGGCGAAAGATCTGCACAAACCGATCTATGCGATCTACGGATTCGTGCGCTTTGCCGATGAGATCGTAGACTCCTTTCACGAGTTCGATAAAGAAGCACTACTTGTAGATTTCAAAAAGCAAACTTTCGAGGCAATTGAAAAAGGAATTTCCTTAAATCCGATCTTGAACAGTTTTCAATGGGCGGTGAACAAATACCAGATCCCAATGGAACTGATCGAAACCTTCTTGCATTCCATGGAAATGGACCTGGACAAAAAAGCTTATGATCAGTCGAAATACGAGCAATACATTCTAGGTTCGGCAGAAGTTGTAGGTTTGATGTGTTTAAAAGTATTTGTACGCGGTAACGAAGCGGAATACGAGCGCTTGAAAGAACCTGCCATGAAATTGGGATCAGCGTTCCAAAAGATCAACTTCTTGCGCGACTTACGTGCCGATTTCCACGAATTGGGAAGAACCTATTTCCCGGGTGTAGATCTTAGCGAGTTCAACGCAACGGTTAAAAAAGAGATCGAAGCTGACATTGAAAAGGATTTCCACGAAGGATACATGGGCATTAAGCAATTGCCAAAAGACGCGCGATTTGGTGTTTACATGGCATATATTTATTATTACAAATTGTTCCGCAAAATTCAGGGCACTGAAGCGCAACATATTTTGAACGAACGCATTCGAATTCCGGACAATAAGAAGTATCGCTTGTTCCTTACCTCTTATGTTCGACATAACCTCAATATGATTTAAGCATTGGAATACGTTATACTCGTAAACGAAGCAGATCAGGAAACTGGCCTCATGGAAAAAATGGAGGCACATCAAAAGGGCATGTTACACCGTGCCTTTTCTGTTTTTGTCTTCAATGAAAATCAAGAATTACTCCTGCAACAACGTGCCCTTTCGAAATACCATTCCGGAGGACTTTGGACGAACACCTGTTGTTCACATCCGCGTGCGGGAGAAAGTATTGCAGATGCTGCACAAAGAAGGTTGCTTGAAGAATTGGGATTTAGCTGTAATTTAGACACTGTATTTTCTTTCATTTACCACGCAGAGCTGGACAACGAACTCACCGAGCACGAATTGGACCACGTACTGATCGGTTACCACAATACGGGGGGAGTACCCAATCCGGAGGAAGTCATGGATACCAAATGGGTTTCGCTGAATTGGCTTGAAATGGAAGTGAAAGAAAAACCACAAGACTTTACGGCATGGTTCCGCATCATCATGAACGAATCCTTGCCGGCCTTAAAACGAGCTTTAGATCAATGAAAATAATTCGCGTCGAAAATTTCAATGCCGCACACCGCCTGCACAATCCATTTTGGGACGATGCAACTAACGAGCGTGTTTTTGGGAAATGCAACAACCCAAATTACCACGGACACAATTACCGCATCGAAGTAGTTTTAGATGGACCGGTAGATCCGCTGACGGGCTATGTCATGGACATGAAAGACCTGAGTGAATTGGTTAAAAACGAGATCATTGAACGCTTTGACCACCGAAATTTGAATCTGGATTGCTCGGAATTCAAAGACATCAATCCCTCGGCGGAAAACATCGCTATGGTTTGTTGGAACATTTTAAGACCACTTATTGATAGTAAGCTCCAGCTGATAATCCGCTTGTGGGAAACTCCGCGCAACGGCGTTGAATACGACGGAAATTAGCATGTGAATTCTTTTTTTACATTTGTACTGAATTGAACGCATGCGTACACTATCTGCCATCGGTTTTGTTATTTCTATGATTGGCTTGCTCTTAGCGAGTTATAATCAGTTTGGCGTGGTTCCTTTTTTAAAGAATCTCGACAATACCAATTTGCAAGTCACCGAATACACGATCTCCTTGCGTCAGAGCATGGAAAACACCATGAATACTTTGAGTATGTTGTGTGTGATCATCGGAGTGTTCTCAGTCATTTTCTGTTCCCTGCTTTATTTGCGAAAATCCACGCGCATGACCTTGATCGGCACGATCATGGGTGTTGTGGTGACTGTAATGGGGGTGATTCACTTGTTTTTTTAATCTTCACTGCGTGAACCTTTACGTCGCTTGCTTGTTTCAAAAACATGCAATTGATCATTCCGGATACCATAACAGGCAGAACACGAACACAGTTAATCAATGCCTTAACGGGCTACAAATCTTTGCATTTAGTTGGAACCAAAAACAGCCTTGGTCAACTCAACTGTGCCCCATTTAGTTCGGTATTTCATTTGGGGGCAGATCCGGCGTGCATCGGTATGATCCATCGTCCAACGACTGTCGAAAAACATACCTACGAGAATATTCTGGAAAGTGGTTTTTACACGATCAATGCCGTAAGCACACACCTGCATGAACGTGCACATCAAGCTTCAGCTCGCTACGAACGACACGAGAGTGAATTTGAAGCCTGCGGACTCACTCCGGAATTCAAGAATAATTTTTTTGCTCCATTTGTAGCCGATTCACCCATCCAGATTGGCCTGGAACTTCATGAAGAACACAAGATCTTTAACGGCACGCATTTACTGGTTGGCTTGATAAAACAAGTTTACCTTCCTGAAAACAGTTTCACCGAAAACGGCTTTCTAAATTTGGAAAAACTGAATTTAGCAGCAGTGGGCGGACTAGACAGCTATTATTCCGGACAATTCTTGGAGCAATATTCCTATGCCAAACCGGATCAGAAACTAATCCGTTTGACCAAATGAAGATCTTGTTTTGGCACCGAAGAGACTTGCGCATTCATGACAATGCCGGTTTGTACAAAGCGCTCAAGATGGGAGAACAAGTACAACCTGTTTTCATTTTCGACACAACCATTTTGGACCTGCTACCGCGAAATGATCAACGCGTTCGATTCATTCACGAAGCCATAACGCGTCTTCATGATGCATATAAGCAACATGGCGCTATTCTGGAAGTATACGTTGGAAATCCAAAAGAGATCCTGCCTCAATTAGTTGCAGACGGATCCTATCAAGCAGTTGTGACGAATCGCGATTACGAGCCCTATGCAAAAGAACGCGACCGCTATATCGCTGAAAAATTAAAAGCATTGAATTGTGATTTTGTGGGAGCCAAAGACCACGTGATCTTCGAAAAATTGGAGGTAGTAAAAGATGATGGCAAACCCTACACTGTTTTCACACCATACATGCGCAAATGGAAAGCTAAGCTGAATGATTTCTATTTTTCTTCCTACCCGGTTGAACGCTATGCTCATCACCTTGTTCCCGTGGCAGAAGAAAAGCCTATTCCTAGTTTAAAGGAACTTGGTTTTAGAGCTGAGGAGCTACATGTTTTTCCACCAGAGACCGTAAACGACGAACTGTTAAAACGCTACGCGGAAACCAGAAACTTTCCGGCGATCAACGGGACCAGTAAATTGAGTGTCCATTTGCGCTTTGGTACAATTTCTATTCGCGAACTCGCACGTCAAGCTCAGCGCACGAACGAGACCTATCTCAATGAATTGATCTGGCGAGATTTCTATCAGATGATCCTGTTCGTTTTTCCGGAATCGCCATTCAAAGCGATTAAACCGGCTTACGATCGGATAGAATGGGAAAAGAACGAAGAACACTTTGCCGCATGGTGTGCCGGTAAAACGGGATATCCACTTGTTGACGCGGGTATGCGCGAGCTGAATACAACGGGACACATGCACAACCGTGTACGTATGGTAGTTGCCAGTTTCTTAACCAAACACCTCCTACTCGATTGGCGCTTAGGAGAGCGTTATTTCGCGGAAAAACTCCTGGATTTCGAATTAGCGAGCAATGTTGGTGGTTGGCAATGGGCAAGTGGTTCCGGATGTGACGCTGCTCCCTACTTCCGTATTTTCAACCCGGAAAGTCAATTGCAAAAGTTCGATCCGGAGCTTAAATACATTAAAAAATGGGTGCCGGAATACGGAACGTGTTCCTACCCGAAACCGATTATTGATCACCAGTTCGCGCGAAATCGCTGCCTGGAACGCTACAAAAAAGGATTAGCTGAATAGCTTATTGACGCTGCAACTCTCCGTTCCGCCATTTCTGCAGGAAGGTTGCCCAGGCGAAAGGGTTCATCAAGTTGTTGACCGGAGATTGTCCCATGGTATACAAACGCGTATTCTGTTGCGTCATCACATTGCCATAGGAGATCGAAGCATCGCTGGAAACACCATTTGCCATATTCGCCAAACTTTGACCGGATAATAATCTCTGTGCTCTGAGCATGGCATCTTCATACGGGTTCATCTCAACGAACGCCTGTGCAAATGCTTCTTTGGATGGCCATGGATAGATCACGACCTCTTGCAATTGTAAGGTATCGATTTCCATCATGTGAATGATCGAATAACGATCTTCTTTCAAGGTATCCGGAACGATGAATGAAGACGGTTTGTGTCCGTAATATTTGAACAAGATCGTATCGCCCGGTTGGACCACCATTGAAAAGAAACCGTAAATATCCGCGATCGTTCCTCTGCGCACCGTTTTATCAAATACAGTTGCATAAGGCATTTCATTCAAACTGTCGGCGGAAACCACCACACCTGACAACTGGATCAAACGCTGTTGATCTTGAGCCGCCACCTTGCCTGAAATAAGTAAAGTCAACAGGCCTATAAGTACAAGTCTTCCAAACATCATACACAAGATTAAGAAAAATGCAAGCAACTATTTATGACATTGGTCAGTTTAACAAACTTTTAGGTTCTGAAGCCGGAATTAATGATTTTTTAATGGAAATTCTAACTAAAACGATTTGAATCTCATTGAAAAACCTTACTTTTGCGAGAATTTATTGCAAAAATAGGTTCATACATGGCACTGTCCAATCTCAACACAGTCAGAGAAGGTCTCACATACGACGACGTACTCTTAGTCCCAGCTTTTTCACAAGTTCTTCCACGCGACGTGCAATTGAAAAGTAAATTGACACGAAACATCGAGGTCAATACCCCAATTGTATCTGCAGCGATGGATACAGTAACAGAAGCCAACCTGGCAATTGCGTTAGCGCAACAGGGTGGAATCGGCGTGATCCACAAAAACATGTCCATCGAAGAGCAAGCTTTGGAAGTACGTAAAGTAAAGCGTTCTGAAAGTGGAATGATCCTCGATCCGGTAACTCTTTCGGAAGATGCTTTGGTAGGCGACGCACTGAAATTGATGTCGGAATTTAAGATCGGAGGGATTCCGGTAGTGGATGATAACCGCATTTTGAAAGGAATCATCACAAACCGCGACTTGCGTTTCGAAAAAAACCACAATCGTCCGGTGCGTGAAGTGATGACAAGTGAAAATCTGGTGACAACCAAAGATGGTACGAGTCTGGCTACAGCTGAGGAGATCTTGCAAGAAAATAAAATTGAAAAATTACCGGTAGTAGATGCGAACAACCGTTTGATCGGACTCATCACTTACCGCGATATCATTAAAGTAAAAACACATCCAAACTCGTGTAAGGACCAATACGGTCGTTTGCGCGTTGCAGCGGCAGTTGGGGTTACATTTGACACGATTGACCGTGTAAAAGCTTTGGCAGAAGCGGGTGTTGATGCAGTTGTGATCGATACGGCTCACGGACATACGGAAGGTGTTGTTACGAAGTTGAAAGAGGTTAAATCCTTATTCCCGAACTTGGATGTGATCGTTGGAAACATCGCGACAGCAGAAGCTGCGAAATATTTAGCAGAAGCTGGTGCCGATGCGGTTAAAGTAGGTATCGGACCTGGTTCGATCTGTACAACACGTATCATTGCTGGTGTGGGAGTTCCACAATTGACAGCCGTGAACGATGTGGCTTTGGCTTTAGAAGGAACTGGAGTTCCGGTGATCGCAGATGGTGGAATTCGCTATACTGGAGATATCGTGAAGGCAATCGCTGCCGGAGCTGACATCGTGATGATCGGATCCATGTTTGCCGGAACAGAAGAGTCTCCGGGAGAGACGATCATTTACGAAGGAAGAAAATTCAAATCATACCGCGGAATGGGGTCTTTGGAAGCGATGCAGAAAGGATCGAAAGATCGCTACTTCCAGGATGCAGAGGATGATGTGAAAAAATTGGTTCCGGAAGGAATTTCTGGACGCGTACCTTACAAAGGACATTTGTTCGAGGTGGTTTACCAGATCATCGGTGGTTTACGTGCCGGAATGGGTTATTGCGGTGCTGGATCGATCGACAAATTGAAAGGCGCAACCTTCGTTCGCATCACATCAGCAGGAATGCGCGAATCGCACCCACACGACGTGACTATTACACGTGAGGCTCCGAATTACAGCTTGAAATAAATTGTAAATACTTGTTAAAAGGTTGCTCGATTCTCGAAACGTAGCAACCTTTTTTCTTTTATTGCATCTCTAGAGACGTATAAAATCTAGAGAAACGACCCAAAAGCATAAACACTTCAGAACAATGTGTTAAATTTGGGTTCTTGGTTTGAACTAAAAAAACAACTGCACCACATGAAAAAAAGATTAATTCTGGCACTTGGAGTGCTTTTATCGATGCAAGTTAGCGCTCAAAAAGACGACACAGTACTAGAGATCGATGGAAAGAAGGTTAGCAAATCGGAATTCCTGCAGATTTATTTGAAAAACAACAACAATCCAAAGTACGACCAACAGTCATTGGACGAGTACATGGAGCTTTTCAAGAAATTCAAATTGAAAGTGGCAGAAGCAGAAGCTTTGGGTTACGACACGATTCCAAAATTGAAAAAGGAATTGGAGGGTTACCGCAAGCAACTGGCACAACCTTACTTGATCGATTCTACACAAAACAAGGCTTTGGTTAAACAAGCTTACGATCGCATGCAAACCGAAGTGCGGGCTTCTCACATCCTGATCAAAGTAGATGAAAATGCAAGTCCGGAAGATACGCTGAAAGCATACAACCGCATTATGGCGATCAAAAAGCGTATCGAAGCGGGTGAAGACTTTGCTACAGTTGCGAAGGCAAAAGGAGGTTCAGAAGATCCTTCTGCACAGCGAAATGGAGGCGACTTGGGATATTTTACGGCCTTTCAAATGGTTTTCCAATTTGAAGAAGCCGCTTATAACACACCGATTGGTAAAATCTCCAATCCGGTTCGTTCTCGATTCGGATACCACATTTTGAAAGTGGTCGATCAACGTCCGGCTCGTGGAACGATGAAAGCTGCCCACATCATGGTGGCTACCGGAAAAGATGCTACTCCTGAAGACATCCAAAGTGCAGAAAAGAAGATCAATGAGATCTACGAAAAATTGCAAAAAGGTGAGTCTTTCGCAACACTTGCCAGTGAATTTTCTGACGATGCTCAAACAGCGGAAAAAGGAGGTGAACTTCCTTTGTTCGGAACAGGAACTACCACCCGTATGGTGTTAGAGTTCGAAGAAGCTGCATTCGCCTTGAAAACAGATGGAGAGATCTCAAAACCGGTAAAAACTGAATATGGGTTCCACATCATCAAGCGTTTGTCTTGGACACCATTGCGCAGTTTTGATGAATTGAAAAAAGAGATCCAGGCGAAAGTGAACAAGGACGAGCGTTCGATCATTACGCAACAATCGTTCATCGCCAAATTGAAAAGCAATTACGGCTACAAAGACAGTTACAAAAAAACAAGCAAATGGTTTGTGCAGAACATCGATTCAAACTATTTCAAAGGAACTTGGAAAGCGGATAACTTGAAGACGGATAAGGTGATGTTCACCCTTGGAAATCAGAAGTACACGCAAAAACAATTTGCAGCTTATTTGGCGAAGAATTTCCGTGGTGTGAAACGCATGGATAGCAAAAACCTGGTAGAGAAGCAATATGCAAACTGGCAAAAAGCAGAGATCTTGGGTTATGAAGAACGTCAATTAGAAACCAAGTACCCTGAGTTCAAAGCATTGATGCAAGAATACCACGACGGAATCTTGTTGTATGAGATCATGACAGATAAGGTTTGGAACAAAGCAATCAAAGACACGACCGGTTTGAAAGAGTTCTTTGCCGCAAACAACGACAAATACACTTGGGGCAAGCGCTACAATGCCTACGTTTACGAATGTTTGAATGACGATGTAGCAAAACAAGTAGCGGCTCTATTGAAAAGCGATACCATTTCATCCAAAACTGTGATCGCGAAAGTGAACAAAGAATCTGAATTGAACCTGAAAGTTCGCACCTCTAAGTTTGAAGTAGAAACTACTCCATTCTTAAAAGGTCGTGACTTGAAAGTTGGGGTAAATCCGGCTTATACCTACGAGAATAAGATCTACATTGTCAAAGTGGACGAAATCATGGCTCCGGCACCAAAACTGCTTTCAGAAGCAAAAGGTGCTGCTACTTCAGACTACCAGAATTATTTGGAAAAGATCTGGTTGGAGGAATTGGCCAAAAAACACCCGATCATTGTAAACAAAGACGTTTTGTACTCCTTGGGTAAATAAAACGAATCCTATTTTTGAAAGGCCGGTTGATCCGGCCTTTTTTTATGTTTAGGGCTCATAAAATAAACTAAAAACTAGGCCGTTCTTGCTCTCATGTCGAAACAAAAACCGAAATTAGCAACTTAATCATTTCAGACCTTATGCGTAATACAGCGTTTTTGCTTTTATGTGCTTTGTTTACTGCGTTTGCGGGCTTTGGACAAACCAAAGTGATCGACAAGGTGGTAGCTCAAGTTGGTGACAATATCATTCTGTTGTCAGAGATCGAAGGACAGAAGCAATTAATGAAACAGAGTGGTGAAGAACTTCCTGCAAATGCTGAATGTCAGATCCTGGAGAATCTGATGTATCAGTTTTTGTTGGTGAATCAAGCAGAATTGGACTCTGTTCAAATTTCTGACGAACAGGTAGATGCTGAAATGGAAAATCGTTTGCGCGCTATTGAAGCACAAATGAAAGATGCCAAGGATGAGAAAGGAAATCCGATCACCATCGAATCTTTTTACGGCAAATCCAAATCTCAGATCAAAGAGGAGTTCCGAGCGACGATCAAAAAACGTTTACAAGGACAAGAAGTTGAACGTGGGATAATCGGGAATATCTCTGTTTCTCCGCGTGAAGTGGAAGAGTTTTTCAAGAAGATCCCGAAAGATAGTTTGCCTTTCATCAACTCGCAATTGATGTTCCAACAGATCACCATTTTCCCATCGATCACGAAAGCAGATAAAGAACGTGCATACAAAGAATTGGAAGATTCACGAAAAATGATCTTGTCAGGTAAGCGTTCTTTTACGGCCGAAGCGGTACGTATCTCGGATGACCCGGGAAGTGCAGCAAAAGGTGGGCGCATCGAGGCTACTCGTGGAATGATGGTGAAAGCATTCGAGGAAACAGCATACGGACTAAAACCTGGTGAGATTTCAGACATCTTCGAAACAGAATACGGCTACCACATCATGCAGATGTTGGACAGAAAAGGAGATGATTACATTGTTAACCACATTTTGGTGATCCCAGAATTCTCATTGGATTCATTGGATGCAGCTGCTATTCGTCTTCAAAAATGTTACGATGATCTGAAAGCAAATAAGATCACATGGGAGGATGCTGTGCGCATTTATTCGAACGATCCGGGAACAAAGGAAAATAACGGTACTATTTTGAATCCGATTACGGGAGAGCAACGTTGGAGCATTGAAGACATCAATCAAGTAGACCCGATGATGTTCCGTTTAACAGATGCTTTAGGGATGAACGAGGTTACACAGCCCGATCTGTATTTCGATTTCATGGAGCGCAAACAAGGAATTCGCATTGTCCGCTTGACTGAACGTACGCAACCGCATATTGCCAACTTGAAGGATGATTATCCGATGTTCCGCTCATTTGCTGAAGAAGAAAAACGCAATCAAGCGATCATGAACTGGACAAAATCTCGCATTTCAACAGCTTATATTCGCATTGATGACAGCTTCAAAGGCTGTGTTTTCCAAAATGTGTGGGTACCTTAACTAACTGAAAAACGCAAGAACATGTCAGACGTAGCTGCTATTGAACAACTAGTTAAAGATTATAAAGCACTCAAACAAGAGATCCACCAGGTAATTGTTGGACAAGACGACGTTGTGGATCAGGTTTTGATCTCGATCTTCTCACGCGGTCACTGTTTGCTGGTCGGAGTTCCGGGATTGGCTAAAACACTCTTGGTGAACACCATCGCTCAAACTTTAGGTTTGTCGTTCAATCGTATTCAGTTTACTCCTGACTTAATGCCTAGTGACATTGTTGGTTCAGAGATCTTGGATGATTCGCGTCAATTCAAGTTCATCAAGGGACCATTGTTCAACAACATTATTTTAGCTGATGAGATCAACCGTACTCCTCCTAAAACGCAATCCGCTTTGTTGGAAGCGATGCAGGAACGTCGCGTCACCGCTGCAGGAACAACCTACGAATTACCTCATCCATTTTTCGTGTTAGCTACCCAAAACCCGATCGAACAAGAAGGAACTTATCCTTTACCAGAGGCACAATTAGACCGCTTCATGTTCAATATTTGGGTGGATTATCCAAGCTTTGTTGAGGAGTTGGCCATTGTGAAAGCAACCACTTCAGATACGAAGATCAATTTAAAGCACATTTTGAACGGCGAACAGATTGCGCAATACCAAGAATTGATCCGCCGCATTCCGGTTCCTGACAACGTTTTGGAATACGCTGTTCGCTTGGTTGGAAAAACTCGAAAAGACAGTGAGTTTGCGCCGCAGATCACAAAAGATTTCATTTCTTGGGGAGCAGGTCCACGCGCATCCCAATACTTGATCGTAGGAGCGAAATGTCACGCAGCATTGAATGGAAGATTCTCACCAGATATTGACGATGTAAAGGCTGTTGCGACACCAATCTTGCGCCATCGTATCGTGCGCAATTACCGCGCAGAGGCAGAAGGCTATTCGAACGATCGCTTGATCGCAGAGTTGATGAAGTGATCCCGTAGTTCATCACTAATTTTAATCAGACAAACAACTGATTTAAACAGTATGAATGCAACTTCGATAGATTTTACACAGGTTCTGATGGCTCAAATGAGCGATGACTTTGAGATCAAAAGGAACGACTATATTGTGAATGAAGGACAAACCGATCTACGTATTTTTTACGTTCAATCAGGAACAGTACGCATATTCGTTAGAACCGAAGAAGGCGAGCAAAACATCCGCTTTGGTTACGCTGGAAACTTTATTGTAAGTTTAGATTCTTTCTTAAAAGACACACCGACTGTATACATCATTCAGGCCATTAAAACCAGTCGGATTCGTACGTTGAGTAAGTATGAGTTTTTAGAGTTAATTCAGCGTCATGAAGCCCAAAACTGGTGGCTTTCGCTTTTAGAAAATCTTATTATCCAACAATTGGAGCGCGAGATCGACATACTCACCACCTACCCTGCGGAACGATACGAACGGGTATTGAAACGAAGTCCACAACTCTTCCAGGAAATTCCCCACAAACACATAGCAAATTACCTCCGCATGACGCCCGAAACATTATCCCGTCTACAGAAAAAGTCTTGATTTGAATCAAGAAAATTCCAAGCGGTAGTTTGAATCTTTGTCACGTAAAAACTGGCAATATGAAACAGCAAGATTGGATCAATGGTTTAACGAATAAAACGCAGTACTTCAAGGAAACCATCAGTGCGCTCCAGAAAAAGGACGATGTAACATTGAATAAAAGACTTACACCGGAATCATGGTCAGTACTCGAATGCATCGAGCATTTGAACCGATATGGAGATTTTTACCTTCCGGCCTTACGCAATCAAATTTCCCTTAGCACAGCACCTTCCAATTCTGTATTTAAAAGTAGCTGGTTGGGAAGCTATTTTGCCAAAAGCATGGAGCCAAAAGAAAAACTCAATAAAATGAAAACCTTCCGGGACAAAAATCCCATTCATAGTCAATTAGACAGCAGGGTTATTGAAAAATGTTTAGCACAGCAAGAAGAAATGCTGGAACTCTTGAAGTTATCTGAAAACAAATCTTTACATGCCATCCGCATTCCAACAACGCTGAGCAAATGGATCCGAATGAATGCCGGTGACACATTCCATTTTATTATTCAACACAACTTGAGGCATTTAAAACAGATTGAAAACATTTTAAATTAACTTATTGCAACTTTGTTGCGTTTATTCAAATCATTTGTTAGTTTTGTCCAAAAAAATGATCCCAAGAACATTTCAAGAATGGAAAACCTGCATTGAAGAAAAGTGCAAAATTGCTCTAACGCCTTTGTTTGTTTCAGAACGACTACGGATTCTTCAAGACACATCGCATAAAGAAACGCAGGCATTCATGAAACACTATGGTGAGGATCATTTGATGCAAATTATAGACTGGTATAAACAAGCGATATGAGTAAAAAAAAACTTCCCGTTACCGTACTTAGCGGATTTTTAGGAGCAGGTAAAACAACCATCCTTAACCATGTCCTTCAGAATAAAGAGGGGTTGAAAGTTGCTGTGATTGTGAACGACATGAGCGAGGTGAATGTTGATGCACGCTTGGTTGAGCAACAAGGAAGTTTATCACGAACGGAAGAAAAACTAGTTGAAATGAGCAATGGATGTATCTGCTGCACCTTGCGTGAGGATCTCATGCAAGAAGTAGAAAAACTTGCTCGTGAGGACAGATTTGATTACTTACTCATTGAAAGTACCGGAATTAGCGAACCTGTTCCGGTAGCACAGACTTTTTCGTTCGTCGATGAAGAACAAGGTATTGATCTATCGCGATTCAGTTACATCGACACCATGGTTACCGTTGTTGATTGTTATAATTTCTTTCGCGATTTTGGCAGTCACGAATTATTGACTGATCGCGACTTAACGGATATTGAGGGAGATGATCGAACGATCGTGAATTTGCTTACCGATCAAATAGAATTTGCGAACGTAATTATCCTTAACAAAACAGATCTTGTGAACTCCACAACAGTTGGTTTGCTTAAAGCTGCATTACAAAAATTGAATCCATCTGCAAGAATTATAGAAACCACGTTTGGAAACATTGATATTCATGACATTCTGAATACGGGACTTTTTGATTTTGACGCAGCACAAGAAACTGCCGGTTGGAAAAAAGAGCTGGAAAATGAGCACCATACACCAGAAACTTTAGAATACTGTATTGGATCTTTTGCTTTCCGTGATCAAGTTCCTTTTCATCCGGATCGTTTATGGACTTATTTAAACCAAGACTATCCGAATAATATCATTCGTGCTAAAGGCTTGTTTTGGCTAGCTTCCAGACCAAACGACGCGATCAATTTTTCACAAGCCGGTGGATCATCAAGAATGGAAACAGCAGGGGTTTGGTGGGCAAGCATTCCTTATGGTGATCGAATCAACTATCCAAGCTACTTGGAAAATAAAGAATACATCGATTCAAAATGGAGTAAACAATGGGGTGATCGCACCAATGAACTCGTTTTTATCGGTCAAGATATGGACATCGAACAGATCACAAAAGATCTGAGATCCTGCCAATTAAATGAAAACGAAATTGAACAATGGAACAAGGGCACTGCATTTTCAGACCCTTTTCCGAAAAATGTGTAATAAGCGTAGTTGGTGATCCATAAGTTACACAAAAAAAGGGCCTTTCGGGGTCCTTTTTCTATTTCTCTCCCACCCCAAACTCATCCATGAGTTCTAATCCGTAGTTTCTAGCATCGACGTCTTAACGGAAAGGTTGGGCACTGAACGTCCCAAACCAGCATGTAAAAGTTAAAAAGAGGAGCGTTTTCACCTGTTAAAATAATCTTTAGTGAAAGGTACAATTATTTCGATTCCGTTCATGAAGATCTTCACAGGTACTCTTGACCGCAAAAAACCGATATAAATTCTCACGAGTGAGATCAATTACATCCAAAGCATCCGTACTCCACTTTTCCTTTTGATTTGGTAGCGTAACAATATAAGGTGCCATCCAATTCGGCTACCAAGAGCTCCAGGTAACCGTCGCGGTCGATATCTGCAACCATGACGCTGGCCTCGGCACCCTTTTTCAATTTGTATTGCTTGATCTCCTTTCCGTTAGTTTCTGCGATGAACAGGATGCCTTGTTCGGTAACACCGATGAGTTGCTGTTTCCCGGTCCCCAATACATCAGCTACAATAGTGGTCGCAGAGATAGGACCTTCGGCTTTTACATAATTGGATTCAGCAGCACCACTCAGGTAGGGTATTTCAGATTCCGTTTCTATTTCGATCAATTCAGATCGCCAATCCACCGATACATTTCCAAGTACCACATGTTGATCTGTGGTCATGACAGGAGAATTGAAATAGCCGTAACCAAAATTAGCCACACCCATAACGTTACCCAGTGAATCTACCACTTTGAATTCGCCATAGCAATCCATCAAAGCAATGCGCATGTTACCCTTTTCTCGATAAATAAATGGTGTATTATGAATTCCTGCACCACTTGGAACCATCCAGAGCACACGACCCGTTTTGCCATCCAAGGCCCAATGATAATCTCCGTAGAGGAGCATTTTAAAACCGTCGATCTCGTCACTATTCGGTAAGCCGCGAATGGAAGAGATCACATCTTGTACACCGTCTCCATTGAGATCTGCCAACTTTGGAGCAGCATTTCCACCGTGAGCGCTGACAGAATCTTTTTGCCAAATTAAGGAACCATCCGCACCTGAACGCGCATAGATCCCATTTCCTTCAACGGTGTAAACCACATCAACTGTTCCATCCTGATTCAAATCAGCCAGCGCAGGAGCACTTTCTACATCATATGGAGTAGCAACCTTCCATACTTCTTTTCCGCTTTGAAGATCAAAACAGAGAAACGCATAATTATCCGTTCCAAAGAACAAGCGATTACCAGAAATAGCAATTCCTGCAACATCGTTATCTCCTAAGTAGGGTATCCCATAGCGACGAATTGTTTTACCGGATTTTGCATCAATCGCTTGCACACCATCCTTTGAATCATCCAAACTATTTCGATCTGCTCCATTGGAACCCAAATAAATAATTCCGTCCTTCAGGATCATATTCGTCCGGTAACACGTTATCCCAATATCGGTTTTCCACTTCAATTTAAAAGCACTTGAAATAGGAGTTTGTCCCCAAGAAGTAAAAGCCACAAAAAGCAGCACAATCCAAATTAACTTACCATTCATTCCAAGCATGTTTGCGACATTCCTTTGCATCCTGAGCACATTCAAAATACATGAGTATTCCATTTTCAAAACCAAGTATACTACCATCGATGACCAAAAACGACGTGTATTTATTTGGGAGAATCCATTTACCCTTTGCGTTCTTGAATCCAATTTTATCATCTTCTACCTGAAACGTTTGCTCCAGATCAAAAACATACAATTCTTTTAACTCAGTTATGACTTCCGTCTTGTCCGTTGCTAAATTCTTGTGTTGCCATCCTGAAGCAGTCTTGATGTAAGCATTATCTCCAAAGACCAGGTCATACCAAACTGCCTGATTCAATTTTATCTTCAATTGTTTCAACTGATCGTAATTGTTCAACCACACAATAGCCGTTTTTCCATTCTTCACTACGCGAACTTCAAGTCGTTCTTTCTCGATATATTCAACCACGCTTATACCGTCATACTCACAAGGCAAAATCTCATCAAAATCAGACGCTCGATAAAGCGCTGTTTTACCCTTGGAAACTGCTAATAGTAAATTGTTGTTATAGTCGGAAGTTTCAATTTCATCGATTCGATCGTAAACAGCGGGAATGATTTTTTTGCGCACCGGATAATACAATCCTAGCTTTTTCTTGTTGTACAGTTCTAATGCCATGAAATCACCCATACCTAAGTTCATTTCACGATACACAAAACGATCATAAGCAAAAGGAACAAGGGTGTCTCCTGCCATATCCAACAAGCCCCATTTCTTGGTACGTGCGTCTTGCGCCTTAAAGTTCAAAAAGAATTCGGTGTAATTCAATGCTTTGTAAATAGGAGGAATCCAATCAACCATCGTGTCTTTATGTGGCGCATAGATTCTTCCACCCATTTTCCCCTTTTCTTTATAGAAAACCGGTTCCTCAGGCAAACCGTCCAAAGATCTCCCTTTTGAGCTGATGTATTTTCTTGGATGAATTTCATCCTCGAGGGCATAAAAATTCCAGGCGCTTCCATCAAACTTCATATTTAAAGGCCCTGAAAATCTTGGCGAAATGTATTCACCGGTCAGTAAATTGATCATCCCACACAGTTCCCCGTCATACACTTGAAGCAAATATTTGTCATGTTTATAATCTATCTTTTGCACTTGCACAATGCTGTCAAATGGCCCAAAATAAAGGCGTTCATCCGGATCGATCACACCATATTTTCCGTTCGCATAATTCAGTCTCACAAATGGAACATCATATGGATTCGCGATAGTCCAATTATTCTCGTCCGTTTCATAATTGATGGTTAAATGCTCTTCACTAAGTGTCGTGCTCCAAACAGCAGTTCCATCTCCGTCTATTGGTAAACGTTTTCCAGTTATCCAGGAAAATAAAAAGGTTCCATTGCCTTCAGAAGCCATGAAAAATTGACCGCCAACATATTTCAAATAGGTAAAAGGGTAATTACTGATAGGTTTCATTCCCGGAATCCAGTAATTGAAATTATTTTCTCCGGAACGCATAATAAGTGCTGTAAAGGTGTGATCACCTACCAATTCTTCGAAATTCACTGCCGCGTCCGAATAAGCCGTGACCAGCGAAAGGCTCCAAGGATCATAAAAGGCAACAGTAATTGTATCTGTATAAATATATGAAGCCTCTGAAACCAGTATCAATTGATAAGGTAAATCTGCGCCATACGAACGCTCTTCGCCAGTCTCCGGATCAATGTCAAAAACCATTCTTGAGGGTATCGCAAAACTTCCGAAATGTGCAAGTATGGTACTATCCTTTCTGTTCAATATATCAACTCCATCTTTACCGCTGGCGATAAGACGTCCTCCAAGTAAATTAACATAGTTGTATTTGGAATATTTCAAAGTACCATCAGACTGCATGGTTGCCAATTGATCGTTTACAATCAATTGCATCATACCTTCCTGAACCTGCACGTTGAAACACAAACCGGGGTGGATCGGTTGCAGTTGTGCGTTCAAAACACGTTTTTGGGTTGGTCCAAACACATTGTATTCCATCGTGTATTCATCAAGTGCCACAACCGTACTATCCAATTCATACACATAAAAATATCCAGGATCATTCGGTTCAATGTGGTATTCCTGCACATTCAATAATTGGAAACCTGTATAAACCTGTGGTATAACCATTACCCCATTTGTATCTAAAATCCCGTAATAGAAGGTACCATCCAGCTTCTTCATATCTAGAAATGGATGATTATAATGGGCCAATTGCGGAATATACTTTGTTGTTGCTAACTGTTTGCCATCATGAAATATGAAGTATTCATTTCCTTTACGAGCGATTGAAAAAAAACGTGCGTGGTCAATCTTATCAAATTCTGAAGGAATATAGGTGCCCCATTTTGGATTGTAATATCCCAGTTTTTCGCCAAACAATTGAAATCCATCCCAGTCTTTCACGATCTTATTGAAGGCCATTGGCACAACCAGTTTTCCAAAACGATCAATCAAACCATATTTACCTCCTTTTAGGACCAATGCAAATCCATCGTGAAAAGGTTGAGCATTATCAAAAGAAGGCTTTACCAACCATTCGCCGTTTTCCTTTAAGAAACCCCAGGAAGCATTTTCCTTGACCAAAGCTGCACCATCTGAAAATTCTGAGGCATAGCTATACAGGGCAGGAATGATTACTTCAGTTCCTTTTTTAAAACCGTAGCGCCCGCCTTCCTGAAAACTGCGCAATTCTTGAGCTCGGGCTTGTGCAAAAAACAAAAGACAGATGCAACCAAGGACTATTCGAATAGTCATAATGTTTAGATTTACAAGATGAATGTACAAATTACTCCCAACTAATCAGCGGGATTCCATACATCTAAAGCGTCATTTCCGTTATTCAGTTACAGATTGTAGCGAATTTGCAAGGATACACCAAAGCTACTGAACGGGAAATACATTTTATGATACTCATCCGGAGAGTTGGAGTTTGGTGGAGTTGAAGAACTCTGCGTAATCTCTTCTACAAAAACAATTTCTTTATCAATGGTCGACATAGATGGCAACTGGTCTACACCGTTCACTACCTCTTTTGTATAACTTAACCTTCCCGGCGCCCAATTCATTCCGATCCCTTGAGCGGATAAACTAATCCCCCACTTTTCTTTAATGGTGTATGTAGCTCCAAATTCACCAGAAAATCCAAATGCCAAATTTTCGTATAATTCAAATGCCGTTTCTCTGGAATCACCATCCGAGCTGCTTTCCGTTTCGGAATAACGGATCTTTCCATTTACCCCCAAGACAAATCCAACTTTTGCAAATGGAACTATCTTCGTTCCATTTCCAATAAATCCAATCTTTGGGTTAAAACGAAGCATTCTTCCTTGCCAAGTCCATTTGGACTCTTCGGTTAGACTACTCGAATTATAGCTACTAGTTCCAGAAAATTTATGCCCGTTCAACAGATTTGTTCCTAATTCAAAACTGATATTTGATTTCATTTTGTATCCAACATTGAGGCCATAGTTCAATCCGGCACCATAGGAACCTTTCACTAAAGTTACAACTTGGGTCCAACCGGTTGAATTAAGATTTGTCGTAATGTCGTAATCAATTACTTCTGAAGCGGTCGAAAATCCATAACCTCCACCCATTTCAAAATACAACTGACCTTTAACCATATTAGAAAAAACCAACATAGTACAGGTAAAAATCATTTTTCTCATAAAGCAACTAGTCTAAGTAAGTTGTACAAATATCCCTACACTTGCTGAGAAAATTCATGATCAAAGCGGGCACAATTTCATGACTTTTGTCATTTACTTATCATTGAATCACCCTGAAATCTTGGATTTTGCATAATCAAACATCCGGTGTTTATAACAACTAACATCGAGAATAAAACCAAAAACGTTAAGTTCTACCTTTGTTTTATGATCGATGAACGTTCCATACAAGCACTGATTGCACTCATGGATGACCCGGATGAAGGGGTTTTCACGCATGTTCGTGACAAATTGATGGAAGTTGGTCCAGATGCCATTCCCTATTTAGAATCATCTTGGGAAGAACGCGATCTGGGTTTGTTGTTCCAATCACGCATTGAACAGATCATCCACGACATTCAATTTGAAAGTGTAAAACATGATCTGCAAAACTGGTACTCAAGTGCGGAAAAACAGCTTCTTCAAGGTGCATTGATCATCGCTAGGTATCAATACCCGTCTTTGGATGTAAAGAAGATCGAGCAGTTCATGGATCGCATCGAACGTGATTGCTGGTTAGAGATCAACGAGAATATGACCGCCTTTGAAAAGGTGAAAGTGCTAAACAAGATCTTCTTTGGTACTTATGGATTTAGTGGGAATGCAAAAAACTACAATTCTCCAATGAATTCTTATCTGAATACGGTCATCGAATCCAAAAAAGGGAATCCCTTAAGTTTAAGCATCTTGTATAGTCTTGTTGCACAAAAACTGGGCATGCCCATTTACGGTGTTAACCTGCCAAATCATTTCGTGCTAGCGTATATGGACGAGAATCAAACAAACCCGTTTGTATCCAATGCTAACGAGTATGGGGTGCTTTTCTATATCAATTGTTTTTCTAAGGGAAGCATTTTTCATCAAGACGATATCATTCAGTTCTTGAGTAGTATTCAGCAACGTCCACAACCCTTCCATTTTCAACCGTGCTCGAATTCAGACATTATCCGTCGTATGCTCACGAATCTTGTAGCCGCTTTTCAGCAAGTTGGAAATTCTGAAAAAGTGGACGAACTACTCGAATTACGCGCTATCTTGGATTAATTTCCAACGATCTCTACATCCAATTGCAATTCCCGGATCGCATTGATCATCTTCAAGGACGGTTCTACACGCAATTTTCGCGATGGCATACTCACGGAAATGTTGTCTAAATGATCCACCACCGTAAATTTCACCTGACATTTACCTGCAGAATCAGAAAAGATCGTTTCCAGGCGACTCATCACCAATTGATCCAATGATTTGATCGGAATGGTAATGTTCATGGTTGTGGTACGATTCTCCATCAGATCTTGCAATTGATCGATCTGTGCGATCACAAACTCAATTGGCTTTTGCTTCGTGATCTTATCCGGATAAGGTCCCTCTTGAACTTTTCCACGAATGGCCACAAACAGGTCTTTAACCATCATGTGACGCAATTTTAGGTAGGTGTCTCCAAATATGAATTGCTTATGACTATTGGTATAATCTTCGATCACTAAGATTCCGAAAGGCTTTCCGTTCTTTGTAGTACGGTGTTCTACGTCTGCAACGATAGCAGGAATGATCAATTCACGTCCGTGATGCGGAACCAGATCACTCAACATCGCCACATTTCCATTACAGAACGCTTCGATCTGAACTCGGAAATCATCTAAAGGGTGACCTGAAATAAAGATGCCAACTACTTCTTTCTCGTTGTTCAATTTCTGGATCAATGTCCATTCTTCACAAACAGGAACGGTTGGCTCCGGCATTTGAATGGCCGAGCTTTCTCCAAACAACGAAGCTTGAGAAGAAGATTCATCTCCCTGAAGCGACGCGCCATATTTGAGCGCGTTTTCAATAAAAGTTCTCCCGGAATTATCTGGGTGGAAATATTGAGCTCGATGAACGTTTTTGAAGGAATCAAAGCAGCCGGCATTAGCCATACTTTCCATCGCCTTCTTATTCACCAATCGCAAATTCAAACGCTTCGTCATGTCAAAAATGGACGAAAACGGTCCATTCTCCTTGCGCTCTTCAATGATATTCTCAACAGGACCACTTCCCAACCCTTTGATCCCACCTAGTCCAAATCGGATAGCCCCAACCTGGTTTACGGTAAACTCGTATGCTGATTCGTTTACATCCGGACCTAACACTTCAACTCCCATGCGGCGACATTCTTCCATGAAGAAGGTTACCTGCGTAATATCGTTTAAGTTATTTGAAAGTACAGCAGCCATGAACTCGGCTGGATAATTGGCTTTCAAGTACGCCGTTTGATAAGCGACCCAGGCATAACAGGTAGAATGCGATTTGTTAAATGCGTAAGACGCAAATGCCTCCCAGTCCTTCCAGATTTTTTCCAAAATTACCGGATCGTGACCTTTTGCCGCACCTTGCTCAACAAATTGCGGTTTCATTTTGTCCAGAATGTAGCGTTGCTTCTTACCCATCGCTTTACGCAAAACATCGGCATCACCTTTGGAAAAACCTGCTAACTTTTGCGACAACAACATTACCTGCTCTTGATAAACCGTAATTCCGTATGTTTCAGCAAGAAATTCTTCACAAGCATCCAAATCGTATTTGATTTCTTGTTCTCCATTCTTCCGCTTCACAAAATCTGGGATGTATTCCAGCGGTCCCGGGCGGTATAAAGCGTTCATGGCAATGAGATCCGCGAAAACAGACGGCTTCAATTCACGCATGTATTTCTGCATTCCGGGACTTTCGTACTGGAAGATCCCTACCGTCTCACCACGTTGGAACAATTCATAAGTTTTTTCGTCATCGATCGGGAATTGATCGGGATTCAGTTCGATCCCGTAACGAATTTTCACATTTCTAACAGCATCTTTGATCAGCGTCAGGGTCTTTAAACCCAAAAAGTCCATCTTCAACAACCCGGCTTCTTCGGCTACGGAGTTATCAAACTGCGTACACCACATACCGGTATCCTTAGCCAAAGCCACTGGAACGAAATTCGTGATGTCGTCTGGCGTGATAATGACCCCACAAGCGTGAATACCAGTGTTTCGCACAGAACCTTCGATGCGCTGTGCCTGTTGCAATACGCGGGCTTTGAGATCGTTTCCTTTGGCGATGGCACGCAATTCTTGCACGTTAGCAAAATCTTGAGGTGAATTCGCCAATTTTTCAGCAAGTTTTGGCTCCTCCCAATTGAAGATCGCATCCAATGAAAAGTTATCCGGAATGAGCTTTGCCAAGGCATTGGTTTCAGGTAAAGCCAAATCTAAAACACGTCCAGCATCTCGAATAGATGACTTTGCAGCCATGGTACCGTAGGTAATGATCTGTGCCACCTGATTGGCTCCATATTTTTCGATTACCCAATCAATAACACGTCCGCGACCTTCATCATCGAAATCAATATCAATATCGGGCATGGATACACGATCCGGATTCAAGAAACGCTCAAATAGGAGATCGTACGCAATAGGATCCACATTGGTAATTCCAATACAGTAAGCAACTGCAGATCCAGCCGCGGATCCACGACCCGGTCCAACAGAAACGCCCATGTCCCGCGCCGCCTGACAAAAATCCTGTACGATCAAGAAATAACCCGGATAACCCGTTCTTTCGATCGTTGCCAATTCGAAATCCAAACGGTCGCGAATCTCATCCGTGATCTCGTCATAACGCCGTTCAGCACCTTTATAAGTCAGGTAACGTAAATATGCATTTTCGCCACGCTTACCACCATCCTCTTCGTCTTTCGCATCTTTGAATTCTTCTGGAATATCGAAAGCCGGAAGCAATACTTCACGTGCTAGTGCGTAAGGCTCAATTTTACCTAAGATCTCCGCTACGCTTTCTATTGCTTCTGGTAAATCCAAAAACAACTGCTTCATTTCATCCGAGGACTTGAAGTAGTATTCTTCGTTCTCCAATCCGAAGCGAAAATTGCGTCCTTTACCTTTCGGTGTTGTAATTTGTTCGCCATCGCGCACACAGAGTAACACGTCATGAGTACCTGCATCCTCTTTGTTTGCGTAGAACGTATTGTTGGTAGCAACCAATTTGACTTGGTGCTTCTCAGCGAGTTTTACCAACTGTGTATTGACACGATCTTCATCTTCCTGACCGTGGCGCATTATCTCTACGTAGAGGTCATCTCCGAATTGTTCTTTCCACCAGATGAGTGCCTCTTCCGCTTGCTTTTCACCGACGTTCAACAACAAGTTTGGAACCTCTCCATACAAACTTCCTGTAAGTACAATCAAATCCTCCTTGTACTGTTCGATCACTGCCTTGTCAATACGCGGAACGTAATACATTCCTTCCGTATGAGCGATAGAAGCCAATTTGATCAGGTTGTGATACCCGCGCTTATTCTTTGCTAAAAACACGATCTGGTAACCGTTGTCCTTATTGCTTTTATCTAAGCGATCGCGACACACGCACATCTCACATCCGATGATCGGAAGTAGTGGTTTTTTATCGAATGGCTCTCCTTTTTCTTCTGCTTCTTTTCGTTCGTTCTCTAAGTCTTTGTTGATGCCTTCAATTGCTTTTTCAAAGTGAAAAGCTGCCATCATGTTACCAATATCCGTAAGTGCAACTGCAGGCATTTCGTGTTTCAAGGCTTGTTTGATCAAACCTTTTACATCCATGGTCGATTGCAGGATCGTAAACTGTGTATGGTTATGCAAATGTGCGAACGGAAGGTCTTTCAAACGCTCCCAAGCCGCTTGTTCATCAATGGAAACCGGAGAAGCGGCTACTTCCTTCTTTAATTTTGCACTAGCCTCTTTCAGATTGATATGCACCAATCCTACTGGCTGAATTAGAGCTGGATTAACCGTTTTGAAGCGGTTGAAATAATCCATTTCAACGCGCAACTCCTCAGCTGTAAAGACTTCACGTCGGATCAATTCAAAGAAACAACGTGTTGTAGCCTCCACGTCGGCAGTTGCATTATGCGCTTCCCCGAAAGGAACGTCGAATAGGAATTGATGCAATTCCGTCAGGGTTGGCAATTTAAACTTACCACCTCTACCTCCGGGAATCTTGCACATTTCAGCAGTCGTCTCCGTACAGGTATCAAGCACAGGCAGATCGTGCATACGCGTAGGTGAATCCACACGCAAAAACTCAGCACCCATGATCTTGAGGTCGAATCCAATGTTTTGTCCAACCACAAAATGAGCCTGATCCAATGCCGCATTGAATTCAGCGATCACATCGTCCAAATACGCTCCTTCTTCCATTGCAAGCTGTGTAGAAATGCCGTGTACTCGCTCAGCATCGTAGGGAATATCAAACCCCATTGGCTTGATAAGGAAATCCTTGGCTTCTACCAAATTTCCCATGTCATCATGCAACTGCCAAGCAATCTGAACAGCACGAGGCCAATTGTTCAAGTCTGTTATTGGCGCGTTCCAATCACGGGGTAAACCGGTTGTTTCCGTATCGAAAATGAGGTACATGCGAATCTAGAATTATGCGAAGTATAAAGTTACGCAAAAGCAAGCAGTCTATTTGAACGCTGTACGGTGGTTGTTGATAAGTTGATCTGTTTTTTAATAATGAAACACGACAAGGATCAAAGTCGCGTATGTTCGTGGAAATATTCCATCTTGTAATTACCGATATGAATACGGCTTCTTTTAATGCGCTTCAATTGAATAAAAAAGTTGATCCAACCAAATAAAAAAGTACTTGTTGCCAACGTGTAAAATACAATTTCCACCACCATTAAACCATGCATTGTAAGCAGACCACGGATGGATAGTCCTGCTATTGCAAAGTAGAGAGCCGTTCTCATAAACGAAAGCAAAGTAGTTTGATTCGCCATCAACGTTCGCTGAATAGCAAGTTGCTCACGTAAGATCAGATCTTTGTTTAATTCAGATTCCATCATTCTTCATCTTTAGGAATCACATACACCTTGAAGCGTAATTCCTCCATTTTCTTCGGAGTATTTGTTACTAAAAAAATCCGTCGATCTTGTTGATAGTATTTATCCTTGGTGTCAAAGGTAAGCACAATTTCCCCTTTATGCCCCGCTTGAATAGTATCCGGAAAAGCAATCTTGGTACACGGACACGCCACTTTGTAATCCGTAATAATCAAAGGCTGGTCGCCTTTGTTCTCGATGATATACGTATGACTCAAGACGACGCCTTCCTGAGTTCGAGGAAATTTATGGAGCGGGTCTTCTACAAAAAAATCCGCTGATTGACCGAAGCCAACAGCGGATTTCAATATGATTAGCGCAAATATAAAACTGCGCATTGCATTAGTTATTTGTTGGTGCCCCCGTATTGTTGATCGGAGAAGCGCCTTCAGCTGGAGGAGCAACATTTCCTTTGATCTTCAACACTTTCGTAGGCTCATTAACTGCATTTGAAATGATCGTTACAGACTTGTTGATAGCACCAGTGCGCTTTGTGTCATACTTAACGATGATCTCTCCTTTTGCTCCCGGAGCAATTGGTTCTTTCGGCCACTCAGGAACTGTACATCCACAAGATCCTTTAGCACTTTGAATAATCAACGGCTCAGTTCCTGTATTTGTAAACGTAAAGGTACAGGTACCATTCGCACCATTCTTGATGTTTCCGTAATCGTGAACTTCTTTAGCGAATTCGATCTTAGGACCGTTCGTTACCTCTTGTGCAACTGCTTTATTCAAGCCAACTGTGGCAACTAAAGCCAACATCATGGTAAATAATACTCTTTTCATTTTTTAGCGTGTTTTGTTAATCAAATGTAATTTTCTTTTTTTGGATTCCCAACTTGTTAACACCTCTTTAACGAAAACCATTCCAGATTATTGAAGTGTGTCGATCATCTGTTCGAAGGTG